>CAYLWY010000001.1:0-118580 GCA_964387665.1 uncultured Candidatus Peribacteria bacterium
CTGATAAGATGGTTTGTTTTAGTGAACAAGTAGAACAAGCGATGATTGAATTTGCCAAAATGCAATCAGTAGCATTTGCTAGATGGATATCTGATCCAAAGCTCCACGGTTTCACTAAGCAAATGTACGAGGCGATGATTATCCACAAGTGCAGCACCGTAGAAGAGCTATTTGATTATTTCATCAAAAACCATTATGACGTATGAAAGGCGCAAATCTAAAAGGGAAGCTGAGAAGACTTCGCAAATACATAAAGAAGCAAAGGAACGTGCTTTACTAGCAGAATTAAAGAAGAAATATGAACAAGAAACGTAGATTTTTCTTCCACTTTAGGAAGCAGACCGGGATGCTTACGCTTCGTTGGGGCGGTAAGTGTATACCTGTAAAAGACATCGAATGTAAAGTGCCTGTAGAAACCAAGTGGAATAATAGGCAACCACGAGTAGTATTGCGAGGCTACGCAACTGAGGTACTATTTGAAGGTGATAAAGCCACGATAATATAACAAATTACATAACATGGAGAAATTAGTAACGTCTCCCGAAGTCGGCGAACGGGTTAAGCCTAGTACTCACTGGAATCGCGGGAACATTAACTACTTTTGCAAAGGAGTAGGAACGGGGATGGACGAATCCGCCTCTGGGCATGGGAGTGTAACAGGTTTTGGCGGCAGCCAATATGTGGTAGTCACTTGGGATTCCGGTCACGTAGATTCCGTTCCACTAAGTCAGTTAGCTTACGTAGAAAATGGCTTTGAAGGCTTATTTAACCTGTAAAATTATAATATGAAAGTAGTAAGACAGGTAGACATAGGGGCTAGAGTTAGACGGGGCCCTGATTGGAAGTGGAATGTCCAAGACACTTGGGACATTAAAGATGAGGTAGTTCCGAATGCAACAGGCCTTGGGACTATTACGGGAGAATCTATGAATGGTTGGGCTGTGGTTAGGTGGGACTCTGGTGCGACGCGATTTAACTATAGAGTTGGACAAAACGAGCAATTTGATCTAGTATACGCCGAAGAGGATAACTCTTTTCTACGAATTTTAGAACTGTAAATAAAGTATTAATAAAGTATTATGGATATTGTAGGACAAGATCAACTAATTCACGAAATATCTCGTATTCTTGAGATATTCAAGACATCTAGCTGCGCCATTCGGCCGCATTTTATCTTAACGGGGCCTTCCGGTTCTGGTAAGTCGTTTACTATCCAAACCTTAACCAAGAAATTAGAGTTGGGGTTTTTGGAAATAAACGCCGCGCAATTGACTAAAGAGGGCGCTTCAGGTAATAGCCTTTCTAAGGCCTTATCACCTCTATTACAACTAGGGGGTAAGCCTTGCGTGGTATTCGTAGACGAATTCGACAAACTCTTCATTTCTGGAAACAGCAATGATTCGTGTGCTCACGAGTCAACGACTGGGGTACAAAATGAATTTCTGAAAGTATTAGAATCAGATACCGCCAGTGTGTTTGGGGACTATGGTAAATACATCAATGCTCCTACGAAAAACGTACTGTTTATCTTTGCCGGCGCTTTTAATGGAGAGGAGGGAATTGACCTTGATAGGTTACGGGAAATTGGACTAAAGACCGAGTTCTTAGGCCGTGTTGGGTTGGTCTACAACACCAAACCACTTACCATTGACGACCTGTTTGCTATTGTAGATCAGTCTACTCTATTGCAGATGTATTGTAAATTATTCAAAGACGCAGACCTGGATACGGCAACTACCGAGATTAAGGCTTTCCTTAAAAGGAACCACGAAATGAATACATTAGGGGCTCGTCTAGTTAACACCTTGATACATCAGTACTTTATCAAGGGTAAATTGATAGAAGAGGAGGTGGCTGACATTGCTTTCCAAAAACAATTAACACTATGAAGGGACATGAAAAATTTTATACAGCCCTCTATTGGACTGTAGTTGGATTCGTAATATGGAAACTTTTTACTTGGGAGGTACCCGGGGAATTGGTTATTTTTACATGGATATTTTCCATTCTCGCGATTCCGGTGGCATTTACAATGTGGGAAATAATAACAGAAAAACGCCCTCATTTAGGCTTAAGCTCGTTACTTAACGTAGCTATAACAGGAATTAATAAACTATTAGACAAAATCTTTGACTAATGAAAGCATTAAGAATACTCTCTCTTATACTGGTGCTGATAGGTATTTGGTTATTTATATTTGGGATAATAGACCACGGTACTTATTGGGATATTGGACAATATAGTATACTGCTAATAGTACTTGCTGTAGTATTGTGGTTTATCAACGAGCCTGCGAAACCTCCGACGCCAAGCTCGCCTAAACTTTCCGAAGCTTATGGGTATCGGTTAATATATGACAAACGCGCCAAGTATTGGGTAATGACGGTTATAGATGAGCCAGGTTGCATCACAGTTGGGGAAAGTCCTGACGAAGCCTTAGAGCGTATGAAGACTGCTATTACTCGTTACGATTGCATAGAACAAGAATGATTGACTGGGATAAAATACCACTGGAATATGAATGGGCTGCCATGGACAAAGGTGGTGAGTGGTATGCCTATATCAAAGAGCCGCGACCGTTAAATACAATGTGGAATAGTTCTTTGGATTGTTGGTTAATACCTGACATTCCATCAGAAGGGGTTGATTGGCTTAAATCACTAATTAAACGAAACTGTTCTGGTTTCGATGGTTTTTTTAAACTTTAGCTATGAAATACAAAAAAGGAGATTGGGTTGTGTTGGGGTCCGGCGGTAATGGTTGGTCAGGTAAGCACAGGGGGGCAATATGTAAAATCGCAGACATAGGCCCCCATTTAAACGGTAAGCTGTGGACTGATTACTATGATTTCTACGTCGAATATGATGATGAAGTATTCGGCATAAATAAAGACGGCCTTCCAGATCAAATCACAAGGGGCCCTGGGAAAAATAAGGGCGGTGGGTGTTCAAAAAGTATAGAAAGATACGCTAGAGCGGATGAGATACCTAAACACCGACGGGTAGATCTGCTTCATATTCTAGAGTTTTAAAAATCACTTTATGAAACAATACCATATACCAAAAGATATCGACATTAAGAAAGCAGCTCGTGGAGTTGGTTGGGTACCCAGCATGGAACGCTATATCGGGAAGACTTGGCAAGCTACCGGATTTAATGCGGAACTAAATGCGATTCAACTCGACAGAGCGCATTGGTGGCCCGCCGAAGTCCTAATTGAGGCCGAAGAAACTAGTTTTCTTAACATTTTAAACCTGTAAGTATGTTTGGTAAACCGGTTACACACGACGATGTAGGAGCCCGTGTTAGACGCGGTCCGGGTTGGGGTTGGGCAGACCAAGACTGTGATGAGTTTGGAAACCCAACCATTGGTACGATTATCAAAAAGAAACACGGGGCTGATTGGTGCGTTGTCCGTTGGGATAGTGGATATATAAACAACTATCCTATTTATGATGCGCATTTGGTATACGAGGAAGGTACGTTCGACGCGATCTTTAATATCTGAGATTAAACTTGATGTCTGTGAACTGAAAAAAAGTACACAAGTAATAAAATAAATGCGTATCTTTGTTTGAAAAACAAAGTATATGCTATTTATTGGAATAGACAACGGGGTAACCGGCGCTATCGGTATACTCTCTTCAGAAGTAGCCCTACATAAAATGCCGGTAAAAAAATTTAGGGACTTCCAAAAAAAGGTGCAATATCTAAATCGCGTCAATGTAAAGGCTCTTTTGGAGATATTGAAAGACATTAAAGACGATTATTCGATTACACTAGAACGCCCTATGGTCAATCCTAGGCGCTTCACGTCATCTGTGTCGGCACTTCGAGCTTGGGAGGCCACATTGGTAGTACTCGACTTACTTGGGCTCTCCTACGACGTCATAGACTCTAAGGAGTGGCAGAAGTATTTTAAACTAACCGGAGACTTGAAAGAAGCTAGTAAAGCGCTGGCTATTGAGCTATTCCCTACTTGCGAAGCCGCCATCTTGAAGCAAAAAGACGGTGATGCATTGTTAATTGCAGAATATAAACGAAGAATATGGAATGGAAAGAAGTAAAAAAGCAACCGCCCCCTATAGAAACCTCTATACTGGTGGCACATGTCTACAAAGGTGAATTTTTGTGGATATCTTCGATTATCATAGAAGACGACGGAAGGGTAATCGACGAACTGACCGACGACTACTTTGAACCTATAGGGTACCGGGATTTCAATTATTGGGCTGAGATGCCTATTTTTACGAAAAAATAACATCATGTGGCAAAAATGCCCTGTTTGTAATGGTCTATGTACCATTCCAAGCGAATTTACAGTAGCACGTACTACTTGTACGGTATGTGGAGGAACTAAGATTATTTCTGAAGTGACTGGTCTGCCGCCGGTATACCCAGCTGGTAATGAATTAACTACACAACAACCAAAAGAAAAAGAATGACAATACTATGGTTAGATGATTTGAGAAACCCTTTCTTAGATTTAGAGGGTAGGGTACCGCCAATTGATGGAACAATTGAATGGGTATTAAATTACGACGAATTTACGGCGTGGGTCAACAAAAAAGGACTTCCGGATGTTGTTTCTTTTGACCACGACTTGGCAGATTCTCACTATACCCCAGAGGAATATTGGCACGACTATCAACTCAGTAAGGAATACCAAGAAGCTCAAGTTCACACCGAGAAAACCGGAAAAGACTGCGCTAATTGGTTAGTGGCGTATTGTATGGATAGAAATCTACCCTTACCTAAGTGGTATGTTCACTCCGCCAATCCAGTAGGCGCTGACAACATCATAGGATTGTTGCGAGGGTATGATCAGTATTACAAACAAAAGCAAACAATGAAATGACAAAATTAACATTTAAAGCTTTTGAATTTGTAAGAGTTCCGGAAGTAACACTGCGTGAAGTAGTCGTAGGGAACTATTACGCGGACACCGACTCGCTCGATAATTCTACCACTATTTTAAAGTGTGTATCTATTAATGAGCTCTCCGTGTTTTTCAAACTTATTGCTGGACACTCTTTATATTTGTCACAAGATGACGGGTATATTCCTTTTAGTCTAGCCTTCCCAAATGCTCTTTGGTACCAAGTAAAACCTAAAGACAACATACAAATATGAAAATAATAATAAAAGAGAGTCCATTAGCCGCCCATAGAGGTAAAATCGGTATGGATCTTGGTTGGGGAAATGGGTATGTATTAATACCTTCAGGCCACCATTTACACGGTGTTCCTTACGAGGACATAATTGTAGATGTACATGGGGGGCTTACGTACTCTGCGTTAGTAACTCCAAAGCTTATTGAAGTGTTTGAGTTACATTTAGATGATTTAGGGGCTTGGATGGTGGGTTTCGACACTGCCCATTACAAAGATACCTTAGAGAGGTGGCCCAAAGAAGCAGTACAAGCTGAAACCGAACGTTTAAGAGACCAATTAATAAACTATAAATTCGAGAGTAATGGAACGAATAATTGAGGTAGTACGTAAAAATGGAAAACGGGTTCTAATCCCACTCCGCGAAATCCGCTGGGTACAGGAAGAGGATGAAGGTACGTTTATAGAGTTACTAGGCAAGGCTGGCTTTAGTATCGAAGAAAGTTATGATGTCTTCATTAACCGTTTATCTTCAGTTACCAACCGCACATGACCACTAACAAGAGTCAGGGGTTAACCTGACTTATAGAAAGAAAACGTCAAGTTATAGCCTTATGAATTTACTCAACAATAAGTACATACTCGAATACGAAGACTTGCCTCCATGTAGGGTAAAAGTATGCCATTGTGAGCAATGCCGGTATGTTAAAGCCAAGCGAAAAAACAGGAGAGCTAAGCATGTTATAAAACGGCTTATAAACAAACGCCGGCGTACTAAATTCGGGAAGAAAATCTCATTTTATTGGGCATGATGGAAAAAACTACTGAAGTACTTGTAAAAGGAAAGCTTTTACTGGTAACATGGAAAGAAGAGCAGATTGAGCATGTCGGTGACAATATACCTTTTGGGTCATACACCGAATACTTCGTGAATGTCATATCTGTTACTGATTTAGACGGAAATCCGGTATCTCCGGAATTATATGAACTTGCAATACAGAAAATATGAAAAACAAACTACCAAGAAAGCGAAAGAAAGCTTGTAAAAAAGGAACCCCAGAAGGGGGATACGCATTTATGAGAATGCTGAACGAAACCTTCATGCGTGAGGGAAAATGCCCCAGGTTCCCCAAACTAGTAGACGACCCTTCTGTTGAATTTGGTCTCACTGTAAAAGGACATTGGTAAGGTATGAAAAAATTTGAATTAGAATTAGTGTCATGGTGTGACGCTATCGGAGATTCCGGAAACTGGTTAACACTAGACGAAGCTCTAGAGTGGGCTGCCTCCGACCATTGGGTTGTAACACAGGTTGGTTGGGTTATTGATGAAACTGACGAATACATCTTAATGTGTAGTAAGATAAACGAAGGTAACGACGTTCGGGAGGCTCAGTATGGTTCTTTCATGAAGATACCTACTACTTGGATTAGAAGTAGAACAAAACTAAACTTATGATAAACGCAAAAGTAGAACTATTAACCGCAATGCGGACTAACGCTCCGATACTGTGTGCGCACATTACATATGGGGTTAACTTTAATACGTTGACCTTACCCGTAGGTCATACCCCAGAAGAATACGCTCAGTTCCTGGCGCACCTCGACTTTACGTATCCAAATGATTATGGGTCCATGTATATGGATGGGACTGTTTGGTTGACTGATGGTACTTGGTTTACCAGAGAATGTGAGCAAGGCCACGAATGGTGGAGACATCACAAGAAGCCGGAAATACCAGTAGAATGTTACACTGAAACAAAGCCATGAAAGAATCTAAAAGAAAAAAACTCCAAAATGACTACGAATCTGTAGCAAATGCGTATCTTGCAGAGTTTTGCGAGAAGCAAGAATTACAATTTGAAAGTTGGGTTGGGGATATTGTTGGAGGAATAGCCATGTTCGGAGACTATTACTTCGATTTTTCTGACATCGTTTGGGACATTAACTCAAACCAACCGCCGAATACAATTTTTGCTTGGTACGAAGAAAACCTGCAAATACCGGATAAATCTATTAATTACTTCTCGTACACCAAAGGGTTGCGAGTTTCAAAACTAGAACCATGAAATTACAAAACTGGTCAATGTCGATGTATAATATCGACCAAGAGTATCTCTCTTTAATGGAACACCTATTAGAAGCCGAGGGAGAGGTAGACGACGCCACGATGGAAGCATTCACCGGCGTAGAAGCTAAATTCGAACACAAAGTGGGGAACTACGTAGGTGTGATTCGAATGTTAAGTGATATGGAAAGTACCTGCGATGCTCAAATCGAAAGGATTAAACGTAACAAAGAACGTGCTGCCAGGGCAGTAGCTCGGTTAAAGGAGCAGCTGCATACGTCCATGGAACTGCGTGAACTTGATAAAGTAGACCTAGGTACTGCTGTAGTATCTTTCCGAAAAGCGGAGGCGGTTGAAATCGAAGACGAGCACCTCATTCCAGACAAGTTTTTAAACAAAAAACTTACTATTACGCCGGATAAGACGGCTATTAAAGCACATATAAAAGCCGGCAACAAAGTCGACGGAGCCGAATTGGTTACAAGAAAACACATTCAAATAAAGTAAATGGATGATTTTATACGAGAAGAGAATGAATTAGTAGCTAAGTACTTCAACCTAGAAGAAGTCTTAAAATTTCAAGAAGACCACGACATACAAATAGTCAGAGATGCCGGTTACGTCTACGCTTGTATTATAGACTACGGGGTTGGCGATGGAATCTACGCTACCGCCCTAACTCCTATGTGGGCACTAACTCATGGTATTTACAGATTCAAAAAGCAAAACCTATGAAATTAAGCCTAATATTACTTATCCTTGCCATTCCTATGAGCATGGCATATATGCACGACCTGGAAATGAATAAAGTAGATCCGGAAGAACTCCGGCTTTTACAGATTTTGGGGCATACAGAATGCGGTATTTGTGATACTATGGAAATTTTAAAGGTAATGAGTGTGGCACTCCGGCGTAAAGCTGATGATAGATTTCCATCTACATTAGACTCCGTGCTTACTCAACAAAATCAATTCGCCGGATTTAACAACGAATTGGACGAAACGTTGATAGATGGAAAGGTCAAGTACTGCGCTGAACATATACTGACAAAGCGTAAACTGTATGTAGGCCCTACTGTTTTAGGCTTCTACCACCCGAAAAAGGCTAAAAACCTCGAGTGGGTTGCGAAGGTACGAGATAAAGTAGTAAGTAAAATGCCTCACCATTATTTTCACGAACTGTAGAATAACTAATGTACAACCCATTAACAAACTCAAGCCTAACCACAGTATCGGAGTGTCTTGAGTACTTGGAATACTTAAAAGATAGAGTATACGAAGACTACCGCGATTGGGCAATAGATATTCTAGAAATAGCCGAAGAAGACGTACCTGAATGTGAGGATGCTTTAATTTGGCAATTAACGTCAAATACGGAAGCTCTTGAAAATCTCGTAGAGCTAGAGACGTACAAAACATTTTGGGAATTTTGCTATCAACTCCCTGACGATGGGTCCCTGACTATTTACTCCGAAAGTGGTTTTGAGGGTTACGTTGAGTACATGATAAACGAGGCGGCTAGTGACTGGCCCCATTGGTTGGTAATCGATAGAGAAGAAACGACCTGGAATCTTAAGCAAGACTTTGATGTAATTCCACATGACGGGGAGGATTATTATGTGTCTCAGTATTAAATTTATCTGATAATGTTGCGTATTCTAATTTTTTGTTTATCTTTGTGTTCTGTAGGCATTGTAGTGGGGCAAAGGCCAATCATTTACATGCCCGAAGACAGTATGTATCTTATACCGAAAGAGCGGGCGGAAATCTTAGATAAGAAAGCCAGGCAGTATCACGCCTTGTTGATAGTCGTAGATTCGTTAAATCTTGAACGGGATAAGATGCTACAAGACCAATCCAATTTACGAAAACAAAACAAAGAATTAACAGAACAATTGAACACCCCAAGTCCTTATGATAGGGTTGGGAAATTTGTAGTTGGATCTATTATTAGAATCGGAATTGGTTTAATAAGCAAAGATTAACTATGGGACGTTCAACTGAATTTTACAGAAAGAGCAAGGAAGGAAGGGCTAAGCGTTTGGCCTATCAAAAAGAATACGACGCAACTGAAAAAGCAAAGAAGAAAAGGGCAGAAAATACTCGAGCTAGGCGCAAGATGAAGGCGCGTGGGGCTGATGTAGAGGGTAAAGACGTAGCGCACACTAAGAATGGGTTACGCCTTAAATCTCCATCGGCTAATCGGGGCTCTAAGAGTGATATGCCTGGAGACCGTCGAGCACGGGCGAAGGGTAGAAAGAAAAAGTAATGCGATGGAACATAACGCTGTATCTGGCCTCGGATACGTGTCAAAAAGAGCAACCTGCCAGTAGCCATCGCGGGTTCTTGTACACCTAAATTATACTACGAAAGGTTGCTAGGGGCGTTGCCAATGACGAGACATTGGCACTTTGGTCGCGTGGCCGAGTGGTTAGGCGAAAGTCTGCAAAATTTTTTACAGCGGTTCGATCCCGCTCGCGACCTCAAAAAACAACAACATGACTGACCATTTACGTGTCTATGTAACTGCACTGAACATAGCACCCGAAGATGTATTGTGCGAAATTACCGGCAGACCTGCCCACATGGGCAACGTCGACATCTCTCACAACAAAGGCCGGGGTATGGGTGGTTCTAAGAAAAAGAACACTATTGAGAATCTAATGGCCTTAGACCGCCGGTTTCACACTTATTTAGAAAACAATCCTGGTATGTACTGGTGGTATACATTAGTACACATGGGATTCCTATATCACAAAACGCCGTACATAGCCATAGCAAAAGACGACCCGATCCTGGCTAAGATTATGGAAGACATCACTAAAGGAAAACAAGGACTATGAACGTACCGCACTATTGGGTCGTAGTGAAAATAACCAACGGACACGATGTTCACTACCGCCTATTTGGGACTTGGTCTGGAGGGTATTTCCACGGCGACAGTTGGCGATTAAACAGTGGAATAACCGAGGCCACTCGCGACGGGGACTACTACTACTTTTATGGTGCTAGTGGTAGCTGTTACAAGTGCTTCGTGAACGCCTACGGAGTTGCTAACTCTTATGGGCAGAGTGTACTAGACGAACTCATGCAACAGGATATGATGAGATTGGAACTGGTAGAAAACCAGGAAGATTGGGTAGACTTCTTTAAAGACAAATTGGCGTAATGACAAACATAATACCGGTAAACGATCTAAAAGAACATACGGAAGATTCAACTTGCGAATGTATGCCGTCGATAGAATTCCACTATGGTGAGATGTTCGTCATACACAACGCGTACGACAACAGAGAATAAAAACAAAAAAAAAATTATAAAAATGGAAGAAAGATTAACCGTAAAAGAACTAATCGAACAGCTAAGGAAGTTCGACGAAAACAAAGAAGTCCAAGTTGGAGCAGTAGGATTCACTCCTGAAGATAGTTGGGATGCACCTCTTACACTCGAAGAACTTACAGTAGATGAGTTCAAAGGAATTGTTAGGATAAATTTTAGCATCTATCCTATTTAAAAAAAATGTAAATATGAACAAAGCTAAATTCGCAGTAAAAATACTGCAACAGTATGCCCTTGAGAATGGGATTAATGGAAGGGATACGACAGACCTCTCTCCTTTAGAAAAGTGGTTAATACTCCAACTTCATGGGACCCAAACCGCAATCGACAATTTTGAACAACTACAAATAAATTACAATGAGAAGAAGGAACTTAAGCGGGATATACATCTTTGATAAATTCCCGGACGAAGAAAAGCGGCAGCCTACTTGTTTTGAGGACTGTCAAGAGGCGACTCAAGATGCATGGCTTACTACCCTAGAGCGCCCGGAGCTTGAAAATCTGGCTAAAATGCTAGGTAGCACAATACGTGCAATTGGGGAGCTATCGGGGTTGGCACGAAACGTAGAAGACGAATAGGAAGTTGGCGCAGTGGTAGCGTGTCGGTGGGCGAAAGCAACAAACCGAGAGTCGGGCGGTTCGATTCCGCCCACTTCCTTTAGAATATACCCGAACCTGCGGAATGTAGGATTAGAAGTGTCCATCATATAATGAGTTGGCCCCTTGTGGGTGCGTACGGTAAAAGCCAATCTCCAAGAAACTCACTACTGGAGATCGCACGTTGGGCGTAGTGACCCACGTATCTTGGTGTAACAACACACCGCAATAGGTTCGGGTATTTTTTTTTATAGTCAGGTGGTGGAATTGGTTAGACGCTATAATAGGTCGCTACTATTATATTAGCAGATGGAAACAACCAAAGAAACAATCTCTGTTACAGGTTCGAATCCTGTCCTGACTACTAAACAAAACAGTATGAAATACATTACAATCCGAGAAGTAGACAATCCGGAGTGCGCAAATGCCGGCTCAAAAAAGAGACGTTTTTCAAACGGCGCGATGTGTATTTAAAAGAAAGAACACCTTATTTAACCAAAACAATAATCAAATAAGCATGGAAGCACCGAACTTAGACGGAATGGTCACTTGTTTTATCATGGCCTTAGTAATAACAGCACTTCTTACGTGGGGCGCAGTAGAACTGGTGTATTGGGCCTTTATTGACGACGCAATTAGGTCAACCGAACCTATAATCCCAGAGATCGAACTTGTTGTAAAAGACAACGTAGTTGACACTATTTATGTTTATCGTAAACCAAACTAACTATGAGACTAATAAAATTAGCAGACATTAAAGAATACCTCCCACTATTAGATCGTGGGGAAATCTCCCATTCTAAGTTTGCGGATTTATTAAACGAGGCGGCGCTCAAAGCCTTACGGGAGTACATCACCCAGAGACCTGCTACTAGCCGTCTTCCAGCTATAGAAAGCATCGACGTCGGTTTTTATTGCATAAAATGTGGGGCTAAATACGATGAGAAGTATAATAAACCCTGTAAGTGTGATACGGAATGATACGCAAATATACTAAAATGATACTGTTAAATTAATAAAACATGAATAAAGAAAACGTATATGAAGCAATTGATTCTGAATTGGCCTACATTTCAGAACAAGAACAAGTCGATGATTCTCATGTTGTAGAGGATTTCCCCTTAGCCGCGGGTTTAGAGGCAATACGATACAACGTAGACAAAGCTAGCCAATTTTGGTATATTGAGCAAGCCCCATACCCAAACGCGATGCACTTCCTAAGAAAAGTAGCCGCTATTTGTGTAAAAATGGGGATTAAATATGACATGCCAAAACGAGACCAATGAGCTTAATTGTAGTAGACGTCGAGAGCGACGGGCCTATACCAAACAAATACTCCATGGTATGCTTCGGTGCTGTAGTAGTAGAGCCTAGTTTGTCGAAAACATTTTATGGACGAACGAAGCCTATATCTAAACTATGGGTACCGGAAGCCTTGGCTGTAAGTGGGTTTAGTCGAGAAGAACACGAAAAATTCGGCGACCCAAAAGCAGTGATGGAGGACTTCGCGCGGTGGGTTCAATTTATCTCTGTTGGAAAGCCTATCTTTATATCAGATAACCCGGCATATGATTGGCAGTTCATAAACTATTATTTCCATTACTATATAGGTAGTAACCCATTTGGGTACTCCGCCCGTAGGATTGGGGATTTATATTGCGGAATGGTTAAGGATGGTTTTGCAAGGTGGAAGCATTTACGCAAAACAAGGCATGATCATAACCCCGTAAACGATGCAAAAGGAAACGCGGAAGCGTTATTACAAATGAAAGAAATGGGGTTAAAAATTCCAACTAAATAAAATCTATATGAAAACATTTCAAATTTGGATGGAGGGATACGCCGCAACTGGGGAGCGCGGTACTGCGAATATGATAGGTACCGGCCAAGGCGAGACCTTTGACGATGCTGTAAGAGATTACATGGCAAGAACCCCCAAACACGGAATTGAGGAAAACGGACGAAACCGCTATATTAACGAAAGCGCGTATCAAAGACGCCCTAGTAATTGGAATATCTGGGGATGTAACCTATACGACAACGAAGCGGAAGCCCGAAAAACTTTCGGTTAATGAAAAAGAAGAAACCAAAGCAGCAGTCTGCCGTAAAGTGGAGCCTCTACAATACTGAGGAAGGATTCCGCCGGCAGAAGCAGACTCACGAGTTAAGGAAAAACAAGAAGAAATACAAAAACGATTTTTTAAACGAAACTGACTTATGACTAAATTAGCTGTTAAATTAATACCTGGGGGCAAGCTCCCGGTACGCTCTACGGAAATGGCCGGGGCATGGGATATGTTTGCGCGTTCGGTAGAGCTAAAGCACGATGATGGATATACACGCGCTATTATTAGACTTGGTTGTGCAATGCAACCGGCAGATCCCAATTACCGTATTATGTTACAACCTAGGTCATCTATTACCAAGACGTCGTGGGTTATGCAAAATTCCCCAGGCCTCGGGGATCCTGATTTCGACCAGGAGTATCAAGCTAGGTTTATACTAATACCGGGGGGAGAAGACGAAGACACGGAAAAGGCGCTTCGTAAGCATCCATTTAACATAGGAGACCGTGTTGTACAAATGTACTTAGAACGGATTGAACCGATTGAGATCGAACTATTAGGCGAAGACCGGCCGCTTCCGCACCAAACAGACCGTACGGGAGGTTTTGGATCAACTGGTAAAAAATAATTTGTTTTATATGGCAGTAAATACTTATCTTTGCATTACTTCCTCAGACGAGAGGTTTACCTTAAAAGTAGAGGTACGCGATGCTTATGAATATGGAGAGGCGTTGTTGACGTTAGCGTTTGCTGACGAACGTCGGACTGTCTATGTAAATGACGCAGACATAATATTTGGGCCTATTTTAAACCTAACAGAAGTAGCCTGTCTAAATATAGATTTGGATGGAGACGCTGCTGAACAACTGGAAACAGTTTATGGTATAAAACCAAACGATGTCTGTGAACTGTGGGACATGTATTTAGAAGCAAAAAAACTCGGAATATGGGAAGATGATGAAGGGGAGTTACCCCGATTTAGTGACAACTAAAAGTAACGACGTATGCGATGTCCCGCATGTGGAGGCGATATGCCTTGGGTGTTATCTGAGCTAGTAGCAGGGGCTACTGTAGTAATCTATTTGAAAACGGAATCCGCAAGAGTGTTTTCTGGTACCGCAGTCCTAATACGACCGGAACCCTCTTGGCGAACACCGGAGCCTTATCCGATAGTCTTAAAGTGTAAGTCTTGTCGTCGACAAGTAAACGCAATAGACCAACGGTGGTTAGTGCAATATCCTGATGGATTTGTTACGCATCGTTGGTTGACAACATTAATAAAACCAGGAACAATAAAAATTGACGATGATAACATTAGTAACAAAGAACCGGAGGAGCTATTGGGAGACGTATGGGACGATAGCGGAGGTACTGACCTATTTTAAAGACCATACACATATTGGATTTGACACGGAAACTAGTGGAATGTCTTTCATGGACTCTGATCTACTCTGTGTACAATTCGGAGATTTTGAGAGGCAATTTGTCATTGAGATGGATGACGGGGTTCTAGACGAACTTAAGCCTCTGTTTGAGAAGACTTTGATTCTTCAAAACTCCACATTCGACCTTCCGTTTTTATATCAATACGGAATAGTACCAAACATTTATGACACGCTTTTAGCGGAAAAAAATCTTACTCTAGGTCTGCTAGTAGACCGTGGACTGGGCGATCTAGTCTTGCGGTACTGCGGGGTAGACTTGGATAAGAGTAAGCAGAAAACTATCGTACAAGGACTTATTGATAGGGAGTCTATTGAATACGCCGGGTTAGACGTGAAGTATCTGATTCCTATCATGGAAGCGCAGATAGCCCAAGCGGAGAAAGAGCAGGTAATTAACGCCATCACACTAGACTGCCGGTTCGCCCGGGTCGCTGCGTACATGGAGTTCTGTGGTATCTATGTAAATAAAGATGCCCTAGACAAGATGATCCGAAAAAACGAAGCCTACGAGTATATGGCTGAGGAGGCTTTGTATAAATGGTTAGAAACAAATGCCCCGGAATATTACGACCCAGAATTCAATTGGGGGTCGTCGAAACAGGTTGTAGAGTTATTTAATGCCTTGGGAATCCCGCCGGTGTACAACAAACAGTCCGGAGCCCAAGGTTGTGATATCAAAGAGCTCCGTAAGTTAGAAGACCCAACCGGTTTGCTTAAACTATTTATCGACTATTCCGTTAAGAGAAAGACGGTTTCTACATATGGTAGGAATTGGTTAGAGTACATATTTGACGACGGAAGAGTACATTCTAAATTCAATGTTCTTGTAGATACTGGTAGAACTTCTGCCGGGAATACAAGGCAAGGTCCCTTCCCTAATCTACAAAACCTCTCTAAAAAGGGAGGAATGCGCACAATATTTGAAGGTAAAGGCCCTAACCGGTTAATCGCTTGTGACTATTCCGGGCAAGAATCCGTAGTCCTCGCCGATATTTCTCAAGAAGAAAAACTGCTAGAGTTCTATCGCGGGGGTTCCGGTGACTTGCACTCGTTTGTTGCTAAGCTACTCTTTCCAAAAGAGCTGGGCGATGTCGAAGAAACGGCCGTAGCCGATACTCGTGGAGATTTACGGCAACTTGCAAAAGGCGCCAACTTCGCAGTGGCTTATGGTGGTACTGGATATACAATCTCAGAGAACCTTAACATACCAAGGGCGCTAGGAGACCACGTATACGAATCGTTTCTAAATGCATTCCCAGGACTTCCGAAGTTCTTTGAAGACAACTTCCAAGACACGGTACGCCGCGGCTTTGTACGTATTAACTACGTAACCGGCCGTAAACGTAAGATTGACTTTCTCCAAGATGCCGTTAAACGTAACGACAAACGCCTGTTGGCGCAAATCAATCGCCTAAGTACTAATACCAAAATACAGGGTACGTCAGCTGATATTTCAAAAACAGCTGCGGTATTGTTCTTTGAATGGATTTTGGAGAAGAAATTATTTAACAAAGTTTTAATAAACAATTTTATCCATGATGAGTTGTTGGTGGAGTGCCACCAAAGTCGCGCGCAACTAGTTGCTGACGTGTTACAAGAAATGATGGAATTAGCCGGGACATATTTCCTGTCTACGTTACCATTGAAAGCAGAGCCTAAAATCGGAAAAGGATGGGCAAAGTAGTAAGTAAGCATTATGAGGAGGTTTTCGATTTGATCGACGCTGCGCAAGAGCTGCACATTAAGAAAAAGGGTGTAGTTAATTGGCAAGATCGTTCATCTCGGGTTGGGTTTTTTATGACATTGTCTGACGTTATAGCAGAGCATGCTCTTATAACAAAAAGACTTAACCAACGAACAGAACGAAAACAAGGACCGCGGCAAGCCTTTTATGCCGCACAACATTTAATGAAAGTCTATGGAAAAGACAATTTTGTAAAAGCAATAAAAGCATTAGGTTATGTTCAAACTCACAGAGGCGCCGGATTTGACTTCGAGGAATCCGAAAGCGTTGATTTCAGAGATTCATGCGAATAGGTTTAATTTTGATCAACCATTGCCGGATAGGCCTGATTACCTCATTTGGTGTGAAGACTCTTCCGGAGATACCTATGGTATCGCCATGCCAGGGTCAATCATCGAAGTATCGGGGCAATCTAAAACCCGGAAATCAACATTCTTAGCAACGATTGCCGCTGCTTCGTTAAATCAAGACGGGGTTGCGCTTAATATGCGATCAGCAATTAAGTCGAACATCTTGTACTTTGATACGGAGCAATCGGATTACGAATTTCGGCGATTCCAAAAAATGGTATGTAGAATGGCTGGGGTTACGTCTCATCCATTGAATTACTTCGGATACTCACTGCGCAGGTATGATGAAGAAAGTCGTCTACTAGCTGTAGATACCTTTCTTACACAGATGACCAAGCAGTTCTTGGAAAACATTGGGTTGATTATTATCGACGGTATTGCGGACTTTTTACCTTCGTCAAACGATTTGGTAGAATCCCGCAGACTCGTAACGCGGTTGACATATTGGGCAGACGAACTTCAAGTTCCTATATTCGTAGCTATACACACCAACAAAGACGGAGAGAACTCTACCGGCACTCTAGGTGGATTCCTAGATAAGAAGTGTAGCTATCACGTACGAACAGCGAATATCTCAGAAGCCCGGGATTCCCCCACAAGGGTTTCGTGTAAATTTTCACGGCTTGGAGAGGCCTTTCCACCGTTTAATTTTATGCACGACTCCGGTACTGGGTTACCAATCCTAACGTCTATTGAGGATATCTCTCTGGACTTTATGGGGAAGACCCAAGAATTCTTCAAAGAAGACCCGCTACAAGACGAACCAGAAATACCAAAATTTAAACTATAAAACATGAGTACACAAGTAGAGGAGACCCTGTTTCCTACAACAACAGGGATAATTAAAAGCGTGGAAGAGAAACGCCCATTTAAGTCAAGTGACGGTACTGAGTGGCATGGCCGAACAGTTACGATGGCGAACGACGATACTTTTGACGTGTGGAATACGTCTACCGAGGTATTAGCTCAATTCAAAGTCGATGCTAAGCTTACCTATACTAGGAAACTAGTTAAAAAGAATGAGCGGGAATCTTACAAGCTTCAGGACTATGTATTTGTTATACCACGCGCCGAGCGGTTTGAGCCCATGGTTGTGGGTAAGATAGCTGATTGTATATCGTATGCCGCCTCATACGCTAAGGACGTTTGCGTAGCTGAGAATGATATGCAATATTTTGAAGAGTACGCCGAGCGTATGTATTCTTGGATGCGTAGTAAATACCTAGAGGAAACATTTGAGTAATGCTAGGATCTAGTTACAAAGAGTTTCCAGTAGGAGAAGTTGTTTCAGGGGTTTTCTTAAAAAAGGTCGGATACGAATCCGGCGACGGTTGGGAAGCTGCTAAGTTTCTATTCCATAGAGACGGGGCTTGGCTAAGCGTCGCCGTTTTCAACCCAAAGCCAGTCTCCGATGACAAACTACTCCAAAAACGTCGCTACCGAGCCGCTATGCGCATTGAGTCTATTGCCTCTATATTCTTAGGGGAGGAACTGATGCGAGAGTGTTTCAGAGAAGCAGATTCCTTTAGGGGATTTGTACAAAATATCGTAAACGAAATGAACAATGTCGACTATAAAAACGTTGAACTCGAGCTGAAAACGCTACGAACCGATCGGGGGGTAGATGCTGGATTAACACAGCCATTTATTCGAAAGAGAGGTGACAAGCGAATGCAATTATCTTATTCTGATTTTGAACTTAAAATTATCACTAATGTTAGGAAAACGTAATGACACCAGAACAACCTGGTTAAAATTCTTCGATGGAAATATCGTGCAAGAATGGTCCTCTATGCCGGAAGGTGTAGATGGAATCCAGACGCGGGTAAACAAAAATGACAAAACAGTCTACTACCTGTCGTACGACTTCTTAGAAGCAGAAATCCTGGATGCGGAGTTACAGACTTCGGAATTCGGAGAATCTATTGTGCTTACCCTTATTGATCCAGAAGCCACCTACAAACTAACCATTCAAGCGGCTAGTAGGTATGGGAACTCTTTCTTTTCGAGAATGCACAATATCGATTTAGACAAAGCCGTTAGGTTCTATCCATACTCTTTTGTAGCGGAAGACGGAAAGCAGCGTACCGGAATATCCCTATCGCAAGAAGGGACTAAACTAGACTGGTGCTTCCCCAAAGGAACCGTACCGGATTTGGTAGAAAAGGTACGGGCAGGTAAGACTACGTACGATGATACTGATCGCTACAACTTCTACATTGAAGAGTACAATAAATTTGTAGCTAAGGTCAAGTCCAGGGTATCCCCCGCTAAAGTATCAGATGCTATGAATTTACCTCCAGATTTTGACGATGTGGTTATGGACGAAGAAGCCGGTGGATACGATCTGCCCTTCTAATTTTCTAACCCACAAAGCTGCTGAAAAGTATGGAAGGTCATTATATAGGACTGCTATTTTATTTGTTTTTGTATCTTGCATCTATACAGTTCAAGAATGAAAAACATACATTATGGAAGAATCGAATAGTTTATTTTAGTTTTTTCGTTCTTCCTTTTCTTATACCGTTAAATAAATCATGAAGTTATCGGCAATGAGGTTGCACTACTACGTTAGTGACGAAACAATACTGTTGTACTATTTTGGAGACTTTGAGATAGGGCAAAAATATCGTTCACCTTTTCGCCGAGATCCGATACCGTCTTTCATGATAGGGAATTATGAAGGCCGCCTTTTTTGGAAAGATTTTGGTTTAACAACTGCCGCGCCACTCGATGGCATTGGCTTTGTACAACAACTAAAAGATATATCCAGAGAGGCGGCTATTTCTCTCATATGGAAAGATATAGTGCTAGGTAAGCCTGATATAAACAAAAAGCCACGTAGCTTGAATATCGGATTGCCTTACGATTTGAGGACTACTGCATTACGGGATTTTGAATTAGTCTATTGGCAAAGACATTGTATAGAGGTGCCCACTTTACGTAAGTATGGGGTTCTTGGCGTAACTGGATTATATAGACACGGTAAGTTACTATATGAATCAACTAGTGAAGAGCCTGCATATGCTTATATGTTTGGTACTGATGTATTTAAAGTATACAGACCATTATCAGAAGCTAAATTCAGGGGACAAAATAATGGTGAGGTAATAGAGGGGTATAGGCAGTTACCTAAAACGGCCCCGAAGTTAATAATATCCTCATCGATGAAAGACACCATGGTACTAAACACGTTAGGCTACGCCGCTTGTAACCCAGGGGGTGAGGCGAACTTTAAGGCTATTGTTAGTAAAGCTAGAGAGTTAAATAACAGGTTTAGTGATATTTATATCTTATTTGATAATGACGGTCCTGGAATACGCGGGGCTTCCCGTTTGAGCCACCTTACCGGTTGGAAACCTGTATTCCTACCAAAAGAACTAGCCAAAGACCCATCTGATGTAGTGAAAAAATACGGAAATCGATTTGTAATCACAGAAACCATCAAAAAATTAACCATTTAAATTAATCACCATGGATAAAGTATATACTCCAGAAGAGGTATTGGAGCAAGTCCAAAAGCTTATTATTCACTATAACAATAGGCGGGATAAGATAACGGATTCGGAATTAGAAGAAACTCGAGCCTACTTGTCCGTAGGTACTTATCTTTTAGTAGAAACAAATCTCCAGCCGGCATATGCTGAGGTAACATTGGCTGAAATCAACCTAGAACGAACGGAAGGTACTTTATTTCTAAAGTACTTCCATGATTTCGAAAAGAAATACAGTGCTTCGGTGTCTATGGACTTAGCGCGAAAGGCGCTGAAAGCTGATCCCGAATACCTAGAAGCTTTGGAAGACCATAGTCGATCGAAGCAATACTCGTATCTCCTAAACAAGATACTAGACCAAGCTAATCAAGTATTAAATTCAATGTCCAAGAAAAGTCGCTTTTAAATGAATATAGACGCTTACACCGATGGTTCCTTTTCCGTAGTCACAAATGACATGGGGGTTGGGGTGGTTGTTTTTGTAGATGATAAATTCCATTCATCAATTTCTCTCTATGTTAAGAAGGGCCCAGACGGAAATTCTGCTAATTATGCAGAATATGCCGCCGTAAAGGAACTTTTTCGTATGATTGAATTGTTACCCGAATCCACTGTTACGATCCACTCTGATTCTAAGTTGGTAGTCAACCAAATGAAAGGCTATTGGAGGGTTGGAAATGGGGCATACGCCTCGATGGCAAAAGAAGTAAGGGATTTATACCGAAAGTGTAAGCACAAAGTTATATTCAAATGGATACCTAGGAAACAGAACGATCAGGCAGATACGCTTAGCAAAGAAGCTAGGGTGCATCAAAGTCGTATAGTGGTAGTAGGCACAGGTGCCGCATTATTCGGAACATTTTAAAAACAAGAACAGTGTGAAAGAACCAATAAATATCAAGAGCCCGAGTAAAGACAAGTTACTTATGCAATGTATTAAACAATTTCAACACTTAAGTGAAGTGTATGATACCCCAGTTTTAGAATCAACAAGAAGCTTAACTAGGGAGATCAGTAGGAGGTTAAATATTTGCCATCACGAGGGTACCTATGCAACTAAAATAAACGCTAACGGAGATGAAGTATGCTGTAAATGTAAAAACCCCATATTAAAATGAATGAACTTATAATAAATATGCTTGCGCAATATCTTGTAACTACGCATTACAAGTATGTCACGCTAGAGGCTAGTGGAGACGTTTACATCTGGAAAGTTAAACCAGAATATAACCGATCTAAAGGTGAGTGGGATGCCGAAGACCCGGAAGCAAGAAAAGTTGACGAGATTGAGTTCCACAAACTAATAGCCTCTCGTTCGGATTTATAAACTATAAAAACAAAAACATGCACTATTATTTAGATGGAAAAAAAATCATTAAAGCAGACAATCTGGACGTATGGTTAGCCAATATCGATATGGTTCAAGTTGGTTTGCACAAAACGGACACTGTATTAGTATCGACTCTATTTACAGGAGTTGATGCTAATCAATCCATTCTAGAATTAGAACCACTATTGTTTGAAACATTAGTAATAGGTGGACCTAAAGACGGGGAGCGATTCTTTTCAGATACTTGGGCAAACGCTGAAGATACACATAAAAGGATTTGCCGACTTGTGGGAATACCCACAAAAGACATTAATGAGTAACTTATTAAAACGCTGCATAAATATGAATGAAGGGAAAAAATTCCTAAGTGACTTAAAGTTGTATTCGGATTACCTTAAATGGGTACCCGAGAAAAACCGGTTCGAAACCTGGGAAGAGGCTTGTGAGGATGTTATAAACAACACCTACAGAAAAAAGTACCCCGACAAACGGTTAGACACTGTATTTGACTCTATCCTAGATAGTTACAAGAAGCGATTAATACTAGCTTCTCAGAGAAGTTTGCAGTATCGCAGTAAACAAATCGAAGCCCACAACGGGCGGCTGTACAATTGCTGTGTAAATTACTGTTATTCTCCAGATGCGTTTGCTAAAGGATTCTATGTACTACTTTGTGGAGAGGGGTTAGGGGTTAACCTACACACTAAATTTGTGTCTCAACTACCTAAGCTCAAACGCCCCGTCTTAGGGACAAAGACTTTCATAGTTGAAGACTCTATTGAAGGTTGGGCCGATGCGGCTAACGCATTAATCTCCTCTTTTTGTGATACCAACCCACCGGTTCCGGAATACCAAGGATATGGGATTAAATTTGACTTTTCCAAGATTCGGCCGAAAGGGGCTTTTATCTCCGGTGGATTTAGCGCCCCAGGGCCTGATGGACTAATTCAGTCATTAAGCAAGATAGAAAGCCTCTTACTTCGTGAAACCGCTAACGGAACGGTCGAATTCGCAGATATCGTTGCCTATGATGTCTTTATGCACCTATCGAACGCCGTACTAAGCGGCGGAGTTAGGAGATGCCTACCCGAAGGGACTTTAGTCAAGACTACTAAAGGAAGTAAGCGGATTGAAGACATCCAGGTAGGTGATGTAATTTCCACCCCCAAAGGAGATAAACGTGTCGTGAATACGTTCTACCAAGGAGTACAGTCAACTATTAAAATCAAGCACGTAGTTGGTGAGTTTGAATGTACTAGAAATCACCGTATGGCAGTTTTTACCCAAAAAGGTGAGTGGGAATTTAAAACTGCCGGTACTATAGAAAAAGGGGACCGCCTAGTTTGGGATAGTACTGCTTGGGCTGGAGAGGTGCAAAAGACCCCTATGCTAGATCTCTTACTTACCGTACCCGCGTCGTACTCCCGAAACAATGGGAGGGAAACCACAATAACAAGATATCCGGATAGTACTTGTGAGATAGAGGGGTGTTTGAATATAGGTACAGGTAAAACCCGACTGGGATTGCTCTGTTCGACTCACGCGCAGAGATTATACAGATTCGGCGACCCACTACTAACCAAGGGGTGGGGTAAGCATATAAATCTACCATCAACTGTGACTGAAGATTTGGCATGGTTGGTCGGTCTTGTCCAAGGAGATGGGTACGTAAGCCTAATGCCGTCTAATAAGTCAGAGCTACAAGTAGCTAAAGGAGTACTGTCTATAGCCTTTCACGAAAAGGATACAAAAAGTATCGTTAGGGCGGAACGTATTATAGGTGAAATTTGCCCGGATTCTAAAGTTAAAATACGGAAGTCAAAAGGCGAAAAGTGCTACAAGCTAGTTGTAAGTTCTAAAAAGTTCGCAATGTGGTTGCACGCGTTCGTTAAGCAAGCGAACATCCCTCTTACAGTTCCCGAGTTTATAAAGAAATCGCCACCGCAAATAAGATCGGCTTATGTAGCGGGGTTGTTTGACGCCGATGGTTGTGATTCAATGCGCAGGTCATTTTCTTTACTTAGCTCTGTATACGACACCTTCTTAGAGGAGTTAATTGTCCTATGCACCACATTGGGTTTTTGTCCTAGCCTCAGAAAGGTAAGAGACGCTCAAGGTGTCTGGCAACCTCTATACAGTTTGAGTATTGTGGGGTACGCTT
This sequence comes from uncultured Candidatus Peribacteria bacterium, assembly GCA_964387665.1. GTDB lineage: Bacteria > Patescibacteriota > Gracilibacteria > Absconditabacterales > Absconditicoccaceae > CAYLWY01. The sequence continues at coordinate 23,704 of CAYLWY010000001.1, forward strand.
TTAAAGAAAAAGCTATAGCCTTATTGGCTCAGTATTCCGAGACTTTCGTAGCGGAAAACGTAATGGCTGGAGATCTCTCCGCTATAAAGGAAGATTTTAACTCTTACCCCAATGGAGATACGGAAAAGGGGGACTCCTTTACTATACCTGTAAAAGTTCTATCTTTAGAGGAGGGGCGGACTGTACCGACTTACGATATAGAAGTTGAAGATATACACCAGTTTACTGCCAATGGGTTTGTAACGCACAATTCGGCTATGTTAGTAATGTTTGGTAAACACCAAACGGCCATGGTCGAGGCTAAAATGGGTAATTGGTTTGTAGAAAATCCACAAAGAGCCAGATCTAACAATTCAGTCATGCTAGTTCGTGGCGAATACACCCAAGAAGAGTTCGATGCTCTTCTAGGTTCCAATGACGGATTAAGTGACATTGGGTTTGTACTTGTTGATAATATCCATCAAGTAGTAAATCCATGCCAACCCAGTTGGGCTACGGTCTTAACCCCACGCGGAATCTCAACTATCGGAGAAATCGAAGTGGGTTCTGTTATTTGGGGCGGAGACAAATGGGTAACCGTAACCAAAAAATGGTCGACGGGAGTTAAAGACGTAAACGCCTATACCACTAATGCTGGAGTATTTTATGGGACTGAGAACCACAAAGTCATATCCGGCGGGGAGCGAGTAGAGGCTAAAGATGCCAATTCTATAGATATATCTTCAGGGCCTCTTCCTCGCCAAACTGCGCTTATACCCTCTATAGTGATGGATGGTATTGTAATAGGTGATGGTAGTAAAAACACCCCAATGGGAGGTGTTGAGGTTCTTTTGAATATAGGGGCAAACGATGGGGATTACTTCTCCTCAGAAATAGCTCCGTTTATAGGTCCAGAAAAGCCTTGGCGAGCTGGTTTACATTCAGTAACAACATCAATTACCTACGACGAAGTTCCTAAAATTCATACCAGAACTATTCCGGAACGTTTTGTTACTGCGGATGCAGCAACCGTGGCTTCTTTTTTACGGGGGTTGTACTCCGCCAACGGATCTATTTGTGGTAATCGAGTAACGTTAAAATCTACTTCACTAGAACTAATACGTCAGGCTCAATTGATGTTGTCTTCGTTAGGGATAAGGTCGTACATAACAACCAATAAGCCCTCTACTATAAAATGGCACAATGGGACTTATGAAAGTAGGGAATCATATGACTTGAATATCTCTTCGGATAGATCTACTTTTGCGTGGTACATAGGTTTCATTCAGCGATATAAGCAAGAAAAACTAGAAGCTTTATGTAAGTCTGTTCGAAATGGGAAGGCCAAGCTCTCTTATGACGTAAACAGTGTGGAATATGTTTCTACCGAAGAGGTCTTTGACATTACAGTAGACTCAGATGAACATACATACTGGACAGGCGGTGTGTTGGTATCCAACTGCGCGGAGATTATGTTTAACTTCTACCATGAAATTAAAGATAAAAGCGAGGCGGTATTTCAAAAATGTAACCTAAACGAAATAAACGCAGCGGCCTGTGTCGGACCTGACGGTAAATTCAGTAAGGAAATGTTTATACTTGCGTGTAAAGACGCGGCCGCTCTAGGAACGTTCCAGGCGGGTTTTACTAGTTTTCCTTACCTAGGTAAACAAACCGAGGCAATCGTCGCAGGAGAGGCGCTCCTAGGCGTATCTATAACCGGTTGGATGGAAAGACCCGAGCTGTTTGATGCCGATTTATTGCGAGAAGGTGCTGAAGAGATTGTACGTACCAATGCGCAAATTGCATCTGTCATCGGTATAAACCCGGCGGCTAGGACTACTTGTGTCAAACCTTCCGGAAACGCTTCGGTTGTGTTGCAGACTACTTCGGGTATTCACCCGGAACACTCGCCGAGATACTTTAGGGTAATGCAACTTAACAAAGGATCTCAGACCGCCAAGTGGTTAGAGGAGAACTACCCCAGTATGCTTGAGGAATCTGTGTGGTCGGCAACTAAGGCTGACTATGGAGTATTTGTTCCTGTAGTATCGTCTAGTTCCGCTATTTTCAAAGACTCCCTGTCTGGTGTAGAGCACTTGAAATTAATCAAACTCGTACAGGAGAACTGGGTGAAGCCTGGGAAAGTTGTAGAAAGATGTTACGATCCTTCTGGGAATCACAATACCAGTTGTACTGTGTTAATCGATTCGTACGATGAGATTGCGGAGTACATGAAAGAGCATTCAGAGGCCTTCACCGCCGTGTCTTTTTTGGCTAGGTCTGGTGATAAAGACTACAATCAAGCGCCTTTTACCTCTGTTAAGAACAGTCAAGAATTACTTGACGAATACGGCGATGGGGTTCTGTTTGCCTCCGGGCTTATCGTAGACGGTCTGCACTACTTCGACGGTAATCTGTGGAAAGCGTGTGACCACGTAATGAATCGTAACTTACCTTTTGAAGGTAGTAGAGATAAGTGCTTACTTCAAAAAGACTGGGTTCGCCGGGCTAAGAAGTTTGCTAAGAATTATCTCAAGAACGATCTGACAAAAGCGGTGTATTGCCTAAAAGACGTACACCTTTGGCACAAGTGGCAAACAGTAAAACGCGAGTTTAAAACTGTCGACTTTAATAAAATATTAACAAAGCCAAACTACACTCTAGTATCTGATTACGCCGCCATGGCTTGCCACGGTGGTTCTTGTGAAATTTAGAACTCACCTTCGGAGATTCGTTTGGCCATTTCTTCAGAGATTTCTCTGTTAGCCTTACGGATCTCCGATCTGAGTTTTGCGTCAGTTATTTGTTCATCTCTATTAGAATAGTCTAATAATATTTGACTTATACGTTGCCTAAACAACTTTGTATATTCATTTTTTGCTTCAGCGCTTAGCTCCAATCCTTTCTTTGGATCTGGTATAACTCTAAGATTTCCAACTCCTCGCAATAGTCTTTCCGAATTTACGTTGTCGAGCTGCTCCGCGGCCGCAAACGTATCCATGGCGTCGTCGCTGTAATAATAACCAGCACCATGCATAGTTGGTCCAAAGAAGTGCAGCATCCTAGCTATTACAGTAGCAGCGTTAGTATCGTCGTCATTGCTTAATTCTACTATGGTTTCTAACCCTGCTGATATAGTCAACGGGGTAAGCGCATCTCTTCCTATGATGAACAGTGCATCTAAGTACGAATCCCCTATCAATCTTCCTCTGAAATCCCTTCTCGTTGCTAACGTCTTCCCTACGGATACTACCGGGTTTAGCTTACCCTCAAGTACTCGCATACCTAATGTCCAGACATTCTGGTCGGCTAGTGGTCCTGTCTTAGTTGGATAAGACGTTCCGCCTATAGTTATATTAGCATTAGTAGCTTCGGCAAATCGATCTAGCATTTGTGCCCCAGTACGTAGCCAATAAGCATTACCTGCCATATATTCATAAACCGCAGAGCCGCATCTCAAGCGTAAGAAATCAGACCGTCTGTAGTCTAGTCCAAGACCTCCCCCACCTTCCTCTTCATCGCATGCTAACTTAAATAAACGATGTAATCCAGCGTGTACCGCTAAGAACACAAGTGTTTGTGCTATTGTACCCGCAGTTCGGTGTTGGTGCGCCCTTATTTGGCCCGCATATTTACGGTTCATGGCCTCTTTACCATACAACTCCAACTCTGCTTTTTCTGGTATTAGTCCATGTATTCGAGCATATGCTTGAGCCATACGTAAAGGTGACGTAACTAAATACATCATACCTTTTATCTGCGCCGCGTAGTATCTGGGGGCCCATAAAAAAGAAGATACAATCGGACTAACCTTGTGGCCTAAGAAAGTATCTGCCCTACCAGTCCATACGTTAATAGACTCCGCTATTAGTTGCATCTCCTCAACGGTAACTATGCCATTTTGTAGCTCCGCTGCTTGCTGGTAATAAGCCTTAAACATTGCAAATCGCAAGTGGTTTAGGTAAGTAACGTAGTGGGACTCTGATGCATCTTTAATCCTAGATGGTAGGTCCGCCATGCCGGCAAGAATTTTATTCTTATCTCCTGTCCGGGCCCATTTCCCCAAATCATCTAAATAAGAATCCATAAAGTATTCCTCCGCTAAATCCATACCCTCTTTAGGTACTGTAATAGCTAATTTTGCCATCTTGGCAACTGCGTACATTGGGTCATTTATAATCGACTCGTATGCCTCTATTGTTTTGGACTCATCTCGTTTTGTCAATTCGTCGGTAGCTGCAATCCACGATTTTTTATAACCCTCTATGAGGTCTGTGAACGAGAATTGATTTTTCATACTACCTCCCATTAGACTATACGCCCCCTGGGCCATTGCGATACGTAAGGCCATGCCACCTTGGTTAGAGAAGGATGACATATCAAACATAGTCTTAGATACACGAATAGTACTAAGCGTTTTCGTTATAGCGGTTAGTATTTTTCCTCTCGTCGCACGGTTCCCATCCTCTATAGCCCGCCTCAATTCACGGCGTTTAGCCGCTAATTCTGCTCTGGCTTTGGCTACTTCCGGAGCTTCGTATTTCTTGTCGAGTACGGGGGTTAATCCTAAAATAGCCTTATATTTAGCAGCAGGGTCTACGCTAGTAGCGGCCTGTTTTAGCGTAGCTAGTTTCGTATCTACATCTGCCATAGCCCGTTGAAGTCTTTCCGACTGTTGGAACGATTGGATGTTACGAGCATTCTCAAGTATACGCGCTAATTTATCTTCTGTTATTGGGTAGTCATACCGGAATATATTGGTAAATTCAGATTGAAGTCTATTGATGTTATTGATTAACCAAGTAGCTTGTTCTGGGCTATGTTCGAAAGCCGCAGCTTGCGCCATAAGCCTATCGATTATCTGGTTTACTAACACAAACTGCTGTTGAGACTGTGTTTCCGGATATAATTGAGATGCTTTTACTAGTCGTGCAGACTCTTCCCTATCATTTTTATACTCACGTAGTCTTTTCTGTACGTCTATCGCAAATTCCGAAACTATAGAAGATAGCTTAGTAGCTGCTTTAGCCGCGGCGATTGTTTCTTTTTTCCAATCTTCATATGCAGTAATGGACTGGCTTACGTGTTCGACTGAATCGTAAGCCATGGCTACATACACGTCCATTTCACTAAGTTTGTATCCTATACTATCGTATAGTCTGATAACTTCCCCCACTACCGCATCGGGTGAGCCCATGGTATCCCGACCTACTATAATCGTTACTTGTTTTACATCGTACAAAAACTGACGCATATCCGGCGTAGTGCTTGTTGTAATAAATAACGGTTTGGACATAGAAGCATTTGGTTTATGCTTTGTTGCCCATTTGGCTAGAATAGCCTGTGCCGTAGTCGGTGCGGCTTTACCGGTAAAAGATTTCGCAAAAGCCCGTTCAAAAGCGGACTTAAATTGAAGAAATACCCGCTCGTCTGGGTCGTACTGGAACTTCTCAATTGTAGCCTCTAATTTTCTTATATCATCTATTAGCTTCTCGGCTTTCTTATGATATTGTTTAGGCGCCGTTGGTTTTAGTGCCGCCATAGCCCGCTGCTCATATGTCTTACCAATTCCCCATCTCCTAAATGCCAAGGCCCTAGCGTGCCCAGTACCGGACTGTTGTACCGCCATAGATATAGCGTGGTACGCGTCTCTCTCTGCTATATACTGCTTGCTGAATAATTGCCAAGCCGTAGCATCTGGGTGCCCTGTTTGGTATATTGCCTTAACATCAGCTTCCATCTTATCTAAGATAATCTCTAACTCTTCTGCCCGGGCCTTGGCTTTTTCAGCAGTAAACATCATTGCGAATTCTGCTGAAACAGGTACACTATCAATCTCCCCGGAGAATAACCGCTCTGCTGTACGTAGCGAGTGTTCAATATTGTCGAAGTGATGATCGTGTACTGCCGCAGTTACGACGTCAGCTCCCGTCATACCTATCACTGGATCTCGCTTGTCTAGTTTTAGAACCTTATACGCAAGCTCTATATTTCTCTTGTCAGTGTGTATGGCCACCCCGTCCCCCTCTAACTTGTGCTTCCAGCTTTCTGGGGTTGTGTTTTTTAAATTTTCCCAAGAGGCCCGCTGCTCGGCGGTGAATAAATCAGGAATAACTCCGTCAAAAACCTCCCGTATGTCGTTGTAGGATAACTCCATATACAACGGGTTCTCTTCAAGAGATGCGACAAATTCACGATAAGTTATATTTCCGTTAGTAATTAAACGCCAATGCTCTAGTAGTTTGGCTAGCTCTTCTTTTGTTTTTTGTGTCTCTGCTTTTTGTTTATGCGCATATATATCTGCTGAATCTGTATAGAGTTTATCTAGTGGTATCCCCTGCCCTTTGATCAGCGCATTAGCTAGTCTAGTTGAGAACATGTCTACCGTCGATAGGTCGTCGAAGAACCCATCAAACACTTCGTTTTTGTCGAAAAACTTGTTTACCCTAGCCGCAGCGTTGGTTAGGCCTAAAGCAGAAAGCACGTCATTGAGGAAATTCTGTAGACGCTCTCTTACAGACTTACGTTGTTTTGGTAGGTTCTGGAATACCTTAGCCATGGTCTCAGTGGCTAAGAGTTGCGTTAAGGCCTCATTGTCGAGTTCGTCGATTAATGCCGCCGCCTCTTCCGGAGTTTCCGGAGCTACCTGGGCGTATCCTTCCCAAGCAAACCCTGCCCAATATCTTTCGAATAGTATCGGGTCTGATACCATATTAGATACTAAGTCTTTGTATAGGTTTGGTTGCTTAGCGATTAAGTCGATAAGCATTGGGTGTATAGCTTCGTGCAACGCCGTCTCGGCTGTAAAATCCCTAGCACCTGTAAACAAATGAATTTGCCCGTTACCATAAATCCCCTTAGAGTTTACAGCCAAGCTTTGAGTAGTACCTTCGTAAGTACTGATTTGGGCTATACCGTTGGCATAGCTTTCCACTGTGTCGTGTACAAATATTTGAATTCCAGAGTCTTTAAAGGACTTCTGAATCATTCCGACCAAGTCGTAGAACTTCTTCATTTCTCCCTTGGCCTTACTTGCTCGTCTACGGATTTCAAATCGACTCAATAGCGCCTTCACTGGAAACGCGTATGGATTTTCCCTACGTAATACTCTACCGGACATTTCCCGTACCCAAGCACGGTCTGCGTCTGATATTGTGGTATCTTCTTGTGTTGGGAAAGCCTCTGATAACAGTTGGTTTAGATATCCTTTCGCCGCCTTTGGGTTGCTGCGTAGGTTGGCTATGATTCTAGCCTGTACAGTAGCTTCAGTTACTCCTTCTGGATATCCGTCAGGGTATACTTCACTAGGTACTAAAGGTAAGCCCTCTGCTATTTGTTTGTCTACATATGCGTCTATGGTTTCTTTTACACCGGCAGGGATGGAAGCTTGCGTAGGCGAACTGCCTATAGATGCTTTTGGTATTTCTTCGCCTAGCATCGTAGAATAAATATCGACCATGGTGTCGTTTAACTCCAAGTCGATGTCACTACCTGTTACTCCGTTGTATATGTCGGTTAGCCATTGTTTGAAGCTCTCGAACGCCTTTTTCAATTTCGGCGTAGGTGCAATACCATCTGCTAAATATTTCTCAAATCCTCGGGCAAACTTCTCAGAAGTCTTTACTGTCCACTTTTTGTGCCCAGCCCAATCTAAAATAGCATTACGTTCTGCGTCAGTAAGGTAGTGCTCATATACGTGAGCTAACTCGTGCATAGGTGTGGAGACATTCGGATCGGTCAGGGCGTATACGATAGCCTGGTTGTCCATTGCTGTCATCATAGCACCCCGAGCCTGTATTGCATCCTTTTGGAATTTAATTACCTCTTCGATGCTTACGGCATTCTCGTCAAATACAACGTAGTTAAACCCTCTTGCTGTATCTGATGTAGTTCCACGAGCAACGCTTTCCGCTGGAAACTTTATACCGTCAATGCCATTTTCAAGTAAGAATTTTGATGCAGCTTTATCTGAGCCTAATTCTTCTGATATACTTTCATATATAGATTGTCCAGAATTTACAGATTTATCTAAATAAGATTCTGCTTCTTCTTTAGTTCTAAAAAGACCTCCTAAATTACCGCCTCTATTACTATTTATAACATACCCCCTAAAAGTGCCCCCGTAACCAAAAGATTCTTCTACATCATAGTCGCTCTTATTTACTACACTTAATTCTGGGAGTACTTTTTTTATTTTGTTTATTATACTATATGGAGTAGATTTATCCCACTCCAACCAAGTGTATTGGTCGGGTGTTTTTCCTTTGTGAAGGGATACTTTGTATAGATTTCTACTTATATCTACACTTATATTGTTATTATTTATAAAATCTAATGCTTTTTTATAAACCTCCCTGCCACTTCTAACATAAGCACCCTCTAAATAATCTATAGATATTCTTTTATTATATTTATCTTTAATACCAACTCCTATGGCGTGTTGGATATGAGCTTGCACTACAATATCAATATCTGACGGGTATTTGTAATCTTTTTTATCAATGCCGTTTATTTCTACAACGGGGGTTGATAACTTTTCTGCATAGTACCTCGCAATATTCTCTAAGTCCGTAAAATACAATCCCCATCCAAAAGCCTGTGCGCCCTCTCCAGTGCCGATGTTTTCAGTTGAAAATTTATCAACCTGATGCGGGCTGCCGTGCCAGGCGTCTATTTGAAACTTAACCCCTTCTGGAATGTTGGTGTTTTCTTGAAATAGTACCTCGTTGGTAAGCATGCTTCTTAATCTCCCTTCTGAGAGTACCGCATAAACCCCCTTTCCGTAATCGATTACATCATAGCCTTCGCGTTTTATCTTATCGTGTAGTTCTTTTTGTAGCCTACCATAATTAGGTTTTGAGTTTAGAAATTTAAAATCTTCCGACGTAATTTTATACGCTTTTCCTAATTCTAATTTCATGGGGATAACTCGAGAGGCCGTATTAATTTCTGCGAATTTACCAGTTACGTGGTCGTAGTCCCCAAATTTCATACTGTCGTTTTCCGTCGCATAATTAGATGCCTCTTGCGGTGAAACCGTAACAAATACCCCCTTACCGGTATCTCTAAACTTTTTGAAATCCTTATCCTTAGAAGTGCCATGATACACATCTAGTATTGTCTCAATGTCTTGTAACTTGACTCCTTTAGGTAAGCCCTCCATGGTAGACTTCTCGTAAGCAATCCTTTGGTACATCTCGTCCTTAGTAATGCCGGCGCGTTTTGCCATGGTCGTAACTAACGCGTCACCTACTGCCGCAGCTGCTTTAGCTTGCTCGTTGTTTAGGCCGAAAATCTGAGACATTACCTGCAACAAGCCTTTGATATTTCGAGGCTTAGTCTGCACTTTAGCGCCAATTTCTTCGGCAATGGCCGTTTTTTGAGCTTCTGAAACTGGTTTAGTGGTCGGTTTGGCCACTTCTTTGGCCGTTTCAGTAGTAGCCTTGGCCGGTTTGCTCGTTAAGTTGGCTGCGCGTTCTACTATTTGCTTACGCTTACCGGTAGGTGCCTTGCCGTCTTTATCCCGAAACTTACCGGTTTCTGGGTCATATGTATAAGTAATGTTATTACGCTGTGCGTCTCTTACGGTTACTACTTTCTTTCTAGGTACAATGGGCTCTGCCGCAGGTTTAGTTTCTGTTGTAGCCTCGGGCTTCTTAGGAGGCTCTTTAGCTAGCGCCGCGTTTATCTGTCTCACCCGTATCCCGGGAGCGTTTTTTCCATCGGGGGCTTCCCACTTTTCAGAAGTCTCATTATAGGTGTATGTAACCGCCCCCTTACCCTTAACGTTAATCGTTGCCGTCGTTTTTGCCGGTTTTTTCTTTGGAGTGTACGCCAACAATTCCTCAATCAACGCGTCCGCATATTGCTTACTAGCCATACCTTGGGCTTTTTGATCCCAAAGTATATCTTTTCCTATACCAATCTGAATATTTTGTTTATCTAACTCGCTATATACTTTATCTAAAGTCCACTTCTGTTTTTGGCCCTTTTCCATAATATCCCTAAAGGCCTTCATCTTCTCCGTACGGGCATCTCCTAGATATTGCATTCCCTCACTATCGTCGGCTCGCTTCTTAGAGATTACAATACCAAGACGTTTCTTACGTCTCTGCTTTTTATTTCCATCCCCCTCTTCTACTTCTTCCTCTAAAAGACCTCTATTACCCGCGCGCAACAGTCCTGGTATCATTACCAAATCTTCAAACGCGTCTAGGTCTTTCGGGATTGGTACCGCCTTTATTTTGGGAATACCGGCCTTATCTCCCAACTGTTCTCTAATAGTTTTATTTGGATCTAGCTTTTCCCCAAACCGTTTCAATGACTCTTGTGGGAGTTCCCCAGGTTTTTTATCTAATGCGTCTATCCGCCACGCCTCATAGGTGGCTACGTCAGATACGAACGTAGATGTCCCAAGCTTCCACGCTTCTGGATCAACTTCGCGTTTTGTCGTCTTAGCCAGCTCCTCGTACTGTGGGGCTGCCTCTGCTGGGGCGGCTTCCGGTGTAGCTGTTAAAGTCTCGGGAGCTTTCGTCTCAGGAGATTCTTCCTCAGTATCTACTTTAGGTAGTTTTGGATTGACAATCTCGGCTAGTTGGTTATCTATTTTCTGGATTTCAAGTTCCAGCGGTTCTAGTATTTGCTTAGACGCGCCGGTTTCTTTTAACGCTCCGTGTTTGTCTATGAGGGCACCACGCATCATTAGAGCCTGAGTGGCTTTGGCGAGGTCCTTGTCGGACACTTCCATGGCTTTGAGCGCCGAGGAAATCTCTGCAATCTTCTGTCCCTTAGTAGCCGCTAGTTCCGGATCGATTGCTGCTACTCCTTCTAAATAAGACTCTACAAGTTTTGGATTCTTTAAAACTGTCTGAATAGCGTCGTACGTTAAGCCCGTCTTGCTATATGCCCCAATGTTGGGTACGCTACCACCAATAGCACCTACGATACCACTAACGAGTAGCGTCTCTGAAATCGCAAGTGGATCTATTCTAAACTCATCTCCATACACTAAGGCATTATAACCACGTTCTAAAATGTGGTCTTGTACGGTTTCTTCAACCATCTCGCCGGCAGTCGAGCGTATTGTAGATTTACCTAACTCCATCAGCGTATCGGTCCACGTCGCCTTGCCTAGGCTATATCGCTGCATAGCCTTAGTTAAAGTACTGGCGGGTACGCCTCCCATCATGCGAGCGGCCCATTTACCTTCAATAGGGTTAATTAAGCTGGTACCACCAATCATCATTCCCTTGGCGAACTTGTCTAACCAAACTTCACCTCCGGTACGCCCGGCTTCTAAGGAAGTTTGTACCGCTGCGTCTTGGGTTCTTAAATAACCGGCGCTTACAGTACCAATAGCAGAGGCTATTTTAGTACTAGCTCCAAGGCCCTTAGCTATTCCACCAACTTTCCGCGTTACTACGGCATCGAAAACTAAATCCCCCAAAACGTCAGCTACAATACTTAAAGTCCCGCTTTTGCTGAATTCTGTTTGTAGCTCGGCCGTTTGTGCTCGAGTAGAGTCTTCATCAGTTGGTGTATAGTCTTTTAATATATTTCCATCAGCGTCTCTAGCGCCTATTATTTGGCGGCTTTCTGGGTCTACTATTACGCGATTTCCATTATCGTCCATAAAATAATGAGACCAAGCCTGCGCCATATCATTCGGTCCGGAGGTAACTCGCCGAGCTATGACATCGTCAGCGTGCTTGTTTAACCAATCCCACTCCGCGGCTTGTGCTACGTTTTTAAAACCACGTCCAAGTATAGCCATTGTATAATCCAATGGGCGACCCACTGCTCCCAATACTGGAAAATCTTCTCGAAGTTTCTCCTGCTTAGCCATTAACTCTTCATGCTCGATTAATCGCTGGGCTTCGTTTGGGTTTTGTTTGATAAGCGCTAATTGCGCGTGACGGGCGTTGTTGAGTCCTCGGATTGCTCCAAGCGCCTTCTTTATAGCTGGATGCTCTAGTTTTCCTTTATTAACCCTTTCGTAAGTTTCTAAATCTTTACGACCGGTTGGGGATAGTTGGGCAACAAGTACCATATTTTGGTACTCCTTTAATACTTTATCATATTCCCCGGTACCGTTTTCTTGGTCATACTCCTCCTGAGCTTTGGCTATATTCTTCCAAGCGGCTTGTTCGTAGTTCTGCACGGCCTCCGACCCGACTCTAATACGACCTCGCTCGACTAACTCTGGATTTGAATCGTATATTTTCATACGATCGTCGTAGTTAGTCATCTGCCGTATACCCCAACCAATTGGGTCTTCATCACCCGTAATCTCGGGAATGTCAGCTCCTTTTAAACTGCGTTGCTTTGCAGCTTGTTCTTCTACTATATCTTCCGCAGTGGCCATTGCTAGTCCACCAACGGGATTAATAGCCGCTTTCCAATAACGACGTATAGTCTTAGTGACCTCCTCGAACATTCCAGGCTCTTCCTCCTTGGGGGCCTCTGGTTTAGGTTCCGGTGCCTTCTCCTTTGCCGCAGGTTCTTGACCCTTCTTAAACATCTCCTCAAAAGCACCGTAACTAACATCAATAGCATCTGGCATCTCTTTCGAGATATCGTCATACACTTTCCCCAAATCCCCAGAATCCATCCAAGCTTTTGTAAGCTCTGCGTCAGATACGGATCCCATAAACTGCGGGTTCGCCTTCTTGATATTTTTGGCCAAGGTAGCTAGCTTGCCGGGATCTAGTGGGGCTTTTTCGGGGGCTCTACCCATGGCCTGCTGCAAGAACTGGTCACGGGGCATGTCTACCATATCTGGATGCTTAGCCTGCAACGTGTCGTAAAAAGACGTCGCGAACCGTTGGTCTTGCATATCAGCCGCCAATTGCTCCGCCGTCTTTTCCGGATATAAAGATGGATCAAGTTGTTTGATCTGTTTTAATGCTTCAGTTATGTTACTCATGCTAGCTATTCTGTAGTTCCTTTAACCCACGATCTATTAAAGCGGCTTCTTTTTTACCGCGTTCTCCAACCGAGTCCTTTTGAACAAGTTCTTTTACTTTCTGCCAATTCTTACTTTTAAGTGCGGCTCCGTACTTGTTTGGGAAACCCGTACTACCTTTTTGGTAATACTGAGACAAAAGTACGGTTTTTAATGCTACTGGAAGTGTATCAAATTCAATTCCGTATTCTTTTACCTGAGCTCTAACCCCCCTTAGATTAGCCAACTGCATAGAGCCCGTAAGGAACTTCGCTTCAGTGGGAGAGATTCTAAGAGGATTCTTCTTTAAGAACGCTACCGCGGCCCCTTTTTTCAGGCCCAAATACGGTCTTAACTTCTCGATAAGATAAGGTGGTATGCCCGCTCTTTTAAGTTCTGCTACGCCTTGCCCGCCTAAATCTACTCCTCCACCAATGGTTACACCACTGTTAAGTAACGCTTTACCTTCTTTCATTGGAACGTGGCCCTTACCGTTTTCCTTATCACCTTCTACCAAGGTCATGAAGTCTAAGTCTAAGTGCTTTTTTATAGTACTTTCTATTTTGCTGTAAGCCGTCTCTAGCGTCTGCTTCCTATTTAAAGTAGCTTTCCCAGTGCTGTTTAACCGGTGTAGCGCGTGATTCGTGTACTTCTTTTTGGCGTTATTCGCCTCGAGAATTTTGGGACCTTGATTAAAATCACTTACCCAAGCCTCGCCAGTCCACGTTTGCATATGTCCATTACCTCCACCGCCGGCAGATGCTACAATATCCCCAACTTGCCATTGTGATGGATCAGACAGGTAATTGTCTGGTAAAGCTGTTTTTGGGTTATATCCTTTAGACGCTTGGAAGTCAGCCTTACCGGTTGTGGAAAAATCGTCGGCATTTCCACCGATGTTTTGGGTGGTTGTAAACCAATCCAAACCAGTCATTGCTCCTACGAAACACTTAACACCCCGTCCACAAGCGCCCACAGAAGACTTGGCTCCTTTTTCTAAATTAGCCGCAGTTTTCTTACCTAGCGCATCTGTTCCCGCATACGTAGCAGCTTCTTTAGTCAATCTATCTACTGAAATAGTAGGAGAAGATGTGGTGGTTTCAGTGTTAGTTGTAGTTTCCGTTGCTGGTTGAGTGGCTTCCCCAGACATTATCGAAGATAGTGTTATTGGTTTAGTAGCCCCGGGTTGTGCCGCACCGGTCGCTGTTTGAGTCGTTGGTGCAGGGCCTGACATTACCGTTTTAGCTAACGCATGGACTTCACTCCAGCCTTGTCTAATTGATGCCTCGTCTTCAGACCCAAGAAGGCTTGCTAGCCCGGCCCGCATAGGCGCGTAAGTAGTTTCCCCAAAGTCCGCCGTAATAAAAGCATCGGCGTCTCGCGCGGCTACCTGTCCTAAAAAGTCTTCATAAGTACCTGTAAAACCATTTTCAGCATTAACCGAGGCCGTGTATAACGCCCGTAACCTATTACCACGTCTCCAAGCCTCTTTATCTATCGCCGTGTGTACGTCTTTTATTACCTCTTTAGAAGTTTTATTTGCAGTATCTTTTTTAGCATTTGCTAATTGTGACAATATTTCACCTACTAAGGCAGTGCTTGCTGGATCTTCTAAGTCTACTCCTTGATTAGTGCCATAGATAAAGAAGTTATCAAACAGTGCAGCATCTACATCCTTAAGCCCACGTCGGCTAGCTGGAGTTCCGCCTTGAGCGTCTATGCGAAGTCCTGCCGAATTTAGTCCGGTTTTATTGCTTGGTAAGTTCTTTATACCAACAATCTGTTTAGTTTCTTGATTATAGGCACTAAGGATATCTTGAGTGTATTTTACCCCAGACTCTGTTAGTTCCCCGCTTTGTGGGTCGAGGTAACCCTTAGCAATCATATTGTTTCGGAACTTAGGGTCTTGCATACGCTCCGCCAAAATACTATCCAATGCCTCTTGGCTACGTTTTTGTATCTGCTCTTCGTACGAAACAGTATTGTTTTGAATTAGTTCAGACGTAGAGATTTGTGGTATCTTAGAAAACCGATCCATCAAATCCGCCGTTATATCTAAATCTTTATACGCATCTCCATTTATCTCTAATCCAGTTTTTTCACCATTCTGGTAAGCCCGGACTTGGTCAAAAAACATTTCTTGTAATTTAGGATCTGCTGGAGGGTCTTTTACATACGCATTTAAGGTAGAATCAAAGACCGCCTGTTCGCGTATGACGTTCCTAATAGCCCCATCTGATACGAACGCCGAAGTAGCTTTTGCGACATTCCCCATTGTATATGGGTTTTTCAATTGCTCGGCGCTCATATTAAACATGTCCTCAGAAATTCCAATACGTTGCTTGGTTTCTTCAATCACTTGTTGCTGGTTGACATTGTCATATCTGACTTTAGTTATCGCGTCATAAGCAGACGCCAACCCCGCCATATTATCTTGCGCTACTTTACGATCCTGTTCTTGGATTTTAGTATACGTATCCAGGGCAGAAGTCAGCGGCGTAAGGCTGACTTCGGGTAAATCTAATGTAGGGGCATATGATACATTTGGTACACCTAAACCGGTATTAACGTCATGTATTACTGATCCTCCTCTTTGGTATCGCTTTGTCATATGTTATTTATTGTCGGTTTGGTGTTTTATTTATATCGTAGGCCGGCATCGCTGTTATCGGTGGGAAATTAGGATCACGCGCATCGTAAATTATCTTACCATTTCGATCGCGAATTATTACTACTACTTTTCTCCCTTTCGCTCCATACTTACCTGTAGTGTCGAGAATTACATCACCTTTCTGGGCATATCTAATAGCCCCTGGGCCTTTTCCTGGGTCTAAGAGATTTGGGCTAGGTAAGTCTCCGTCTACTTCATTCGTTCCGTAATAATACCTTCCTCCACTAGCTGGGGTTATTTTCCAAGTATTGCCTGCATATGTCTCGATTCGTTTACGATCTGCGGAGCTTAATTCGGGGCTTTCTATGAATGTTTCATACTCCGGTCTAGGTGTCTCGGTGGTACTTCCAGGTATCATGGGTATCACGTTAGGCCAGGAGTCTATTTCTGGTGTATTTTCTTGGGGTATACCTGGAGTTGGTAATAACGTTGTATCGATTTCTTCAATAGTAGGTTGCTCACCGCCTAATGGCATCTCGCCACTTTCTAATAAATCCACACCGTCTATCTCTTGATCGGCTTCCGGGCTTGCTACTACCGTCTGCTCTTCCCCAGTTATTGGCTCCGTTTTGGTAGTGGTAGTTGGGATCGCATCTCTAGCGGTTGTCAAGGGGCCTTTTTTCTGACTTGCCGCTAGTAGGTTTGCGTCGTCGCGTTGTGTCTTCAGAACCTCCAACGCTTTTTCTAGATCTTTTCCAACGAATCCTACTTCCGCTAATAATGTCCTATACTCGTTATCTGTGTATTCCTTTTTCGCGCCACGTCTAGTAGCTACGTCCATGGTTTCTAGATTAGCTAGATTTTTACTATAATCCGTAGACGTGTCTGCGAGTTGTTGAATTTGTTGATTTTGGGCAGCTAAAATAGCGTTATCGTTATTCGTCCTGCTCGCCATATTCGCATTCTCTAGCGAGGTTAAGAAGTCAAAATACTGCGCATCTGCCTGGGCATTAGTCGCAAAGCGCTGTGCTGCTAACTCGTTTTGACCAGATACGTGTCTACTGTAAAGTGGAGCAAGAAGAGATGATATTTCAGAAGGACGTGCTCCTTGCATACGTAACGTGTCGGCAACTGCTCTTAGCTGTGACTCGGATTCTACCCGTTTAACGTCGAGTAGGTATTGTGGCATTCTCGACGCCTGCCTTCTTGCGTCTGCAAATCCACGATCCTGTAATACCGGTTTGGTATAAGGGCTTTGCGCTATAGTGCCGGCTGCTGAAGAAGTAAATTGGCGACCGGCATATCCACGTAATTTATCCATTAATGTAGCGTAGTCTTCTGTAGATGCCGCATAATTAGCCTCGTTATCACTTCGCATCTTGTCGAATAGTTGTGGATACCTAGCGTAGAATTCACCTAACATGTCTTCCATGGTTTTCGGTTTGTTTGGATCCGAAACCATCGATGTTCCTGGGGTTAGCCTTCTCGCTTCTGGCTCTCCATAAACGCCGCTGTTGGCTGCGTCTAATAAATCTGCATCTGATATCCCTGTAGATTCTAATGGGTCATACGGATCAATTCCCGAAGTTAAAGGAGGGCCATCTTCTATGTTCGTAACTAAAGGGTTGAACATGTCAGGTATTGTATAATGAGGGGCCCTTGGGGGTTGCCCAGGGCGTACTGTCTCACCTGTTTGGGGAGCTTCTTCTGGGCTGGGGGTTGTTGGGAATGTTTTACTTCCGATAGATGGTAAAGGGGATAATATATCCGCATACGGTCCTTGGGTGTAACTACCCGGTGCTTTTGCTGTTGGTGGCGCTGTTTGTGGTAAAGTGGGCCTGCCACCTGGTATTGGTGTAAGCTTAGTGGGTAATGTACTAGGGGTAAAGCTTCTGTTTTTATCGAGCATAACTGGGAAAAGGTCACGTTCGTAGTAGTCTCTCTCTTCCTTAGAATTATCTGCAGCATCATATTCCGCAGTTCCTGGTACTAAACCTAACCCCCTTGTTAGGTAATCTTCGAAATTAGCTTCGAATTCTTCTTCAGGATTTGTTGAGTTATATGCTTGTTGATTGCTGTTCCATACCGATCCTCCGCTTTGCTTCTTAGGTATCTCCAAAACCGCGGCGGCTCCCTTGAACATGTGGTCTGTTCCGGGTTTCATAAGCCGAGGCATTCCGACATTCATATTGGCATCTAGAGGATACCCAACAACAGGAAAAGGCGTATCCTTCATGGTGATATTACCACCTGGAATAATATTAAAAGGGTTGTCAAACGACTCTGCCCCGGGCGTGTAGCCCTCCATATTAACAGGAGACCCCCCAAACTGCATAGCTAAAGCGCTAACGCCTTTCATGTCGCCCTTCTCTATCAATCTACGTACCTTCCGTTCTAGATGTCTAGGTACTACAACTGTATTTCCAAGATTGTCTTTTATTTTCATTTCCGCTTCTTTGATAAAGCTCCCTTCTTACGTAAGGGAGGTCTGTTTTGTTTCCCAATTCGAGCTAGGTAAATTTGGCTCGGGTCTATTTTATCTCCAAACATTTCGGTACGATCTCCAACTCCTTTCGTAGCTTTTTGAGTACTTCTGTATTTTATTCCTACTACGTTTTTATCGTCGTCATATACCCAATCTTTAAATATTACTGAATGACCAGAGCCATTCTTTCGCCAGATTTGCGCAATGTCGCCGGGTTTTGCGCTTTCGTGGGGTACTTCGTATCCGAGGCCATACTTCTGCAAAGCCGCAGTTGAAAGCGATTCTTTGTCCCCTTTCTTATAGTCTTTAGCTCCGTACCATATCTGTTTAAAGTCGGCTAGTTGCTTGTCGTCTAGGTCTTTTAGTAAGCCTGAATCTTGCATTGCTTTTAAAGATACGCCACAGGTATACCCGGAACAGTAAGTTCCTTCGGCTTGCTTGGCTAGTATCTTAGCGCTGTTGTGTTCTATGTCATATGGAGATCCACTTCCGGAAGGGTCCCAATTGTAACCGCCGCCTTCTAGGGAATCCGCTAATTGTAAAATAGCGGCGTTATAATCCGGCTCAGATTCGCGATTCACAAAATCAGGTATTGTAAATATTCCTTTTTGGGATTTTTGTACACCCCCGCCTTGTTGGAAAAATTTATTAGATAATCTATTAAAAGCCTGTCCATCTACTACTTTAATAGCGTCACGTACTTTAGCTCCTCTATCACCTAATATGGGAGTTATGCTATTATGGCCTACTTGGAGATACCCATCTTCGAACAACGAGCCAGAGGGGACCTTGTTTATATCAAAATCAGGGAAATGCCTATTGTAATTCTTTTTAGCTTGGGATGTAGTCCTCATCCTTAGTACCTTATTGATAAGCCCTTCGGGCATTTGATCTTTATAGACCTTTACATAGTAAGGATTTTCTCCTCCATATCTAGGTCCTAGCCAAGTAGGGTCATTTGAATAATATAGAATATCTTTGTTGGTACCTTTAACTAATTCTTCATGCCCACCTGACCTTCTACCTCTATTAAAAACATTGTTAGGGGCTACTGTAGTGCCCATATACTTAGCCACATCGTAGGGATCATCTGGGTTTAATCCAGCCGAAGCTATGTTCTGCCTTATTATAGGATCTCGCATTAAATCAGGGTTAACGTCTACTACTCTATATAAAGGCTTAGTGTTATATTGTTGATCTAGCCATTTATCAAAACCTGCGGGATTATCAGGTATAGATCCCACTAACCCTTGGCTTTGTAATTTTTTAGCTAAGGCATGGGCTTCTTGTACGTCCGCCGACGTCGCTCCATCAGAAGTCCTTCTTACTATCCGAGCCCAATCGTCAGAGGGATCAGGTGCGCTTTTGAATTTAATAGGGAACCCACTTGCGGCTACGTTGTGATCTAGCGCCCATTGCATCCCTGGGCTATTACTAGGACTTGTAGGTATTTTTTTAGCTAAATCTTTTATTTTACGCGCCGCTAACGACTTGCCTATACCCCTTAGTCCCGCCCCCACGATAGCTGGATCTAGCATGTCTAGGGCAAAACCAGGCACGCCACCTACTCCAGTAACTTCTGACATGGTACGCTGACCTCCAGGATAAGTAGTTCCTTGGCCATACAGGGGATTAAATAAATCATAAGGACGGCCTTTAAGCGCTTCGTAGCCTTCCGCCAATAATGAGTTACCTATTTGAAAAGGATCAAGAGGTAATAAATCAGTAGGGCTTTCTATCTTTCCGGAACCTCTTTTAAGTTTGTCTTCTAGTACCATTCGGGCAGGGCCAGCAAGCTCCGATCCCCAAGGATTTGTTTTTAGACCTTCTAGCGCTTTGTTAAAGTCGCCGCCGTAATTCTCTTTAGCCCAATGTACTAGCTGTGGTTCCCAAGCTGCGCGTTGATCGTCGGTGAGTGTTGTACCCCCATGTTGCTTCTTTACAGGTACGACTTTCTGATATACGTCAGGGTGTGCGTCCTTGAGGTAGGCTAGTGCTGTATGCCGGGCTTTTGTCTTGGACATGCCCTGGGATACGTAGTAAGGAATTAACTCAGTATTTAAGTATTCCTTAAGATGTGCTACTCGACTATCTGCCATTTGTTTCCAAATTTAGGTGGCGCAGGTGGGGTTCCGTATTTTCTTAGTACGAATTTATCTTTACCAAACGTTCCGAATTGGAACTCTTCGGGCATCTGCTCCTCCATTTCCCCCTCGCCGCCAATCGTTGAACCCATCCTTCCAGATTCCATATTCTTCTGGTCCTGGAGGCTTATTAACTCCATGAGGTAGGGTACTCTCGTTTCTAGATTATCTGTATCGGTTGCGAGGTTTAATATATCATTACTATCCCCAACAGTCTTTATCTTATTCCGTAGTGTCTTGGCCGCAGCCGCAAAAGTAAGTTTCCCCTTTTTAGGGAGGAAATCTCCTAACAACATCTCCTCGGTATCGTAGTCGGTATGTTCGTCGTAGTGTGACATCCCATAACCAATGACTTTATCTTTAACGTCTTTCACGTTAAACTTCATGTTTTTGTCATCAGAAAATACATACGAACCCTCTGGTAGTATGTCGGTAACTTTTTCATCCGACATATTCGAGTGCTTCTTCTTTGCCTTGACATTGGGGAGTGTATTGTCGGGGAATAAAACGACTTCCCCATACTCTGTTTGGGCCATTACATCTCCGGGGGTTTCCCCACCGAACTGGGCATAATACCCTAAATCTTGTGATACTTTTTTATTTTCGTGTTGTTGCTTTTCGTATAGTTGCCGCAGGTTGTCATATGCACTTGCGTTTCGGGCTGTCGTAAAACCCGCCATTCCCGCTCCTATAAGAGCTCCGGGTATGCCTCCTACTGCGGCCCCCTGTAAAGCCCCCGCTCCAATACCCATTGCTACGTTTGGTCTAAATCCAGGCGCATTAGCCCCACTCATGGCTAGTTGAGAAAGCGGTGCCATAAAAGACCCCGCCGATTTAGTTTCGTCATTCGCGATTTTCCAATACTTTGCCCAACTGTTTTCCTCTTCCTCTACATCTGGGTCGTATGTATAATCGTCGTAATTCTCCTCTATTTGAGGTGTGCCAAATTGATATTTAAATAACGGAAGCATATTACGGTAATTGTTACTACGATTAGTGGGAATACTAAATCGACGTTTTGTAGTAATTGGTAAACGTCGGATTTTTCAAATGAGTAATTGTCGTACATCGGTCGCCCGTAGATGTGGATAAAAACGTTATTCTCTAAATACGTAAGTGGACAACCGTTGTACAAAAATACAACTGCCACCCACACATATAACGATATATAAAGTCTCAATAAAGCCCGAATTGGCCTAAATCTCCAGGTAGAGAATACTAGGACAATACCCCATATAAGAAGATAATGCAGTATTGTTACAATTAATTTAGCAGTATCAAAACACATCATCCTCTGTTTCTGCTATTGTAATAATCCCACGGACTACTAGCTTAACATCCTCAAAGGTACTACTATGTAGCGAATAAACCAAATAATTATCTACTAATGTCTGATTTGTTATATCTAAAGATAAATTTTGTTTATTTGGAGATTTCGGTCCAATAGCGCATAAACGATCAAACATTACATCATCTGAACTTATTAGTTTATCTTTTAAATCAGAGAATGTCCATCTTGGGAGGGAGTACTTCAAATCAACTATGTCGTCATTTTGTGTACTGTTTTCTACAATTGACTTCTCGTCTGTGTAAGAAAAGTCAAGCATGCCCGTATTTTGGTGACGGTTGAAGGCCATTACCTTATCAAAAGTACGGCGAACCCCATGTACGTACATCCCATCCCCAACCCAACGGCTGGCTTCTGTATCAAGTATCGTCGAGTGATATCTAAACGGTCTAGGGTCCGTAGCTACTACTTCTAACACAATTGGATGTTGGGTATCGTAAAACTTGCTAAAACTACCCACAACATTGTGCTCCCACATAGCTCTTTGGTCGAAAGAGTATAGAGTAAAACGATTCCACGCATACCAATTAGGCGTATAGTAATGGAAGCTAATCCAACTTTTCGACTCAAACGAGTATGAGGCGGTGAATGATTTGTTACAGAAGTATCTAGGATCGCCGGCGTAGACGCGTTCGTTGTCTTCGTTTAAGAAATACCTGCCATCGGGTGATAAGGTAAGTTTAGTTGGGTCGTATGCCTCATAGTCTATCTTAGTCACGAGTATCCTATTGAGCTCGTTGTCTATTCCTATCGAATACCCAACTCCGTAACGCGTCTTTTTGTCTACGAGAGCAAATCCCGGAAACTGGTCTACCAAGCGTAGATTAAGGTTTTCTCGCATAAAATGCTTCAGCCCCAAATCCGAAATAGGAACAGAGGATTCTCCATTAAAGAAGTTTACTTTCCTCGCTTCTCTATCTACTGATATATGTCCAAACTTAGAATTAACAGATGCATTGGGGTCTTTAGTTCCTGCGTTACCTTCAACGACGCCGCCGTAAAGAGCATCCGCTTGTCTCATGAATGAACCTGTCCCTAAGTAAATCGAACCATCACCACGTAAAGCTAACTCCTCATGATGAGTGTTTAGGTTCCACATATTATCTGTCGTTTGGACAAACATCTTATTTCCAATTACAAAAATATCTTGTATTGCTCCGGTGTCGAAAGGTAACTCCAGGTAATTGTTTATGTGGAAATTCCTCCAAGCATTAGTGGTTGACCCTACTACTTGTTTATTTGAGTATACAATTTTATTAGTCTCCTCTCCTACACAAGGCCTAGTATCATACGAAGATGTAACCGAAAATCCTTGATCTATATCATTGACAAGTGAATAATCGTAGTTATATCGTGCGTAGTTATCCCTGAAGCCGTAGACATTTTCTTCTTCCGGAGCCCCTTGTGCATCGTTTTTACATTGATATATACTTAAGATTCTGTTAATATTAGTACATGTAAATAAAACAAATACCAAAATAATAAAAAAGGCCAAGAATAGAGCTACACGTACTCCGAATAGGAATATATCTGTATAATCGGCTTCGATCTTAAACCCGTCTTTAATAAACCATAGTAATGGTACTATAAACGCCGCGGCTCGGATTAAAATCTTTGCAAGCAGTTTCCATTGTGGAATACGTTCGTGCCTAGCCGCAAAATGATTCAAGAACGCGTTGTCGAAGTGCTCTTCGGTGAGTGATGAATCTAGGGGTTTATTTTTAAGCCTAGGATACGCTAACTCAAAATTGTCAGGATCTCCAAGTTCTCTAAACCAGGTATTAGAATCCGCCTCTACCCAAGTTACGATTAACGTTTTCAGAGTTCTTGGATAGTACATATCCCGGATAGAGTCTCTAAAAAACGCCTCATACCAACCAGGACATGGAGTATCTCGACTAACGCTCGCGTGCCAAGGCCGTAGATTGGCTAAGTTTTTAGGATCTCCACCGTTGCAAGAAATAGGTAATTTACTACAATCCCCAAAACACATAAATCGTTTCAATGCGCTGGATACTCTAGGTTCTATGTTGTCTCCTACTTTATTCGAGATATACGACTTGCGAACCAATGTCCAAGGACCTATATAAGCATCTCCAGAAGAGCCTGTTATTCTCCCACGTAGCGCATCTCCCATGGTACCTTCAGTACCTGTTGGAATCATTCTGAGACCTTCTACGCTTCCGTATTGGTCGCTTCTGTGTTGAATTAAAGATCCATACCACGCGCCGGCTCTAGGTACCACGCATTCGTGACATACTCCATCTCCTACAAAAGAAGCATCGTCTGTACGGTATTCGGAGTCATTATCCAACAAATCTGCGCGTGTAACTTGATTTAGTGGATTTACGTAATTACCCTCAAACTGTACGAACACCGAAGATTCCCTATATCTATTCATTAGTGGCGCAGGTACCGTAACCCGTTCGCCGTTCTCTAATCGTTCGAAAGTAAATCCCTCATTTGCATCTACAATACTGTCTGCTTCTGCGTACGTAATACCAGCAACGCACTTTTGATGTGGGCCTTTTACCGGTATGTAATGATTTAGGTTAATAGATTGTCGCGTACCTCGTTGGTCAACTTGTTGTTGGAAGAACGTATCTGGTTCTTCACCCTCGGCATATTGCCCATGACGAAATCCCCAACCCATTAGTTGCAAATCAAAAACAGCACGATTACTTCCGCCTAGGAATGGCCTGTCAAACGAAGTATCGGGGGAATGGAAATTATATATTGGGAAGTCGTTTGGTTTCCCTTTCTTTTCGTTATCTATTGGACGGCACGTTCCGGTGGTTCCGCCAGGTGGTGGGCAGGTGGGGCAACTCTCTGGGCACTCTGCGTCGGTGGTACAAGGAATAGCCTCACACTCCGGCTTAGGTACACAAACGTAAATATTACGACACAAGAGATCCCCCATAACTGTGCTCGTTGCGCAGACACCGAAAGGATCTAATGGATTGTCATAGTTACAGAAACAATTCTCTCCAGAACAATCCGCTGCTGTGCTACAAGGTGAACCACCACATGGGTCGTAACACTCGCAACCCTCTGGACAATCCTGTAACGTACAGGTTGAGTTGCTACATACTGTATCAGATACGGGTAAACAATCACAATCCTCGCCGCATCCTACCGCCGGGTCGCAGGGGTTGCCTGCGCAACTAGGTGGTTCTGCTGGTTGGCAATACCTTATACCTGGATCTGGAAGCGCGCCGTTACATTCGCACCCTGGATTACAGTCCGTATTATAAAAACAGTCTGATACACCGCAATCGGCTGTATTCTCAATTTCGTTGTATATATTTCTATCTACATACTCTAAGGAGTTAACGGCGTGCTTGGGGAACACGTAATCCTTCCCAAATACATTACCCAAAAACGTATGCGTAAACATTCCACTTGCAATAACCCGCTTATTTGTTGGGTCACGTTTGACATATGTAATCGTGAATGGGTTATTTGGGCAAAGAGGTTTTGGTGGATTTTCCGGTAACTTTATACCTTTATAAGTTAACCATATAGGGCGAATAAACGTATCTTGTAATTCGTAACCAGAGGCATCTGATGCGTTTACAACTCCGTCGTGATAAGATACGAAATGAGGTTCTATTTCTGAGTTAGGAGTTCGGTGTAACCTAACGGGGGTTCCCGCTAATTCACCAAATAGGAAATTACCATTGCAATCTTTAGTCAATGGATATATTTCCGAAGACTGCCAAACCCCTAATTTCCCCTCCGCTACAATTGGATAAAGTTTATCAACAACCTCACAACCGTCATCACTATATACTCTAATCTTGGCGTATTTCAATTTTGGGTTAGAAGACTCGGCCGCCTCTGCAATTGCCGAAAGTGGAACTGCTTCGTTAGGAACTACGGTTCCATGGTATTTGTAATACTTCCTTCGTTTACGTCTTTCCGTTACATGGAACAACAAATTCTGAATAGCCTGTAAAAACGTCTCAGGCTGTTTGAAACATGTAAATCTACAATATCCGTCTTCGTTACATTCGTAACAAGAGTCGAAAGCTAATGGGTCTGAGCAACTTCCTGAGCCGCCGCATTTCCCAGCACTACCCGAACAAGAAGAGCATGACGACATTGATGGAATCGACGGGATTGTAGACGCCGCCATAGCAGAAGCCTCTAGTTCCCAATCATTTATAGTCTGCGACGACCCGTCTGGGTATATCGCAATAATTTGGGGGAAGTACCCAATGTTGTAATTCGCAGCTAGTATTTCTATTAAATCCGCACTAGCGTTTACTAGGGGGTAGTTGGCGGTTGTGAAGTCTCCTTGTGTACCAGAACCCGTGCCTTCGATCTGTGCAACTGTAGTGGAGGGGTCGAATTCGATTCCGATAACCTGTACAGTATCCATTCCGGCAGGTCCGTAAGCGCTATAAAAGTCATCAACAATACTAGAAGTATGTTGGGTAAAGCAAGGGCCGCACCAAGTAGTAAAAGCCTTAATATAAACAGTTTTACCCGCATCGTTTAGGTCTTTAATGTTATAAAGATTTCCATCGATATCCTCAACTGTGATATCGTTTAGAAGTGATTGCAGTGGTGTAGTGGTTTGGCTAGGTGGGACATAGCCTTCCGGAAGATCTCCGTCTTGTAAACCCGCGGTGAACCCAGACCCAGCACTTACGCAATTAAAATACGGTTCTTCTGTACATTGGCATCCATCGGGGCATGGGAAGTTGCGGCAATTATAAGCCGAACAGTTTAGACCTGGATCGTTTCCTCCACCTTCGTCGCCTTGATCGGGACCGTCATTGTGTAGGTAGTCTTCTAGGGATCCTATAATATCATTAAATCCTTGTCCGAACCCACCTCCAAAAGTAGATAGCGTATCTTGTAATCTATTGCAGCACTCTTCTGACAAACCTACGCGTAGGTCGTAATGTGATATGTTTAACGGATTTAGCGTAGTAAGCGTGCCGTCTATTGTCAGTAACTCCGTAAGACACCCGCAAATGTCCGCAGTCATTTCATTTGGATTATGATCCAATATATCTGCTACTGATTCCGGGATATCTACTGGCTCTGTTTCTTCTACATATTCTGGTGGCTTGTAAGAAACTTTTTTATTAGGTGGCTTGAATAGCGCACTGGTATCTTTTGCAATGTGCCACTCATCATCAAACGGATTATCAGGGTTGGGGAATCGATCCGCCGTGTTGTATACATCCCATTTGGGTTTTACACAAGATGCGCAATTCTCGTCGTTTTCGTCTGGAATTAATTCAGCCTCTTCTGGAGTTGGTCGTCTTCCTGGGATTATAAAATCCGCAGAGGAAGTACCGTCACAATAATTCCACCTAATACCTAATAGATAATTCTCATCTCTACGCATCGTTTTAACCAGATGCGCATCCTCTGCGGGTACTAATCCAACCGCATAAGTAACCTCGATCTCGTTAGCTAGGTGTTGATAGTCTAGATTGGTCTCCCCTAATACGTTATATAGAATTAATCTACCATCGTGTTGTACTAAATTTCGACCACGTATGTAGGAGGGGTTTTTAACTAAAACCGCCTCGAAGGGTAGGCTGTCCCCTTTTTGGCCATTATAAACTACTGATACTTTTCCGGAAGCGTAGTTTCGCTTGAAGATTACCTCGGGAGGGAATGTTTGCCCACCAATAGTTTTGATAACCGCAATATTAACCTGCTCGTACTCGTCGTCTAAGTCTGAGATATCTATACGAATAGAGCGGCGGGTTGGTTCCCCGGCGACAAAGTCTTGTTCGGCTACATATACAGGTTGGGATATTTTGAACCAATTAGTTTGGTTACCATCTTTATCCTCTAGCTGTGCTGCAAATTGATAAGCACCATTCGCCAATGTTCCGCCGCCTTCTTGAATAACAGGCGCTATAATAGGTCCGCAAATACAGCGGAACAATTCCATATCGGCCAGTGTGTAATTACAGCACTCGACCTCTAGGTTTATATATCGATAAGTGTAATCGTTAGACCAATACGCGTGTAATTCGTTACAGGGTTGCTCTACTTTTAGCTCAATATTAATAAGCTCGTCGTCAAAACAGAGTTTACCGTCAGGTAACTTGTCGTCATTTACAACGGTTCTATACGTCTTTGTTCTTTCGTCGATTATCCCGATTTCGGAGATATTCCCCTTCGCACTATATAGAAATAGGACAAACCAATCACGCTCTTCAGCATACGCTAAACCACGAATCTCATAGCCCTCTGGTATGAGAGTATGAATCATATTGGACGCTTCGCTAGCTACTCCAAATCCACTTTCAGTGTCAGTACTATTGACAAGGCCCCAACCCTCTCGGTACGTACCTTTGGGTTGCATAGAAAACGGCGCGTCGGAATTCATGCCATTCTCAAAAGTGGAAATGATTATCTTACTATCTTGATCAGCCATTACTTCTTAGTTAATCTCGACATGGTAGTGTCGTATGGATCTCTTTGTTTTCGTCCCATTTGTTGGAAATGGTCGTAATACGGATACACTCTTGAAGTTACGTTTTCCATAAACGCCCACCAACTTTGGAAATCTGGAGTTATTAAGGCTTCCCTCGCCCTGGCCATAGCCGTTTCTTTCTGTTGCATCGCATACTGCGAAGCTCTTAGATTTGATGGGTCCTTACCCGTGCGGAACTCCCTATACAGCATACGCTCTTCGATATACCAACTTACGGCCTCAAACGCGTATGGGTGATTCGGTAGTAGTAAATAACCATCCTCACTCGTACGTCTAGCGAAATAGGACAATAATATCTGTCCCTCTTTAACATTAAGCCTAAGTATCGGTGGTTCGTGCGAGAACTCGTATGGGACATCGGCCATTAGTTTTTGGTCTAAATTCAAACAGCCCTTGATGTAGAAATCAGCATTGAAAAAATTGTGCTGCGCTGCTCGTAGGATAACGAACTCGGGGTGGTAGGTCGATCTTGGTAGCCCATCATTGACCCACCCCCCTGTTCTAACAAAGTGTGACATGTACCCATATTTAAGCTCGGGGTGGTTCATTTCCCACATTCTATCCACGTCAATGATTACTTCGGGAGACGCACACGAGCAGTCTGCTTGTTTACACCTGGGGCAGTCCATTGTTATAGTGAACTCGCAACCCGAACCATCCAAAGCTTTTTGGGTCCATTCTACAATTTCATAGCGACGAGCTTTCCTTGTTACTTCGGGGCGCAGCGCTACTTGGGTTATTTTAGCAAGATCATCGGGTAATCTTACTATATGCCCCCGCACGTCAAGGAGGGCTACTTTATGAATTAAGTTATCTTCAAACTGTAGCTTAAGCGCTACGTCATTTGCCCATTTTAATATTGTACTCTTCTCTAACCGTCCTCGATAGTCGGTTAAGTCAAGATACTCGTCAATTGCCGTTGTTATTGGAACGAAATTTACTTTCATAATCAGTCTATATGGGCTCTATAATCCGGAACTGCTGGATTTTCGGAGCAGGCTTTTATGTGTTTGGCTAACCCTAAATTACCAACCCATTCCTTGTTTTTGGTACCTCTAGTTGGGATGAATTTATAAGGCGTTAAGATCTTTGGCGTAAGGCCATTTTTTCGCATTACGATTTTAAACAACCGCCCACTGGAATGCATATTGCTATGGCGTACCAATTTTCTAAGTTTTTTCGAAGATACCCAATCTACGGGACGTCTTTGACCAACCATTTCTTTAACATAAAACTCCAGCTTAGTGTATGGCATTTGAAATCGCCACAACTCTGTCACCATAGCTTTATAAATCTCGGTATGGACGCGCTTTAAAATGTCAGAAAATTCAGAGTACGAGTAGGCCTCACCTCTTCCTTTTTTGTACATGCGCCATAAATACTCACTTTGTATTACTAAATAACCGTTACGATTTGCTTTGTATCTATGTTTACTGTTTACTGCTCGTGTTTTGTACTGCTGCATCGGGTATATCATTATTTATGAGATCCGCCCCGGCATACGCACCTCGTATACCTTGAAGTGCCTGGAAAGCGTACTCAAATACTTGTGCTTGTAATTCTGGTTCTATATGAAATTCTTGGTCTAAAATATTGCATAATGGTTTTACTTCTTCACCACATGTAGGAAAAGCTAAAACCTCTAGTGGGTCTTTAAATACTGCCGTAACTGCGACCCCTCTTAATTCCGGATACCGTTCGTTATTTGCGTATATGTATAAATGGGTATCCATGTCTACGTCTTTTAACGTATAGTAAAGGCCTTTAGATTGGGCCGCAATTCTGGAATTTACTTTATAGTGCATGTTATTCCAGCGTACGTAATCAAACTCTTTTACTTCGCCGCCACAGTTAATGCACTCAGACCCTAATACAGATACGCTAAGTGGTAGCCCATCTAGCATACTAGGTAATTTGTGCTTACTTTTCATAAAATAACATCCAGATGGCGGTGCGAATGGAGTCTCGACTACATCTACTGCCATA
Source organism: uncultured Candidatus Peribacteria bacterium (assembly GCA_964387665.1). Lineage (GTDB taxonomy): Bacteria > Patescibacteriota > Gracilibacteria > Absconditabacterales > Absconditicoccaceae > CAYLWY01. The sequence goes on from CAYLWY010000001.1 coordinate 53,675, forward strand.
AGTTCTATACAAGGTAACGTCTGTATAATACCTTCGTCAATGTTCAGAGATGATCGACGAGTTTTTTCTTGAAATAGTACCCGCTTGTGGTACATATTCAAATAATAGTAAATCAGTTTAGGAGGATGTAATATCGTTTGCGATGGTCGCCCGGTACGATCCTCAAAAAAATGAAGAAAAGAATCTACTGCGTCTCGTATGGTGTTCATCTCATAGATTTAGACCCCTTACATTTCCATTTTTTACGAGAAAGTGCGTTGGGGCTGTTTGGGTTACTTTTCCAGTCACCCTTTATTTTGGCGCTTCTGGCACAGTAGGCATCGCCTTTTTTAGTGCCCGGGGCTATAGTTGCATTGGCGTCTCCGAAAGAAACCTTTCGCTTACGCCCCGTTTTTGGGTCCTTGTATTCTTTGGTATATTTCTTACCCTTAGCTGGTTGTGCCATTTATCTTAAATAAAAACGTACTTCAATGGTATCCGTAACTCCTGTTATGTAAATAGCGCCGCCAAATAAAGCAACGCTTAGTACTGTAGGTACGCCGGCAGTTATTAGTTCTGCCGCAGCTATCTCTGTTCCCGCCGGCGTAGTACCTATATCGATGGTTTGATTAACCGCAGACTCTATAACAATATTGTCAATAAGTTTAGTTTCCGGAATATCAAAAGAGAAGTCATCTACTGCGGTGACTTTCCGAGGGCAACTAGCGCAATTGAGAGCGCGTTTGACTTTTTCATAGAATGCGTAATCAGACATGAGTTTCTTTTTAGAAATAGAAGTTTTTAGCGGAAAGTACTAGTGGGGTATCGTGGGCTACTATTTCAAATTCAAACCCTTTATATCCCGCTCCGTAGTTATGCTGAATCCAGGACGATGCTCCAAACATTGACATGACGTTTTTATATCTAAAACGTTTGGCGTACTCTTCATTGCTACTGTGTAAATCGCCCTTTATCAAATGGATACACGCACGTTCTTGGCTATATTCAAGATGTTTGCCCAATCCATAGTAATCGATATATTCAGAAATGAACTTCTCTGTATCTGGATCGAGTTTCATTGGAAATGGGCGTTTTCTATATCTATCGTCCTTACCGTGGGTATATATAAATCTGTGCATACCGTAAGCTTGGTGGAACATGAAATCCCTAGTAACGAAAGTTTCTAAATCCGGAAACTTTACATTTAAATATTCCTGTAAGGCCCGGGCCGCTACATACATGCCAAAACCACCGTGGTTGTCGTTACAAGCTACTGTGTATTTCAGTTTCTTCGTAACCCCCATTTTATGTATAGCGTCAAATAAAGTCTTATGAGCGCCTACGTATAGGTCAAACTGATCGGTATCTTCTAAATACTGGTCTAACCCATGCCCTCCCCGAGTAGTTACCCCTCCTACCCCGTCAATTCCGTCTCCTAAGTCTATGAAGTTAATAGTATCTATTTCTCCAACAAAACCATATACTAGCTGAACCGCTTTCAGGGTTTCTTGAAGTCTCCGCTCGAACTCCGTATTATCATAATGCGAATCAAAAAGTGGCCTACGAAGTAAAGAGCCGGCGTGTTTATCTGTGGTATAGATATGTAGTGCATACTTCGTAGCGTTGTCTTTAATTGTAGGTAATTTTACGGGAACGATATTCTCGTCAGTTACCAACACTCGGACCTTATCTATAATATCTTCTTGGAACTTTTGTAAGTCCGCCAACTCTGAATCAAATTCGTATGAGTGTAGCGTTACAATTTCCCCGTCTTTTGTACGTTGTTCCCAAGCGCGTCTAGGTTTTACCCCATCATATTTGTCTGGAAATTTTGTAGGAACTGCTCCTAAATCGAGAGCTCCAAGGGCGCTATCAACTTTTTCTGCCCACTCTTTCTCTACGGGAATTCCGGGTAACCATTCTTTTTTGTTTGGGTATTTGGACCTGAATTTCCTTAACCAACCACGTAAGCACTCTCCATTCTCACCGTAAGTGTCGCTGTATTCAGCGTACGTCTTTCGTTTTCCCTGAGATACGTCGTTTAGGTACTCTTTTAAAAACGCAATTCTTTTGCTCATATTTTTGGTGTTGTTGTTAACAAGTTCCTCCAGCGCATCCGCCACCCCCGCCAGAAGAACCGCCACTTCCTAACGAATTAGGATACGTGCCTCCTGCTGATTGAAGTGCGGCTGTGTTACCATCGCAACATGCCTGGATTTGACCCTGCAAGATAGTAACTTTTTCTGATAACTCCTTAAGTTTTTGTTGTAAATCGCAAATAATATCACCTTGCCTTTTAAAAGCTTCGTGTACGGTAACTTCAATTAAGTTATCTCCGCATTCATCGGAGCACTCTCGATATTGAATCTTATTTAACTTATCAAGTATTTCTAAAATATCACACAGCTCAGATGCGTGTACTGCAATAATTGCTTTTATATCTGTATTTGGGTACTGAATCTTGTCACAACCTAATAGTTGGAGATTTCTCAGTTGGTCCAATCCTTGCTTTGTATCGCACACTTGCGCAGCGACAAGTGCGTTAAATGTCTCTTGCGTAAGTAGTCCGACCCCCTGTGCATAATCTTTTATAGTAAAAGCCTGCCCGGCAGCTTGCGACACTGCGGAAGGTACTACCAACGTGTGTACCATATCAATGGTACCGTTTGGGGAATTTACACGTACTTGAAAATCGGCTACAATTGGAAAGCGATCGTTCTCTACATGAATAGACGCAGCCGGTTGGGAAGATGTTGCAATGACTGTTTTTCCATTTTTCATCTTACCAGAAACCGTAACCGACATTCGACCTAATGAATACCCGGCGGGTAATCCAGAAATACCCGAACTCATGTCATATCCAAAAGAACTGCCGACAGTCGCCGGTTCTACGAAATATTGATAACCCCTGCCTAATAGAGATACGCCGTCAACTGACATAGAATTACCCCCGAGGCAGTATAACGGTCCGGAATGAATAATATCGGCAGAAGTTAGGGTACATATCTTATCTATTAAGATCTGAACCGCTTCTGGAACCGGAACTACCGGATCACACGTATTACAACTATTTGTATAAAGGCAATGTAGGGATACTTTTTGGTCCAGCAAAAAACGTAAACGCTCTATGAGGGCCATAGTTACTTGGCTATAACGAAATCCGTTATATACATTAACGATTTCCATATCAGGGCCGGTATAGATGATGCACTCGTCTCCGTGCTCTTCCATACATCCACAACCTATACAATCTTTATTTAAACGATTAGCCATGTTCCTTCGGTTCTTAAATCATTTGATGGGCCTATACCTACAAGTCTACTAACGTGCCCAGCCGAGGCCAAAATAACTGGATCTAGTGAAGGTACGTCTCTGACGGTATCATCTATGTACTCACCTATTGCGGAGTAGATATTGACCGCGTCCGCGCCTACGTTTTTAATCGTAATAGACTGCCCTTCTAAAGATGATGGGAGTACTACCGTTACGGGTACGCCTACTCCAGGTTCTACCATTACTAAATTGTGGCGCTTACTGCTAAACGAAAGTGTGTTTAGGTTTGTATCAGCAGCCACGTAGAATATTAAAAATTGCGGAACCTCATGTGATGTTTCTAGTGCCTGAAGGGCTTGTTTTACAGTTACGTTATCTGGAATAGTAGTTCCTGTAAACGTCCCGAGATTTGCCGCATTTGCCGCGACACCACTCAGCGTAATAAGGTTCGTTACGTTAGTAGCTGAAGCCTTTGTCTCCAAAGAAGTTTCTAGCGCTTGAAGGGCTTGTTTTTCGGTCTGATTGTCTGGAATAGTAGATCCCGTAAATGTTCCCAAATTGGTAGCGTTAGCCGCTACTCCACTTAACGTAATGAGGTTGGTTACTCTAGTAGTTTGGGTTGAAAGGTCGCCGTCTAGTTCGTTTATGGCAGCCTGCACCGTAATAGACGCAATAGTACCGGCTGGTACATTCGTTACATTACTAGCTGTGTAGTCGCCGTTTGCCGCCACTACTGCCCCAGTTCTGCCGAAGACTGATGATACTGGGCTTGGAGTACCTTGAACTCCTTGCGGTCCTTGAGAACCCTCCACACCTTGCGGTCCTTGGGCTCCAGTTGCACCCTGAACGCCTTGCGATCCCGCCGGTCCCTGAGCGCCGGCGATTCCTTGGGTTCCTTGTGGACCAGTTGCGCCTTGAGTTCCTTGGGAACCTGTAGAACCTTGAGGGCCTTGTGGGCCGGAAAGTCCTTGAGTTCCTTGAGGGCCTTGTATTCCTTGTGGACCCGTAGAACCTTGCGCACCGGTCGTACCTTGAGGTCCCTGAGCGCCTGTAGTTCCTTGTGGCCCTTGCGAACCGGCGTCTCCTTGTGGGCCCTGTGCTCCCGTATCACCTTGGGTTCCTTGTGCACCTTGGGGTCCGACAACTCCTTGAGTTCCTTGTGGACCTTGCGCGCCGGCGATAACCCACGGATCGTTAATAGATCCAGATCCTGGTATTGGATTTCCTATTGAATCTACTAAAGATATACAGGAACGAATATCGCAACACGTTTGAGTTTCCTCAATCTGGCTTACCCAAACGTTGTCTGATAAATCATCCCCGGAAGTAGATGTGCTTACTGTCGCGGTCATCTCAAACGATGTCGGACAGTCGCCTTCATAAATAAGGCAAATTTCTATAGTCTCTTCTTGGAGTGGGATTAACGTTCCGACAGTCCAAGTAAGTACACTGAACGAACCCGTGCTTGGGGTAGTGCTATCTATTACGAATCCCGACGGAATGGTTAATACCATTTCTACATCGTCCGCATTGGTAGTTGGGTGGGTATTGCGTACCGTTCTAGTAAAGCAAAATATCTCACCGGGAGTAAGTATCATATTTCTTTAATTCCGCACCACCGCTCGTCGTACCATCCTTTCAAGGCGATTAGGTGGGCTCCGATTATTGGGATCTTGGGATCGTCCCACCAGTATTCCACAATACGAGCTTTTTGAAATCTACCCGTATATTGTGGTCGTATAAACCGCGCCTGCTTTTCGTTAGTATAATATTCGAACGACAGTAAGTTAAAAAACTTTTTATGTGTAGGGTCGGCGAATGCGCCATCTCCCTTTACGCTAGGTACCTCTAATAAGAGGAAGCCACCTGGAGCTAATACCCGGAACGCCTCGTTGAAGAAGTGAATTGGGTCTTCTAAATGTTCCAATAAATGGTACGCCCTAATAACGCCTATACTATCGTTGGCAAAAGGCCATGGCCCTTCTAAATCGACGATAATATCCGCGTCTAGTAAATCTACTGATTTATAACCTACGGGACAATTAAACCGCCCGCCTAAATCAATAGCCGCTAACCCCTCGTCTTTGGCCCATCGTAAATACATCTGCTCTGCGTATTTAACGTAGTTCCGATCGACCTGTTCTTGAACTTCTCGGTTCTTATTGTCCGCTGAGGTGTTATCACCATGGAGTCTATAATAATACAAACACTTATCAATGTGTTTGAAACCCCTCTCGCCGTACTTTATGTAAAACCGGCAACAGAGATCGTGGTCATCCCCCACTTCTAGAGGCATATATTCCAACGTCTTATATGCCGAAGCCCGATACGCGCGTACGTGATTTGGAGCCCACCAAATATTTCTAAGATAATGAGCCGTAGCTGGAAACGCTACGTTTTCTTCGAACCCCTCTTCGGTTACACGATGTGTCCAACCAAAAGCTTTACCGTATGTTAAAAAAGACCCGTCATTACGGACCTCTATTGAATTGGAATATACATACTGAACCGCTTCATCTTCGAAGGCTTTCGAAACTTCTTCTAAGGCCGTCGGTAAAAGCTCATCATCATAATCTAATTCTACTAAAATATCTCCTTTTGCATAATTGCAGCAAGCCCACTTTAAGGCTCCGATATTTCCGTTATCTTTTGGGTCTGCCGTTATCACCCTTGCCCATGGTACGATTTCTTTAACCCAAGAGGCCCGGGCTTGCCCGTTTACTAGTAAAATCCATTCGACCTCTCCTTTGTAGGTCTGTTTAGAAATACTGTCTGCTGCGAGGCGTAAGAATACATTTTCTTTGTGAATTGGTGTGAATATGGTTATCATGTTTCAAAAATTAAGTATCCCATATAGCCATCATTACTATCTAGTACTGTGGCAGTAACGCTGCAAGATACAACTTCTTTTGATTTTGAAACAAAATTTATTTTACCAAAAACATCACGTTTATCATTCAAGGCAGATAGTAACTCGAGTACATAATCTTGGTCTTGATCTAAGAAGTTATGCCAGCCCATCCCGCTCAGTTCTTCTTTTGTCGATTGTAACCGATTGGCGAATGTTCTATTTATGTAGAAAAAACGCCCATTAAAATCGCACATAAAAATTCCATATGGGTGTAGGTCCATACCTACATGGGCTTGTGCCGCTAAGCGGCGGACCAACTCCTCCGTTCTCGTCAACGAGTCCTTTAGAGATTGTCCGCCATTTCGCTTTAATTCATGATTTAGAAGTTCCTTTAAATCGCCAAGATCTTTCTCAACCTTTTCATACTTTAGATTGCTTTGTGATATTTCTTCTATTCCTTTGTAAATCAACCGTATTGGCTTCCACTTTAGCTCGAGTATTATCAGGGCTGCTAATACAGCCCAGGAACCAAAGAGGTCCCATAAATATGGTAAAATTTTTATAATCTCCTCCATATTTCATTTTTACGGCTTTGGGTTTGGTTTTAAATTATTCCTTATTTCTAGCCGCTAAAATCTGTTTTTTCTTCTCTGTAGTATGTACGCCCGTAAGTGCCATAACCACAGCAGTTAACCAAAACATGACTTTGGCTAAAATACCAGTAGTGTCATTAATAAAACAAGAATTAGTAGCCACTGTAATGAACTCGTTGGTTGGTGAATCCGTTACCTTGAATACCCAAGTAGCTATACCACCTTTATCTGCAAAGACTATGCCATCTTCGTCGTTAACCCACGTTCCTACAAGCGAATCCGCAATAAACGTATTTAAATTAATACTGTCTCCGGGGCTGACGTGTACATAATGATCAGCAATGACATTCTTTTCCCAATCTGAGCATACCACGCCTTTATTCGTGGCCTCTGTAAGTAATCCCAATAAAGCCAAAAGGCCCACTGAAATCATACCAAAAATCTTAGGGTTTCGGACTTTGAAAAAATCCGCAGCCCATACCAATAACGTATCGATTAGTAACATCTGTTTGTATTTTATAAGTTACGCCAGCAACGCTAGCAATGCTTCAATTTGATCTCCAGTTAAAACTACGCGCTCCCCGTCCGAGTTTTTCAAGGCAAGGTAGCCGTCGCAGCAACTAATGCCACAACCACACTTTGCCTCTTCATCTAGGATATCACGAAATTTTGTAATCTGTTCCCCTTTCTTGTCGAATGCGACGCCGGGGATAAATACTACACCTTGGTTCTTTGCCATTTCTTAGGTTTTTAATTAATTTGTATATTAAGCGCAGCCTCTGGGCACAATCCGGTACACGGATCACAAGAGTCGTGGCACTCTATTGGACATGGGTTAGCGAAGCATATGTACACATTTCCAGTAGCACTTAGTATGTTACACGGACATGTTACCTTATACTTAATTACTGGATATTCGTTGAATTCGTACCAGTCTAATGTAGTTCCTGTCAATTCGCCGGCTGCCGACACCGCGACACCGGTAAAGGCGTCCGTGTCATAGGATACCAATGAGTAGACAGGTACGCCGCAATCGCAAGCCGTTAGGTCGTTGCCTACGGTTAGGTCGATTGTGAATGCCTCCCCGCAAGGATCAGGACCGCTATCGCAAGGTAGGCGGTAGCTGCTCACCACCAAACAGTCATCACAGGGTTGTGATTCTGGGGTTGGGGGGATATTGTATTGTAAATTTCCGCAATTACAGGGCATGGGTTATTGTTCGCAATTAAAGAATACGGCTTCGGTTTTCTCACAACCATCTACAACAATTCTGATACTAGCAGAACTCGGTGCTGTTGGTGGTGTGTATTCAAATACTGGGGCGGTGCCATTGTACAGAAGAGTAGCGGATGTACCTACGATTAAGTAAACCTGCATGGCTTTTGGGCCTACAGTACCGTTTGTAACTACTAGCGTACCTACTGCTCCTGGACCATTACCACTTCTACATTCAATCGCCAACGTAACCTGGTCGGTAATATCCTCGCAGCAATCATCGAAATTGAACGTAGTTAGTAACAGGTCATCGCATCCAGATGTACTTGCTGATCTAACGGTTACAGAATAGGTTCCATCTAGCGTTTTAGTCACCGTTTGGAGTCCTGAAGAACTTGCCGTTATCGTCTTTGTCGCGATTACTGTACCCGAAGGATTTTTCACTTCGAAGATAGTCGTAATAGCTGAATTATTCGTCAGCGTCAGTCTAATCTGTGTAGCCTCTATACATTCTTGCTCTACCAAGAAGTCGCCTACTTCCAAATTTCCGCAGCAATTTAAAGTTACGTTAGTATCAGTAACTGCGCAGGTTGGATCCGCATTCAGCGAGAACGTAATGTCGACAAGTGTATTCTCTGGGAACGTAACTGTTCCAGTACCACCTGGAGCTACGTTAGCTGAGCCTAAAGAGGTTAGTGTACCTGCGGCGAATACTTGTAGCGTAGCTGAGGAGCCAAAGTTATTCGTACCTCGTACGTATGCGGTGCTACCTGAACAACCAGTGTTTAGGAGTAGTTTCGCAGCGGCTGAAGAACCGGCTGGGTCTAGCAATTGCGTATCAGTTATTCCGACACTATCACTTAATCTTACTACATTGACTGTAATAGGCTCTGGGCTTACTGGGTCGGTAATACCGGTAATAGTTACCGTTGGTCCGTAGAAAGTACCAGAAGCTAATGACGCTGGGACAGTATCAAGAATATCATAAGACTGCTGAACCAAGGGCCCTGCATTAGTCGTAATAGTAACTGAGAAGGTTCCGGAAATATCGCAAGATGCTTTAGACATACTGAATACCCCCTCAAACCTTTCGCAATCGCCCGGCACGTCAATGTCACAAATGTGGCAGACATCTTCTACAAGTCTAAGTCCTACAGAAGTTACCGGTGATGGTGAAACGATAGTACCTAGCGCTACCAGAGGAATAGTTCCGGCTGCTGCCGTAACCACTGGGACTGAATTGAGTACCGCACCGTTTACGAGAACTCGGTATTGAGGATTACCGGCCGCCATTACGTCGCATGTAATTGTGATGTCTGAATCGAAGTCAAACTCCGTACAATTAGTAGCTGGGTCAATCGTATAAAGTAAATCAGAATCTTCCAAGTGGCAGAATACTAATTTAGTGGGCAGCTCGCCGGGGCCATAACATGAGTATAGGGCGGGGGTTGCACAACCACAATCTACTGATACTCTGTGATATTGGTTGTAGCTGATTCCTTCGGCTAAGTCCGCCTTTGCTACCCAGATTTTCTGGTCAGTCGGAGATGGCGGGATAACCGCCGTTCCATACTCATAATGGAAAGCTGCGTTAGAGGTGGCCAAGGCTTGGGTAGTTCCTTTTTGGAATACAAACAACGGTGCTCTGCATTGAGTTACTTTCGTAAACTGTAAGCCCATATCGGCTGCGTCGAACGCTGCGATAAACTGAGTAAAGTTCTGTAAACCAAGACTTTCGAATACAATCGTATCGCCTTGTAGTTGGTACTCACACTGGTTCGCTAAGGTCAGAGAGCCGGTAAAGAAGTACACTACTTTAGAAATTCCTGTTGGATTTCCAAGTGGGTCAAATCCGGGGAATGCGTGCGTAAAGTTACGAACTGAAGTATCGTCGCCAATCAAATCTGATGAGATATTAATAGACGTCGTCTGCTCTGAGCCGTTTGTGAAATAAACCGTTCTACGCAATCTAATATCTACCGCAGTTGGAAGTACTGGATTTCCAGAGGGGTCTAATACGGTTGTCAAAAGAGGTAAATCATTCCAATCATCACTTCCCAGATTTCCTACACGTAATGTAGTTGTTGCTGTGGCTCCATATCCAGGGCCGGCAGCGGTGGAGAAATCTACGGCGATAACTAAGTCTTCACAACTACAACAATCTTTTTGGGACAGCGTAGCCACTAATTCACACGTATCATCGTCTTTGCCTACAATCAATAAGTCTTTACAACCCTCTTTGCCGCAATCGAAGTTTTCTGGAGGACATGGTTGGCATAAACCACCTTCGCAGAAGCAGTTAATACCGCAATCTCCGTTGTTCTCACAGTAGTTATTTCGGCAAGGATTACCCATACAGATACCATCATCGCAATAACAGCCTTCTGGGCATGGGTCGCTGTCACAAGTATAGGCTTGGCATTTTACGCATTCTCCGCCGTAACAGCCGCAATCAACACCGTCACAATTATCTGCATTTACACACGCCTCTTTACAAGGGGATGGTTCGCAGTTATTATCTATACAATCACAACCCGCGGCAAACGCGCATTGGTTGCCTTCGCAAACTAAATCTTCACAAGAAACGCAGTTACCTTGGTAACATCCGCAACCGGGGCCGCAATCGTTACTTGACAAACACGCCCCAACGCAACCAGAAGGTGCGCAGTTTATGCCTACGCATTCGCACCCACTAGTTTGGGCACATTCCGTAGTTTGGCAAGATGCCGACTCGCAAGGGTAGCAATACCCTTCGAAACAACCGCAACCCTCACCGCAATCACCTCCATTATGGCAAATACCATAGCATGGGTTTGGTTTACATTGGCCGTTGTCGCAATAGCAACCTTCCCCACAATCTACATTGGCATCACAAGCTCCGAAACAGGAGGTACAAACGCAAACGTCCCCCGCAATGGGGATACAGTTTTCAACACCAGGACATGCCGGGGCGTCACAATCGCATTCTTTTTGGCAACAAGGGAAAGTACCGGTGAATACATATCCAGCAGGGCATGATTGAGGTTCACACCCCGTTACGGAATCACAAATATAACAATCGGGGCAATCTGCGTCAGTTAAGCAACCTGGATCTGGTACGCAATCTCCTAGAGAGTCCCGTACAAAACCAAAGCAACATTCGCATTCATTGCTTATACAACACTCGTTATCACCCGCACAATCACCAGTTCCGTTACATTCTACGCAATCACCACTTACAGGATCGCATACACCTTCTGGGCAAATCTTAGGCTCACAACCATCTGCCGAACAGACATAGCAAGGATCACAATCAGAGTCCGTGAGACAATCTGAGCAACAACCTTTAGAGTCGACATTTGTCTTACCGGGAGGGCATTGGCAGTCTCCATTAACGCACACTTGATTGCAAGGGCAAGGTACCGTATCGTCACACTCTACACAATCTCCACCAGAGCAAAACTCTCCAGTCAAACATGTAGTAACGCATAGGTTATCTTGGCATACTTCGCAATCTGGGCAATCTGCGTCGACTTCGCATGGGCAAATTTTAATTCGCTCAGGCTCGCACTCGCCGCAGTCGTCGAGACAATCGATGATTACATAAACGCAAGGATCCGGGCAATCCTCCGGAATCTCTACCTTTAATATGGTAGTTCCGTCGGTTTGCTCGGTAAAGCATCTGACATCTGTACAATACGGCTCCTCCCAAGTTACGGAAGGCGTTGTACACAAATTACCGTTCTGGGATATGTCCTCTAGACGGATTTCGTAAATTTTGCGGTTGATGGCCATAGTTTATAAATCTAGGACGTTAAAGTCACAAGAAAAGATATCTTCTGTTAGTTCACTTAAATCTAAGTCGTTATATAGGTGGACTGATGTAGTCCCTACTGTCAAAACTGGGCATAATTTCTTGGCGTCATAACTTACAGTCAAACCACATGAAACCAGTTTTGCAATTATGTCGGTAGTCATGTTACACGCTAAGAGTGATACATAAGTACCGAAATCAAGATTACATTTGGTTTGCTTTATCAGGAGGTTGTAGGCTAATTTACACTCCGCGGCTTGTTCTACTGTAAGTCCGTAAGATAAACACTTATCTAAATCTATCTTTCTGATTGACTTAAGTACCGTTAAGTCGCACTCCACCGGTTTGGCTGTCCAAACTACATCGTAACAGTTTTCCTGCGTATTGATACTGTATGCTTTAATCGCATACATTACAGAACACTTATCTAAAGTGCTTGTGGAGATTGTGTAGACTAACTTGCAAACTTCAGCTAAAGTGGTTACTTTTTCTACACGTATTCCGAGGGTTGGGCAAGCCTTTCTAAAGGACTTTTCCCACTCTTCGTAAACAACGCAGCTGGTGTTAAGTAAGTTCCATTCGTCTTGCCCGGATTTGTCAATTATAAGATCCCTCCTTTGAGGGTCTTTACAACACGAAAGCCCTACTATACTCTGCGCCGCCTCGAGGATTGTTTGAATCTCGTTGGGGCATAAGCATGTAGGGTATCCATTTCGTAATGCATCAATGTGGGTTTTTAAAGCTCTTCGATATACGTAAAGTCTATTTTTCGCTATCGGTTTTTTCTGGGAGTACCCCCATCGCATCTCACAAACAGTCTGCTCTAAATTCTCGGAAAGCTTATAATTTACTGCGTAAAGTACCTCTTCTATTTTCGATAACCGATGGTCGTAACAACCGGGACAATCATTGCAGGTTTTGCAACAACTATTAGTGTTAACATCCGCATGATCCACAGTCAAGGTGTTCTACTTTTTTCTTTAGTAACTTATAAATATCGCGAGCGGTTTCTACTTTGCCCAACTCCGCGTTGGTGTAGACGCCATCCAGCATCGTCTGTAGTTCTAGTATCTTTGAAAAGTCCTGCTCGTCTTTGGCTGCCGCTATAAGTGAAGTTATCCTACACTCTAACGTACATAAAACGGCTCTGGATATCGTGTATGAAATTCCACAACTCTCCGTTTTAAAACAGTAGATTTCGTCAGGGAAGCAAAGGGGCTCTGCCGTTCCGAAAAAGCCCACAGTGCTAAATACATTTCTCTTCCCCGTTTCGATCTGTATAGAGATGTCTCGATTCCGAGATGGAACCGAGACTTCTACTGTTATAGTATCTGGAATTGCGTACCCAGCATCTTTTATCCACTTACTCTGGTCTTCGATTACCAAGGACTTGCAGTCCAAGTGCCGGAGCGACAGGTCGAAGTGGTTTTGAATACAGGCACAACTCATACATTAGTTATTAGTCTTGCGTACAGGATACAACTGAGTCCTCGCAAAGTCCTAGTTTGACTAATTCAGTCAAGTAGGTTTCCCAAGAGGTACGGGTAGTCGTATCAGCCGAAGGGATTAGAATGAACGATGCATCAGTATTGCTCACACTGAAAGCATTGTTAAACCTAAGATTCTTGGTCGCTGTAGACAAGATGTTGTATACACAATATGTGCGGTTACAAGCAATCGTTGTGTTGGAATCGCGAGAAGCGCTATCAGGAAGACCTATAATTCCGACCTTACGGTTAGAGTAACGATAGTCACGTCCCTGGCCACCATTGTGTTGGTACCTTTCGCGGTCCTGGTAGAAGTAACCAAATCCTTCTGGTAATACTTGATCACCAGCTTTGTACACTTCGAAGTTATCCTTAACCCAACCTTCTCCTATTTTCTGCACATCTAGTGTACGGCCATAGTAGTTAGGTACAGGAAGGTTAGCTGGCCAATCGCATAGACATTCTACGGTAATAGGATCTGCTACTAGGCGGAAACCGCAAGTAAGCGAAGTACCATGTACGGTGAATGGGTTGGATTGAACTGAAGGCGCAATCAAGTTATCTACTGGATCTACCCCGGCTCCGTCTAGCAAAATAATCGCGGCGCTAGAGCTGATTTGGATACAGTAAGGGCAACAACCATGAAGACCGTAGGTCATATGCGCATCACCTACACCGGCAGCAGAAAGAGCCTCTTTGATTTGCTCGATAACTGCGGGCATTTGACCTACCAACGTATCGCCATTTGCGTCTACCGTTCCGACAAATTCAGTAACCTCACCTCCGATAGAAATACCTCCGATTCCGCCTGCTACTAAAGTACAGGTATCGCAATCAGCGTCTCCCAAATCAAAGCAATACTCTTTTAGGGAGTTCGCTGCGTTGTACAGAGGAAGTGCGCGGAATGGCTGATACTGTTGCTCAGCACGTCTGCGTTGGAACCAAACATGATCTGTTGGGTTGTCAGAGAAGTTGAAATTCAGTTGCTTAACAATCTGATCGCGAACTTCTACGCAAGGTACGTCCGTTTCGCAATCGTCGCAACCACCACACTCAGTTTGAGCCGTATAGATATACTTGGCACGTTCGTTTACGTTGTAACGCGAGCGGACTAAGGAATCATCCAAGCCTACCTGAATAGCATAGTTTTCATCACACTTGGTGCAATCGAAAAATACATCTTGTGCTTCGGGGGCTGCGCATTGAGGCGGGGTTGCCAGTGCGCTAAGCTTGGCGGTACAGAGATTGAACTCCTCACCAGCCAAGAACCGTAAAGAATCGGCCATCTGGCCCTCTTTACCTACACCTACCGCAATAGATACGCGGTCTTGGGTAAGAACCGAAGCCGCAGCTACGGTTAGGTTTGTTTTCGGGTTAAATACTACTAGCTCGCCTGTGTATACATTTAACCTGCCTGAAGGCAAGTAAACTTCTTCGCCGGCTGCTTTGACCACGCGATCACCACTGGTGGCTAGATAGGTGTAACGATTAAATTGGGCCATGTTTCTTAAAGATTAGGTTCTATTTGAAGAATTTTAGTTAATTGCATTTGCATTTCTTTCTGGTCTCCGATATCGGTTCGTCCTAACAATACTGCTATATCTACTATTTTTCGATAAGCGAATGTGTTGTCAAGCTCCAGATCTACATCCTTTTTTTGAATTACCCCGTTCCAGTCTTCGTACTCCTTTTTAGTAGTCATCGACGGTGCGTGTAATTCTGCCGGTTTACGATAGTAATCTGTGTAGACTTCTTCTACAACAAAATCACCTCCGTGATATAAGTAAAGACCTTCTTTACCCTCGTCGCCTATCAGATGCTCCCATTCAAAAGAAGATCTCCAATTTGCATTTTTTAATGCCCTACTCAAGTCGTCTGTCGCCATTTTAATGACTGGGACTATCTTTTTAGGGCAACCTTCCCTGGATATCAACGCAGTAGATCGTAAGATTTGAAAATAATCTTTAGGATACTCCGCAATAGCCATTTCTGGTAAATGCTTTTTGATCTTGAGCTTTCGCTCTTTCTCTTCTAAAGGTCGCAACTCTTCCCGAACAGTGGAATTAATTTCAGCGAGCTTTACCCGGTTTTCAAAGAATATCTGAACAGCTTCATTAAGCAGGCTCAGTTTGTGTTCTAGTCGTAACTTGGCTTTATTTTGCCCGGCGAATCTATCAAATCTTCGGTCGAACTCTACTATAAGCCTAGATGTCTTTATTGGCATTTGTCTAAAATCTCGTCTAAGATATCCGCATTTTCGACGTTTCCTAAGTATTCCCGAACTTCAGATAGGTTTTTACCTAACGTTATTTGTCCAAATTTATACTTACCGTCTTTAGCTTTATTGATAACCCGAGATTGACGTGCTCTTTCAATAAGTCCTTGTAAGTTTAGGTCTTCGGAGGTTGTTGTAGCTAACCGCAAGAATGCTTCTATGTTAGTTTCCAATCCACCGGTTACGTTACGAAGGTTTTTCTCTTCAGTAATCCTGCGGAATAAAGTATTTTTAACTACTTTAGGGTCCGGATTCTTTGAGTCAATACCCATTGCTCTCAAAATATTGACCTGCTTCTCGTAGTCCATAGCATTTAGCAACTCAGCTGCTTTCATACTCTGATCAGTTGCTTGGTCAATTTTCGCAACGTTCTCCTCTGCTTTTGCAATTGTAAATCTTACGTTTGCTGCAATAGCCGGGTTTACTTCGTCTCCCAGCATTTTAAACTGAGGATCTGATTCAAAACATTTGATGAAAAACTTATCTCTTGGGTTCTCATCATCTAGAGTCGCGCTCATGTTTTCCATGTACAGACTCGTGCTAACATGCTTCCAAAAGGGCGCGGACTCGTTAGTCAGAGGTGCATCTACGATCTGGGCACCGTTATCTTCATACAAGTGCATTTCCTTTACCAACGCATTTAGTTCCTCCTGAGATAGGTTTACTAAATAGCGCCGCTTTCGGAGGCTATATTTTGGACGATACACTCTGGAGGCTCCTGGAACTGTTGGCTGTGTATATTTGCCTTCGTCCACAATCTCTCCCTCTGCGGTAATTCTCCGTTTTTCAGGAGTACCTTTTACCGACATGAATGTATTCTTCTTTGTGTAGTTTACTGTATATAGCATATTGTTTTATGTTTTTAGTTATGTCGTATTTTACTTAGCTTTTACAACCTTTCGACTTTATTTTTCCGCCACGTTTGTAATTAGGGGGCAATACTCTATCTTCTAGTTTTGGTACTTTTAGCCCTTTCGTTGTTACGTTTGGTATCTTAGGTACTTTTGGTCGTTCTTTACTTGTGGGTAAGACCCTGTCTTCTAGTTTTGGAGCTTTAGGGCCCTTCGTAGTACTGTCGGGTAGTTTTGGTAACTTCGGACGTCCTCCAGATTGCATCTTCGGAGGCTTGGTAGCTGTCTTTTTACTAGCGACTTTTTTTGTAGGCTTCCCTCGCATTTGTATTAGATTTAGAAGTCTGTTCTACTTTGGCGGCTTTGGCTTTAGCCCGACTTTCAGCTTTTGCTGCTCGAAGGGCTCTTGCCTTAGCGCATGGAGAACAATTAGTAGCTGCCATTACTTTTTCTTTGCAACAGGTTTCTTAGTTACGGGCGTCTTTTTAGCTGGTGGTTTATATGGCGTAGAAAACGGGAGTGGTCCGGCGTTTCTCGCGGACTCTAAGTCACGCTTACGCTTTGATTCCTGCATCTGCGCCTTCTTCTTCTTCTTGGCAGCACGTTCCTTACGGTCGTTATCCCAATCGAATCCAACGGTATATCCGCCATATTGCTTCTTGGTCGCTTTCGCCATTACACAATCGCTGGTTGGTACCAAATACAGAACCCTGGGTCTTTCATTACTAGGCCAAACATTTCTTCGTGGATGTACCAGTAAGCGTTCTCACGAGTACCTGCCGAAGCGAAACGTCCTGCAACATTAGAGCGTCCGAGAACTGGGCCCATTGGAGACCAAGTACCTACTGCGTAGCCGTATTGTGATACGTCTTCGTTCTTCAGAAGGTGTACATTCGAATCACGTCCGTCGCCATAACCAAAGTTAAACACGATAAACTGATAGGAAGTAACTGGTAAGCCATTATAAGTACGAGTCTCAACTTGCTCAGAGTCTAGGAAAGGTAGGTAGTGTACACGAACCAAACCAAAAGGCTCGATAAATGCAGCACGATACTGACGTGCTCCGATAGCAACTCCTTTACGACCTGAGAACAAGGCCTCTTCGTTTCCGTAGTTTAGTTCGGCTGTTTGGAGTACGCCGGCAACGTCTGCCTTCTCGCACCATTTCTGCCATAAAATCAAACCACCTGTACCGGTGTAGATATCAACTCTACGGTTTTCGGGGTCTACTTTATCGTGCCATAGGCTAGGTAGGTGTTCGCGGAACATATCGATGCCGCCACCGGTGATAGAGTATTCGTATATTCGGCTAGATTCTAGGAATTCGAATAAACCAGGACCTGCCTGAAGGGGTTTTTCGGTAATGCCATCGAGGAATTTACCAGCAAATCTACCAGCGCTACGACCGTACGTCAACCACAAGTCTTTCTGGTGGTTTACGGCAGCCATAAATTTAAGCTCCAGAGAGTTGACGAGAACGTCAGCACCTCCCAACGGAGTTTTAACATCAGCTTGATCACGTGGTTGTAGACGGTAGTTCTTGGACGCCAAGTGGGCGTTGTCTGTAATCTTCATCTCCCAACCCATACGGGTCATTGGTACTTCGAATTCGATAAACGCCTCGCCGTCCCCGAAGTGGATATTACCACGCTCCATAGTAGCCTCGCCAATCAAAGATCCGACCTGCAACAGGCGGGTTCCTAAGTCAAGGTATTCCAATGGGAAGTAAGCGGATGGGTTATCATCGAATAGGCGTACCTCGTATTTCCAAGCGGTTCCATCGGGGATGGCCTCAGATATTACTAAGATAGGTACTTCACGCAGTCCTTCAAAGATCAAAAGATCGTTAGGACCAAACCATTCTACGTCCAAACCGATTTCAAAAACGTTACTATGACGGCCTACGTATTCGTTTCCGGCTTCGTAGTTTTTGATAAAAGTTGCACGGATGTCGCCGGGGTTAGTATAAAGGCGCCATTGAATATAGCGGCTCTTTGTATTAACTACACGCGCATTTGATTCAAATACTCGCATAAGGTTACCATCTTTATCGATGATGTTACCTCTTGAGTATGAGGAAATCTGACGCCTAGCGGGGTCCAGTGTTTCATAGTCAATCAAGTTTGGGTACACTTCAAAAAGCGCCCGCTCGTCTACCAGCTTATTAAAGTACTGGTGTTGATTGATGTCCTCTTCGTAAATTTTGAATTTGGATTCGACTACGTTAGCCATATTTTTAGATTAATTAGGGTAACTCCCTTCTTTGAATTGTGTCTGAATTAATTTCTCTAACTCCTTTTATAGTGACTTGAACAGATTTGTTCAGTTCTCTAAGCGTGTCATTTTTACCTTTAATCCTGCCGGTCTCTTCAATCGATTTGGCGTCATAGCCTAAAATAAAATCGACTACAGATTTAAGGTTCTTTTCAAAATCGTTCTGGTACTCCCAACGTTTTTTCTCGTAAGGTGTTACTCTATAACGATTCCCTTCAGCGTCTACGATTACCTCCGATTTCTCAAATAACGCCTTTTTTACTTGGGCTATCTGTTCTTGGCTGTATTTTGTACCTGCGATTTCGCCGCGCGTTAGGTAGTCGTTCATTCGCTTTACCTGCGCCTCTGCTTGGGCTTTCTTTTGTTGTTCCGCTTGCTTCTCGGCTTGCTTGAACTGTTGGTACATTAATCCGGCCCTATCTCTGAAGTAGTTCTGTGCGTCTTCTACTACGCTCTCTACTTCGGGATCTTCTAAATCACGGTAAACATAACGATCAATTTTATCTTGTGCGAAACCTTTGTCCGCATAAAATTGTGTTAATATCTGGCGTGCGTATTCTTCGTAGTTGTCGTCTTCTGGGTCAAGTTGAACTTCCCCCATTATACGATACGCGTCGGCCTGCGTGATTGCTTCTTTCGGAACACCTGACTTAATTAGTTTCGCTGTTTCTAGAATTTCTGGATCGTAACCCTTCTCCTGCATTTCTTGTAAGAGCCTGGTGCGAACCTCTTGTTCTATAAGCGATTCTTTGTGTGTCCGATAGACTTCTTCTAAATCCTCTTCAGAAAGATCTTCGGGTACTTCGTACTCATCTGGAAGGTAGCCTTTGCTTTTCCAGTCTTTGGCTATAATAGCTATTGGATTTCCGGATATTTTTACATCGTATTCAAGTTCCTCTTTTTCAGGTTCTCGAATAGGTGCGTCATTATCATCATCCTCTAACTCTGGTGCGACATGCGATTCCGTATCTTTTCGGATAATTGGTTCATCGCGACCTTCATCTTCTAACCTATCTAAATCCTCTACTAATGGATCTTTTCGTAGATCGTCTTGTAGTAATTCAAACGGTGTTAATGGGGTTCTTTCAATTGTTGTCATGGCAAATGTCTTAATTTTTTATTTACTGGCAAAGTGTTTGGTTAACAAAAATGAGTCACCTATGCCTTATGACCGATTTTTGGTTGCTTGATTTTTATATTTCAAATCGGCTTCGTAATATTTGAAGTCCAATTCGTTTTCTTTGATCTCTTCATCAATTTCTTTCATTTTGCTATCATGTTGCATTTGTTGAATAGCCTTTTCTAATGAGTCGTTTATTCCGTCCCTATTAACGTCGTTGGCATTTTGTAACAACATAGCGTTTAATTCCGCCATCTGTATCTTAGCCTGTCTGTCTCTTTCGTTTTGTTCTGCGGTGAACGCCTGCTGTAATTCCATCTGTGCCTTCTGCATCTCAGCTTGTTGTTGTGACATGCTCTGTTCGTGTTGGCGCTGTTCTTCGACTTGCTTGATTCTACGACGTTCTGATTTATCGAGAATGTCTTTAATCTCGCCCATAGATCTAGCTGATACCACTTCTGCAATATCGTTTACAGATCCACCGTTTTGTAATATCGTCATAGCTAATTGGCGCATTTGCTCCAAACGTTCTGATTCACGGAAGTCGTCTACTACGTACAGACCAAGTTCGCAAGCTGCGAATGGTTCCATGGCGTTTTCCAAATAAGCCTTACCGAAATCATCTAGCAATACACTTTTAGCGTACTCGTTATTTTTAATCGCCGCCAAGGATACATCCAATAAGGCGTTCAATACACGTTGTTTTACCTGCCGGTGCCTATCGTGAAACCTCATCATCTGTCTATCTGACCCGGCCGTATTCATCTCCGAAACAGCATTAGTTGCGTACGGACTTATTTGTCCCAACTTAGATGGGTTGTAATACATTGATGTCGCTATCTTTTTCTCAAAATACTCTAGTTTGTTTAGCGTTTGTTGAATGTCAGCGTTTGACGTCAAGTCTAATGACCGAAATATATTTGAATCCATGGTACCACTACCTTCGAACTGGGTCGCGACGATTGCTACTTTACCAACGTATAATGATTGGAACCATTCCTGCCAAGACCACCCGATTGGTTTCATATTAGTTGTACCTAACATTACCTTTCCAATGTCGGTAGCTTCGTACTCCTCCATTCGTTTCATAAGTACGTTGTATCTATACTGCCAAGGTTTACCTAGGTCAATTAGAGCCACGTTCTCTGTGTTGTTTTGGTATGTATTATACCTACAGCCCATGATTGTCAACTTGACATCGAATGGGTTGTTTATATTCCTATACTGAAATGGAACCGGTTCTACAAATACGAAGAAGTCATCTCCTACGCCCAGCTTTACACCGTGCCAAACTTGTGGAATTAAAATCTTCTTTACCTCTAAGTCACCTTTTGCCGGGTTTTTCACGTAATGAGAAGCTCTGAATAAATCTTCTACTCTTCCGGTTTCTTTGTTGTATCTTTTTACTAATGTAGCCTGCCGGGTCCATCGCCATGTAATATAACATTCACGTATACCGTGGCCCTCTCTATGCCCGGCTGATATCGCACGATAGACTTGGCGTAAATCCATCTGCCCCTCTTTTGTACGAACATCTATATCCTGTAAATGCGGGTTATCCGCAAACATGTCTACTACTCGCTTCTCGATTTGATCGCTGGTTTTTCGGTTACCGCTAAACCCTGGAATTGGTGAGTATAGGTTGGAGAGCTTCTTGATATCAGACCTAGACAGTATGGCCCCGTAGCGAGATACTACATCTTCTGGAGTTAGGTATTGTTCGTATTTAGCAAATACACCATCTTCTACGAACTCTACATGCTCTGAACCATCCCAAGTCACCCACTTTGGATTAAGTACTTCACACCATGGCATCCCATTCATAAGGCCTACCCTGTAATATTCCTCCGAAGTTACTACCGCATTCTCACCTCCGATATCGAACTTAGCCTTCATATCCAACTTCATGATAGTGGCATCTATGAGAGATTGCGCGATCATCTCTTCTGGAGTCCTTGTCTTTTCTACGGCCTCTGCTAACTCATCTGGCGTAGACTCGGTTACTCTTTTTTGTATCTCTTCTTGGATTTTCGCAAGCTCTTCTTCTTGAAGAGACGCCGGGTCCGCTATCCCCAATTCGCGCATAACTTGCTGTTGAACTGCGCGTATTTGTGGTTCAAAAAACTTCCTCTGTACAAAATTCGTAACAACCTCAAGCTTGGCTCTATCTCTAAAATTGCGAGCTTTGGCAGATACGTCTTTTATGATTGGAAGAAGCGGCCTAACCATTAAATCGCCTACTACTGATTTAGATATCCTGTCTATAATTGGGTAATGCCGTAACACCCCACCACCCAACATAATATTTTCGTGTTGTAACTGAATTTGTGTGGATGCTGGAAGTGCTTCTATGTTTGGCCAACGCCCCGAGTGTAGTTGGAAATTTTCATTAATACGCTCGGCTCGCTCCTGGTTTGAGGAATACATCTGATCGTAATAATTCATCATCTGCTTAGCAAGCTCAAAATCATTGGCTTGTTTCTTGGTATCAGATAAATCGATATAATTATGCGTTAATGCATCCATTTTTTAATAATTATATGCCGGATGTTTCTTCGGCAGGTTAACTTTGAACATCTGTTTCAATTGTCGAGATTCTTCCTCAAATTGTCGAGTAGACTCGTATTGTATTGGTTTTAATTTTTGCTGACGTAACCAAACGGCAAGTAGAAACATGGCAGAAACCGCATCGAAGTTATCGTCTCTGTTATAATACAACAGTTCTTCTAAAAGTCGCATGGACTTTATATTCTGTACTGCTTTCTTAACATCTACGATGACTTCAGATCCGTCAATCATTGTCTTGGAATCTACCTCCGTAATTAAATATTCATTACCAACAGTTTCCAGGTGTGGTATCATACCTGGGCTTATTTTTATTCCGACTTCATATTTACGTTGCTTTACCATACCATCCAATGCCAGTCCTGGGCGTGGTTGTAGATAATGGTACCTGTTAGTCATGTTTGCATATCGTAAGATATCCGTATTATTTACTTCCGGAAGAATCTTTGCTTTATAATACGTGGCTAGCTTATAGGCCATCTCGTGGTTATCTTCTAGTTTTTCGTTTCGGCCTATCCACTCTGCTACAATTGTAAACTGTAAACCACCGCTACCTAAATCCCATGTCTTAAATACGAATGCCGCACATAGTGACGTCCCTTCTCCATCTTTCGCTACGGGGTCATACAAAACCAAATATAGTGGGTTTGTATAGGTTGGTTCTGGTAAATTTTCTATGGGGTGCTCGTAAATAACCAAGGCCCCGGATTTATCCCTCATTCCCGATTCTTGCCCATATCGTAAGATTGGGGTAAGTGCTCGTTTTGTATCTTCTTCCCATTTACATTCGGAGTTGGTCATATTCGTGTACACTAAGGTACCTACACTATGCTCTTTATACTCTCCGGTTGTTTCTAATTCTGAAACTCTCTCCTCGATTAAATCTGTACAAAATGCATTCCCAGAAGACTGCATGAACATCTCTTGAGGGACGATAGGGTATGAAATAATACGACCTTGGAAAGCTTTTGATCCTTCTTTTTTACTCTGTTCCCTTTCGAGTATTTCATCTTGGAACGCCGCCTCTATATCTGTATTCCCGTTCTCGTCTTTATATAAAGCACTCCGGTAGTACGCCGGTATAAATAGTCCTATACGCTTTCCTGTGTTGTTAAACACGTCAGGGAACGAAATACAATCATATGAATCGGGATTATAAAACGCGTCCCTTACCTCTTGTACTTTTTCGACGTCACCACCGGTTCCTAGATAGACTGAATAACCAAACTTCGTTTCCCGTTTTTGTGTTGCGCTGTTCTCTGAGTGTATGGCTTTGAAGTTGTGAGCTAGTCCTATCTCCTCTACAACCATTCGTCTAGCACGATAACCTACACCTGCGGATGCGCTCTGTTGGTATGATACGTGTACAATTTTGGTTTCCTGACCTGTGTACCCCTTGCCGCCTTTTTGTTTTACGCGCTTGGTTACCGCTTTACCTAAAACTGGAGATCCTTCATATGGGTTCCAGAAACAACCTGCTTCGTCGAACCCGCCATCCCTGTAAGCCCCTACGTCAGTTCTTAAGTAATCGTAAGCCATAATGAACTTATCCATAAGTTCGTTAGACTTCCCTGACTTTGGCGCGCCTACCACTACCGTCGTAGAGGTAGATTTATCAATAAATTCACTTAAAGTCCTGGCGCCATTAAAAGTAAAATCGTATGTTATAATACCACCGGCAGTTCCTAACGACTTACCACTTCCCCTCGTACCGAATATTAGTACGTTTTTTGCTTCATTTAAGAATTGTGCTTGGCCTTTTAGTGGTTCCTCATATGTTTTATATATGTAATCTTTGGTATCGATATACTTCTTTAATCTGCCATTTGGTTTTCTTAGGTGCTTGTCATATCTTTCCATTAAGATTTTCTCTTTCTTGGAAAGTACTTCACCTGCTTCTAGTTTCCCTACTGGTCGGTAACATGTATACTCTAAATCTTCTGAGAATCCTGAAAAACCATCGCATTCTAAGTAGGCGTAGAACTGTAGCCAATCTATATCACGCAACCGTGGGAATCCAGTTACCTGGCTACCTTGTTCTCCTTCCTGTAAGATCGGCACGAAGTTCATGTAGAAGTACAGGTTTCCTGGCATATAACGCCATCCTCCATTCCCATCTGCGTAATCGTACCCCCAATATCCTTCTACACAACGACGCGCCTGCTCAGTCCAGTATTCTTTATACTGCAAAGAGTCCGGGAAGAACTTTGGATGCTCCCGGTTTATGAACGGCTGTATATTGTACAGCGTAAATGGTACTAAGCGTGCTGCGTTTTGTTTCATGATTTTCCGAAAAACCCGGGCTGTGATGAGCCTCTAACTTCTACTCGTTTTGCTTTTTCTTTTTGCATTAGGCTTTTGACTGCTTCTAGACCTTTTACCATTTTTTCTACTTTGTCATACATTAAGATAAGTTCTTTATACTCGTCAATTACGTCCATTTTCGTTACGGCCGCTACTAAATCGCCGAACTTATCAGATAGGGATTTATACCACCTTTCTGTAATACCGAGACACATAATTGGGTATGCCTCTACTAGAAAATCGTACTTACCCCAATCGAAGTCATCTTGTTTTAAATAGTTCTCGGCTATAATCTTGCGACGCTCTTCGTAGGTTATCGGGTAGTATTTACTATCAGGGTCCTCTGTTAGGTATATGGCCCACATAATCTTACCCGCAACATCCTCGGCAACAGTCCCCAGGAGTCTTTGGACTTCTGGAAAGTACCGCACCTGCGGATTCTGTTGGAAGAAGTCTTCTTCTGGATTCCCCACTATAAAGGTCACATTTTCCATATGTTAATGTTATTGGTTCTTTTAGGTCTGTTAGTGTTAATTTACCTTTGTGCTTTACGAATATTTTCATAACCTATAGTAATTTATAAGTAGCTGTAAAACTTACCGTTATAGGTGAAGTAGTTGCTGATGGGAACTTTATAGAAAGCCTGTCATTAATATCATCCGCCTCTATATAACAAGATCTAAATAAATTCACACTATTACAAGTTCCCGCTCCGCTAGCATTTGAAGTGGCTGTGAAGTTAGACCCCATGGGTAAAGAGACCGCAAAATCCGTTGTCGTGTTGGCTGCGGCGGTCGGTGTTACTAAAACGTGCCCGAATACTGTTATAAAGCCAAGAGACCTTATGTAGCTAGTAGTTATTAGCGTTATGGAGGCTACGTTAGTTACTCCAGTAACTGTTGCTGTATAGTCTGCGGCCGGTTCGTGGTGATATATTGCCATTGCTTCTAGTTTTTATAATGTTGCTATCCAACCTGTGGTTGCATCTATATAGATAAATTCTGCGTACCCTCCATTTACATTTATAATATAATTCTGAATGTTTCCATACAAACGTTGGGTGGAAATTAACTGTAGGGTTATGTTGTTAGTACCTGCACTCGCAGTTGCGTCGCTTAGGGCAAATCTGTCATTAAGAGACGGGCTGGATGGTAACGAAACTATTATAGGGCCGCCGCTGCAATCGACGAGGTGGATTGTACCTACAACCGCCGTAAAATCAGCAGATTCTAGGACTACTGGATTTTCTGGTTCTATAGTTCCTGCGCCCGCCGCGCCTTGCGGTCCTTGCGCTCCGGTCGCACCTTGCGCTCCTGTATTTCCTTGGAATCCTTGTGGGCCCTGAGACCCGGTAGCACCCTGCGGTCCTTGCGCTCCAGTGGCACCTTGTGGCCCCGCATCGCCTTGCGGTCCTTGAGGGCCGGTAGCTCCTTGGGCTCCAGCGGCACCTTGTGGCCCCGCATCGCCTTGCGCACCTGTAGCTCCTTGAGGGCCTTGGCTTCCGGTTGCACCTTGTGGTCCTTGCGCTCCGGTTGAACCTTGTGCTCCTGTTGCGCCCTGGGCTCCTTCATCTCCTTGCGGTCCTTGACTTCCAGTAGCTCCTTGAGCACCTATAGCCCCCTGTGGGCCTTGACTTCCCGTAGAGCCTTGGGCTCCGGTTGATCCTTGTACGCCTTGTGGACCTTGAGCTCCCGCGTCTCCTTGAGCTCCGGTTGCGCCTATGTCCCCTTGAGGTCCTTGCGATCCCGTTAGACCTATTCGTGAAAGTGATATTAATGTCCCGCTAGCAGTTGTCGCTAATGTACCAACATGGTCGATATAGGTCAACGATATTGTGAAATATCCTGTTTCTTCAGTTACCGCAGTTACGTAATACATGGCCCAGTTAGATAAACTGTTTGACCTTGCTATTTTTACTACAGCTTTATTAATACTTCCGCCTCCATCATCCCATGTTCTTAACCAATCCTGTACATCAACACTGCCTGATTGATTATCATCAATGTACATCTCAGTTACCGCAGAAAGCGTGGAGCTATTTAACCTAAACACCGCCGATCCAGGATCTGCTTTGGTTGTGGTAGTTGAGTATGTGTAATATACTACCTCGCCCGTAGCCTGTCCCTGTGCTCCTGTAGCTCCCGTGGCTCCTTGTGGGCCTTGCGCGCCGGCCGTACCTTGCGGGCCTTGTGCTCCAGTAGCTCCAGCGTCTCCTTGAGGACCTTGCGCGCCGGTTGCGCCTGCATCGCCTTGCGGGCCTTGGGCTCCGGTTGCTCCCTGAGCTCCAGCTGCTCCTTGAGGGCCTGCATCACCCTGCGGTCCTTGGGCGCCGGTATCTCCCTGAGCTCCAGTTGCGCCTTGCGGACCAGTATCGCCTTGAGCACCTTGAGACCCCTGACTGCCGGTAAGTCCTTGTGGCCCCTGAGCCCCCGTGTCCCCCTGGGGTCCTTGCGCGCCCGTTGCTCCTTGAGCTCCGGTTGAACCTTGGGGTCCTTGTGGTCCTGTGTCTCCTTGGGGTCCTTGACTGCCGGTTGCGCCTTGGGATCCCGTCGCTCCTTGCGGTCCAACTACACCTTGTGTTCCTTGAGGACCTTGCGCACCCGTGGCCCCCTGCGCTCCCGCAGAACCTTGTGGCCCCGCATCGCCTTGCGGTCCTTGCGCACCCGTTGAACCCTGTGCGCCAATGTCACCTTGCGGACCTGCGGCGCCCTGGGCTCCTGTTAAACCTTGCGGGCCTTGTGCTCCAGTTGCGCCTGTATCACCTTGAAATCCTTGTGGACCTTGACTTCCAGTTGCGCCTTGAGCTCCGGTAGAACCTTGCGGTCCTTGAGGTCCTGCATCGCCTTGGGGGCCCTGACTTCCAGTCGCACCTTGCGCGCCCGTGGCTCCCTGTGTTCCCTGCGGACCTGCGTCACCTTGAAAGCCCTGTGGTCCTTGTGATCCCGTAGTACCTTGTGGGCCTTGAGCTCCAGTAGATCCCTGAAAGCCTTGCGCTCCTTGTACGCCCTGACTACCAACAAAACCCTGTGGTCCTTGCGCTCCGGTATCTCCTTGTGGTCCTTGGGATCCTGTTGCGCCCTGAGAACCAGTGGCTCCTTGTACCCCTTGAGGCCCTTGCGGGCCAATAGCACCTTGTGGGCCAGTAGCTCCTTGGCTTCCTTGCGCACCAACCGGCCCCTGAGATCCGGTATCTCCTTGATACCCTTGTGGACCTTGAGCTCCGGCGCCTATGTCTACAGTTAATGTATCTCCAATTCGGGATATGATAAAACTTCCGACAAAATCAATAGTATTTACAGTTCCGGAAGTTCCTAAGTTTACCGAATTATCCTGAAACTGTATAGCAGCGTTTTTTGTATTCCACTTCGCCGCGTTTGCTAAAGTTGCCGGGCTTACAAATTGATCCTGTACTACACCGGCGTCTACTGTTATTTGTGTGGCTTGGTACGGTACGTCTCCTATGTACTGCCAATCTACCCCATCTGAATAATAGAAACCTTTAGAATAAAAAGTACCTCCCAACCAGCCAGGTAACCAAGATGTTCCTTGGTTATTTAAAACGTGGTAATAATCATCGGCGTGAGCAGCTGCTGGTGGTAAATCATCATAGGTATCTACCCTAGTTATTTCAATGCCAATGGCAAGGCTCAAGATTAGATCTTCGAGGCACTTTACTTTAGTATTTAACTTTTTTACTTCTCTATCTGTGTAGAGTTGTGACATGTGTTAAACGTTTAAACTCGGCGAGAATATCCCTCCGGGTCTCTATCAGAAGGTCCATACTTTTTTGAACTCTCTTTGAGTCTTCGCATTCGCATGGGAAAGCCCCTACGTGTTCGTGGCAATTACAGACAGCCGCGTAAGCCGCTTCGAAGAATAAATCTACTTGTTCTTTACACTGTTCGTAAGTCATGTTGTTGTTGTTTAGAAGATTCCAAATAATTTACGACGTCTCGTAGGCGTCTGTGGGTATAGCTTCTGGATATGTTGTTTATCTAGTTCTGAAATTTCACTATTCTCTGGGGTTCCTTGCGTGTTAAATGTCCATTCTTTGGGGAATGGGTATAACATAACACTCTGGATGTCGAATTTAGTTCCATCTACGTGATGCGGATGTGCTTGTTCAAGTACGTTTCGACGGATTGTTGGTAAATCCCAGTTATTAGGGGGGCCAGTCAAAGACGCAATTACTGCTTTCTCATTCCACTTGATACCACCGTCTGGGTTTTGGTGTTCATGCTTCAGGCCTAGCATGTGCCCAAACTCGTGCAATACGACGCCTTTGTCTAACCAAGCGAAGTTCATCGTAGCCTCACGCTTAGAAGCCAAAAGCGCGTCAGTACCAACGTACGACCAGGAGCCACCAGCGGGTAAGAAGGAAATTCGAACCTCCGATGACTTTGCAGTTTTAACCCAATTAAATTTTAGGTTTGCGTATTTTAGCCATTCTTGAGCTGTCTTCTTAACAAACGCCTGTTGTTTAGCTGTGCCGTTCATGAAATAAATGTTTATCTCATCTCCGACGGCCCACTGCTTCCCTTTAGCACTTAAAGCATATTGTTGGTTTGCTCTAGATACCGTATTTACATAACAAAACTTCATAGCTTACGAGTCGTATTAGTTTGATAATCGTAGTGAACTTCGCCGGGTTTCTTACCCGCCCTGCTCACTGCGCGTTCTTCTGGGGTCATTTTGGATCGTTGAACTCCTTTAGCGGTTAGCTTTGTAGAGTTCGGTTCCATATTACCACTTTTCCTCATCTGAGCTACCGCTATTTTGTAAGCGTCGGCTCGGCTTTTTCCTTTGGCCATCAACTGGCCTATCAGTGTCTGTAGCATATCGTTTAAAAAAGAGTGCGCATCGGCGGGGAACCGATGCGACTCTCGCGACGCGTCTCCCTACTATGGCGCTACATTGACGTGGAAAAATAGGGTTACCGATTGCTTATCCGGATTATAGGCATCTACGCCTCTCGAATTCTTAACTTTCAGAGGTTTTCCGTCTTTTAGAAACACTCTTAGGTTTTTTGAAATCGTCTTAATCTTTCCAGGCATTTTTTCTATTTCAGAAGCTGGGGTATTGTCTGTATAGCTCGCCACTACCCGATCCGGGAATATAGTGGCCTCCGCTGTACAAGAACAACCCGGAACGATCTCTTCGATCATGTCTCCGCCTTCTTTAATTTGCCATTCGAGCTTAACGTCTTTTTGCCCGGCCTTCACCACTTGGGGAACGACATAGAGCGTATTATCAAATTTGACCATGTTTTACTGTTATTTTTATTGGATATTGTTTACGATGTTGTTTATACTCCTTCTTACTCAGTATCATTGGTCCCCAGTTCCCTTTAGAGCAGGAGGCCATTGGATCAAACGCTTTTGCCGGCATTTTACATCCGCAGTGATAGCAGCTTCCCTGTGATACGCACATTTCGAAGCATTCTTTGTCATAAATACGTATAGCTAACTGTTCCACGATGTGAAACGGTATGAACGTACTTACAACCGCGCTGACTACTACGCTCCACCATTTTATTGGATTAAAGATGTCAGCCCACCTGATCGGTGATGCGGTAACAAATTTATATACAGCGCCGGCTATTACAGGTACGATATATACACTAAGAATCAAGTAGAGCATATGGATTTAGAATTTTACATTCAATATTAGCGTCGGCTAGTTTGTATGTAACATAGTCACGCTCCTCCATCTGTTCTGCCAAGGGTGTCAAAGAGAACATTTTCGACCCAAAAGCCGCTCGCATATTGTTGATAACAGCTTGCGGTTCTTGACCAACTCTAGTCACGTTTGACTTAGAGTACGGGTTATTGTTCCAAGTTTCGTACTTTGGATTTGGGATAGTCCTAGCATCAAAATCCCGGAGCTTAACAATATCTCCTGGTTTGTAATAACTCTCAGATCCGGCTATAAGGATTTTCGCTATTGGGAAAGTTCGATAACCGATACCCTCAGCCGTATTATCAGCAGAAATCCAAATACGCTTTCTTACTTCGTTGTCTTCCGTATAATCAAATACCTCTAATACAACTTGCTCTCCTCGAATCTCAAACAACTCAGTTTCTTTAGGAATTTTTTGTTCTAGAAATTCTTTGAAAGCCTTTTTTACTTCGTCTTGTGTGCTCATGCTTATTTTATTAATAGTGATTCTAATTGCCTGTTAATGCGATCGATTAAATCTACATATGTCTTTGTGTCTCTTACGCACCCATTTCCGGATAGTCCCTTTACGTCGGGTTTTACGTATCCGTTATTCAGGATCTCTAACCAGCGTAGGAGCAAGTTTTCTCTGTCTCTGTCGGTGTTCATATCTTAGTCTTTTTGTTGTTGTGGTTAATATTCGTAATTGTTCTGCTATTACTTCAGGATTTTGATGGTTTGACAATACAGTATTTAGTTTGCTAATCATTCTTTCTACGTAAGTACACCTAGCTCGAAGTATTCCAAAATGCTGTAGATATACTTCGGGATATCTGTAGTCTTTCATAACTTCCGCGGTAGTTCTGTATACCGAATCCATTACTTCGCCTACTTTTTCAGGATCTTCGTTTAGGTCCTTGGCGACTTTATTTATAATCTTCTCTAATCTAGCATTCATCATAAAGTTGCAATGTAGCTTTCTCCAAAATCATTATGGAATACACGCATTCCTTTATACATTATCAGATTCTGGCTCGATGCTTTTTTCCCCAGAACCGACTCTTTCAAGCTCATGTAGGAGCTTTCGTCTAGAAGTAGAAACATCGCTTTGTTTCCCGTCTCCTCTTGATAGCTCGTTATCGCTACTTCCAGGACTTGTTCTATTACATCTGATGCTAAGTACATAATCAGTGACTTTTGAAAGTGCCGCCGGTAGTCTAAATCTGCCCCTACCGGTATCAATCCACTTTTTGATTGATAATCTGTTTTTATATACCGAACATTCTTGATGAGTAGATACAATGCCTATTTTCGTCAAGTATGTCGCCAATTCCTCAAAATCATGTAGATTACCCCCGGCACAGTGATACTCCGCACAAAGTGCTAAGAACTTCTGCTCCTTTGGAGTTAGTTTGTACCGCTTCTCCAACAAAGACGATTGAATCGCAATGAAGTATTCGAAGTACTCTAGTTCGGAATTAGTGATGATGTTCATTGTTTTAGATGCAAAGATACTACAACAGATCAGTAATTACCAAATAAAAGTATGTTTATATCTTTTTTTGTTATTTGGCAAGTTGTCTTAGTACAGCAATCTATTGGGAGGTGGGGTTGGTTTTATACATTCAACGTGGAGGTCAGAAAGAAACGCCGGCGTAAGAGATTGTCTTTAACTCTATTTGTATTAACCCTAGTAATGCCGGCGTAGAAGCATCCCCCAACTAAATTACTTTTCCATTTTATCTTGTTCTCTTTTTATCGCAGGTTCTTGGGCCCGCTCAACTATGTATGAAAAAAACCGCAAAAACTTGATTATCAAGTAGTTAGTGCGCGCGAAAAAAAAAAATAAACTTTTTTTGAAAAAAACTTGCGCGGTGAAAGAAACTTGTTGTATATTTGCACTATGAGACGTTGGACACGGGAACAACTAGCTAATATAGAGAGGGACATATACCAACCCTTGGGATATACCAAAATCGCGGAAGCGGAGGAGGATAGTTTGTTGGTAGATCGCTCTTTGTTAGAGTTTTCACTAGCCAACGGGAAGCAGAAGCAGCTTCAGACTTATTTAAAGTTAAGAACCAAGACCTACAAGAATGCTGGTTTAATCTTCCAAGAGCACTTACAGTGTCGGAAGACGCGGGAACACTTAGCCTGGTTACTAAAGATGGGCTGGGTCCGCCGACTTCGGAGAGGGGTGTACCAGATTGTAGGAGCACAGAAAATAGCGAAGAAGTTAGGGACATACCGCACCGCGGCCTTAATCTCGCCTTCCCAAATACAGGGAGACCCGTTAGCATTGTGCTATGGGGCATGGATAGCATGCTTCGCCAGAACTTGGAAAAATAACTGCAATGTGGCAATCGCAGATGGACTAAAGCGGACTCATTTCGTGATTGCTTCTACGGGTTACTTATCTAAGAAACTTGGCGTTTCGTCGCGAACTATCTCTCTATGGAAAGAGCGGGCCTGGCAGTTCTATTGGCAGAAAGAGACTATACAGTTTGCAATGCCAAAAGAACATTGGACAGCCGGAATGATTGCCGGGGAGGATTTACGGGCTATGAGAACCCGAGGTCCATTAAAGGTGGCGTTAGGCCCTAATATGTATTTTGATTTTGCAATAAGCGCAACTGTACGAAAAGCATGGTAACATTTAGACAAGAAGACCATACCTATTGGAAAGGGGACCAACAGTTCCGGAGTGTGTCTTCTATTTACAAACCCTACACGACCTTTAACAGAGAGGGGCAGAGCTTTCGTATGGCTCTAAAACGCATAGACGAACCGTGGTATAAGGAGTTGTCTAAAAAACATGGCTACCTGTCTGAGAAAATAGCTCAGACTATGCTTGGGGTCTATTCTCGCGACGAAGTTGACAAAATACAAAAAGAAATATTGGAAGAGTGGGATTTGGCTGGCTCGGAATCCAGCGCTGCGGGAACGCTATTTCACTCTACCCAAGAACTTGCCGACATACGCGCCGGCGGGAGGGTAAACCCATGGACTGGAAATTTTCTCCCTTATCAAAATATAAGAATACCCGGGTTCGACAACAACTCTCCAGACTTCTTACAAGACTTAGAAGATGGATATTACCCAGAACTACTTATGTTCGACGAGGACTACCTATTAGCCGGTCAGGGTGATATGGTTTTCATAGAAGACGGGAAAGCCTACATTGATGATTGGAAGACCGATAAGTCTATTGACATGAAATCCTTCTACACTAGGAGGTACGGTTTCTCATATCTAAAGGCCCCACTAAATCACATCTTTGATTCAAATTATTGGTTATATGCCCTAAAGATATCTACTTATGGGTTTATGCTAGATTCCGCAGGATTTGATATTGGAGGATTAGGTTTTACTGCAACAAAATTTGATAACAAATTGTATAAAGTTCCGTACCTTTACGACGACGTTAAAAAGGTATTAGAAGAATCATTAAAAAGCTAAACAACAAAAACATGAAAACAAGACAGGAATTAAGGAACGACATTCCAACGGTTAACCCAAAAGACGCTCCTGGGAGAATGCTGCTACAGTTATTCTTAATGAGCCTCGCTGAATTCTTATTTGAGTGGTTCTTTACAGACGAGGGAGACCGCAAACCATTTTGGAAAGCCATGCTGACGTTCTTGAGTAAAGACTTTTGGAAAGACTTGACTGATTTAAAAATTAAACTAGATCAATTAACATCAGAACTATGACCTCAATAAACATTGGATATGGTGGCATATCCGAGCAGAACGACGCTATACTAATGGCCAAGTTAGCTACGATATGCAACTACGACAAGGTAGTCTTACTTACGGGCGAGTCTGTAGATGGGCAACGGATTATATCAGAATTAACCCATACAGCCGAAGCCATGAAGAAAGACGACAAACTATTTGTTACGATATCAGCTTTTGGGACTCACGGCCCTGATGGACCTTGTATTGGAGTAGAGGGAGGAACGTTATCTATAAAAGCTATCAAGAACGCCCTTGCGCAGGCGCCTATGGGAGCTTTAATCGAATTAGTAATAGATACCGCATATTACCAAGCACATGGCGCAGTGACTCGCGGAAGGGACTTTATAGAAGGGTCTAATTTAATTACCCTTCCCAAGGAAGCCCCCATGAAAGCTTCATTGATAATTTACCACGCCGGCACTATTGCCGGGTTTGACGAGCACAATGGGAAGTTTACCAAAGCCTTCTACGACAATGTCATGAAAAGCCGGCGCATTTCGACGATGCGTCACTTCTTAGAAATAGACTGCCCGGAACAAGGACCATACATCGAGTATGTAAACGCCGGTAAAGGACACAAAATGAGACGAGCTGTATTTCACAAACTAAGATGATACTATCTTCCAAAGTACCCTTCGGGCACTTACGCACAGATTTAGGGGATCTTTCCCCACTCAAAGTCTATAGGCCTCCAGTAGTGCAAGCATTGGGCGTTGAAACAATACCAATAGCATACAACATTGATGGGATAGTAGTTCCCCTTCCCCAGTTTTTAAAACTACTTTTTGAAGGAAACATCATCGCCCACATTGCACTCTGGAGTCCCTATTTTGATGGGGACGTTTGGGAAAAGGAAGAACTTCTAAATCAGAAATTAGTAGACAACCTACTGTCAATAGAAGGCACGTTATACGAAAGATACCTCGGATACCTACACGCAAAGAGCATTGTATTCGAACGCGCTATCTACACTGACCGAGAAGATTGGGAGTACCTAGAAGCGGTAATGTATGGCAAAGCCAGACCACCTATGCCGACCTTCAACTCCCAAATAGAGTCCGACAAAAAAGTTTACGAGAAAATTTTGAAAAGCTATTATATATGTCACTAATCATGTATCTTTACATTCGAGGAGCGTACTTCGCTTTTTTCTGGATGTTATTCAGCACTATTGCCTTGTACTTCTTCATCGACTTGGAGGTTCGGTACTTACATATCTCCCCTCCTATTTTGGCAGTAATAGCAGCTTTTATAACTAACAAACCATGGACTACGAAGAACTTACAGAACGGTACGAGGAGCTCGTCAACCCGGGCCGGCTCTTCCGGAATGCCGCAGAGGTTGAGGCGTTCTGCGACATTGTCGAAGACCCCAAAACCCACATAGCGTCTTTACAGAAATTCCTACAAGAATGTGAGGAATATGAACTATATGAGTATTGTAGCATTATTAAAAAGAAAATTCATGAACATTATGCAAGCCAACACAGAGATCAAGGGAAAGCAAGCGTACTTCGACAATCAGGTGATATACGAGAAGGTGAATGGGAGATACCGTTTCCAAATCGGCTATGTGACGATAGAACGGGACTCGTATGAAAGCGCCCTGAATATTACCAGAGAGTACCTGAGACAACTAGCCGCCAGGTTACCTGACAACGAACCAATTGAACTCTTTAAGTAATGTAAGCATGGGACCAAACGGAGAATGGAAAATAATGACAGTTTCAATCGATTTAGCTGATTGGAACGCAGAGCCCTTGATGGTTGAGTCAGCAGAGATTGAAGTACTCAGCAAGCCGACTTGGCACAACAACAAGTGGTATCACAAATTACTGAATAAGTTGACCTTTGGGTTATTGTTTGTACCATACTGCACGTACCGAGTCCAGGCTAGGCAAGATGATGTACATTTCGAACCGACACTGATTGATGTAAACGGAGTGATGTTGACCCCACAGGAATATTCAGCATTTGAAAAACACTTCGAAAAAAGAAGGTACCTACTCCCCTCAAGTAGGTGCCCAGATGGGTTTAAGTTGGCGATCAATCGATGTTGGCCGTATACAACGTATCTAGCAATTTCTTCTCACTTTTATACAAAACAAAAATGACTCGACTAATTACTAAAAGCGCCGGCGGGGTAGGTCTGACGGCTGAAGAATATAAAACAGCTAAGAAGCTCATATTAAACGATGAGGTGTTTGACGATGATGATTGGGACTTCGTAAAATTCCCACCTTCAGAACATGAATTCTCGTATGACGAATATCAGCTAATGCGCGACTACTTCTTAAGCACGTACAGAGATGAGGCCAAAGAGGTTGAGCAATTTAGAAAAGAGCTTAAACTCTGGGAGTACCTACGCAAGAAACTAAAACCCCTAGACGACAACAACGCTACCGCTAAAAAAATCTACCAATACCTAAAACAAAACTACTTACCATGACTACAAGAGAATATTTCGACTTTGCAACAGGCTTCTTCGGCAAGTGTATGGAACTGTCCAAGAAGAAGAACTACGACTATACCAAGGGTGCGGGCGACGACAGTCCCTTCGCCAACCTCCGAGCTTGCGAAGCCTATGGCATCCCCGGGGAGAGAGGAGTTTTCGTAAGAATGCTAGACAAAATGTCCCGCATCTCTTCATACCTAAAGAAAGGTAAACTACAAGTAGACGACGAATCGATTACCGATACATTGCGCGACCTGGCCAACTACTCAGCACTACTCGCCGGTATGCTAGAAGAAAACAAACGAAAAGTAGACCTAGAAGATAGGCTGGCGAAACGCGAGAGTATAAAACGGACCTCAATAGACGATGTACCTATGTCAGAATTACGCCCAGGGTTAGAGCTAAGTCTTGAGGAGCGCAAAGAGAAAGCTAAAAGCATAGACAAGCTAAAAGAAGACGTCTTGCGTTCTGCGGAAGGCGTAGAAGGCCACTCAGGCCCAGTAGGGCAGACAGGTAGCTGCGGAGTAGTAGACAAAAAAGATTCCGAGCTTGACAAAATGGGATATGTCGAAATTAATGGCTGTTGCTTTACCCTTAGTGAGTACGTTGAAATGAGAAAGTTCTTCTTAGAAGAGCGTGGTATTTTCGCCCCCTTCTCAGTGGCCTATCAGCGGTTATCGCCACATGTAAAACTAAACTCAGGTTCGTTTTCTATGGTACTAACGCATTTTGAAGATCTATACAAATCCCGTGAGGATTATGTAGACATCCAACAAGCACACATAAACGCCGCTAGAAAAATAGAAGAAGAGTGCTTGAAGGCAGAAAGAGACCACCACATGCTACCGCAAAACAATCCCTATTCAAACGTAAGTATATCTTAGAGCTATGAAAATACTGATCGATGCAGGTCACGGGGGTTACGACATCCACGCTGGGTACGTAACCCCTGGCAAGCGCAGCCACGCCGGCGAAAGAGGAACAATATTCGAAGGAGTGAGCAACAGAGCATTCGCCCACGACCTCTGCTACCAACTAACCCTAAGAGGAGTAGACGCAGAAGTACTCTCACCTCCAACAGTAGACACCCCACTAGCCGTACGAGTACGCGAGATAAACGCAAAGGTAAACGACGACCCCAGCAAGTACCTCCTACTCAGCATACACTCCAACGCCCTCGCCGGAAAGGAAGGAGACCACGGAGGCTTTGAGATGTTCACCACAGAGGGAGAAACGATGAGTGACATGTACGCCCACAAGATAGGCGCCTACCTAGCCCCCCGATACCCAACCATTCCTTGGCGCCGGGGTTTGAAAGGAAAATACGACAAAGAAAAGGACTGGTACATAATCAAATACACAAGATGTCCAGCAATACTACTAGAGCTACTATTCATGGATGGAAGACAAGACTACGAAAAACTAACTAACCCCCAATGGAGAACACAACTAATAACCACGATAGTAGACGCACTGACAAGACGACCACTAGAATAGAAGAAGAGTAAACTAAAACAGCATGAACACAAGAACCCCCCATATCTGCCCTAACTGTAGGGGCGTAGGTATTTTGAGCATATCTAATCCATGCCCCTCTTGCAGCGGATCAGGATTGGTGTGGGATCCGCAGATCGAAAGCCGAATTATACTACCCGAGCACATACTCCCAATGGAAGCTGCTTTCCTAGACCTACAAGAACGGAGCGAAGAAGAACAAGCTGACATCATACAATACACTATGGACATGATAAAGTACTGGCACGAACGAAGACTTGAAGAAAACCTAATACTAAAAAACATACAACACCAGAAGCAGGAACTTCGTTGAGCACAGAAGACTTACAACAAAGGCGACCACCCCATGCCTTGGAGGCCCACTACACACCGTAGGGGCCTTTTTTCTTGCGCTTATTAACCCCCCCCCCCGTTTTGTGTGTGGCAAAAAAGACCCCCGCCCCATCTGTGTGTGTAGTGTACGTTTCTAGTTCTAATCCTGTGTGTAGTGTACGTTTCTAGTTCTAATCCTGTGTGTAGTGTACGTTTCTAGTATACCGCTATGATCCTCCCCCCGTTTCAAACAATTTGTTTGATCCCCCCCATTGTTTCCAACAAATTGTTTTTTCCAAAACATATTAGACAATTTGGAATATGTAAAAAGTTGGATCTCAATAAGTTACGGTTACAATTCAAACAAATTGTTACATATTTAAAATACATATATAATATAACTTAATATCTACATATAAATATAATACAATTCTTTGATAATCAATATGTTACATAATGATTTCATACTTATACTTATTTTGCCTATATAAAAAACGCATAACTTGCTGATATACAGCCAGTTACGTCAAATTACACATATTGTTAAATATTTAATATGTTAAAATTCATTAACAAGTACGTTAAAATTTACTTAAATTTTTAAATTACAAATTTGCAATGTATTGATAATCAACACTTTATATATATTGGAAAAACTAATGAATATTTCAAACAAATTGTTTCTATTATATATCGTAGAAAAGGGTGAACTTTGTTCTGTAAGAACGGATGAAATAATATCCAAAGGTATAATGATACCTATTATTGGGTGTATGTTTCTGTTTTTACAGATAAGCCAAAGGTTGGGTAAGTTGCCCAAAGTGGTTATGGCGGAGCTATGTTAGCACAAAAAACCGTTTCACTTTTCCTTTGTTTTATCATACATTTAGGGTGCAACCTGTTAGAAGTTGCTGCGATAACGGTTTTTGACCGTTAACTATGTTTTTTAGTTTTTGGGCATTTGTGATGCTATTACAAACTACTAAATATGGTTTTTTATCGTAACTTTTTGCGCTGCTCTTTGAAAGGCTGATTAGGATAAAAAGGTATAATTACAATATGTCGGTGGCGGCAAAACGGTAATTAATATTGTTTTATCAAAAAAACCAAAAAAAAAAATAGCACTATAAAGGTAATATTTTGGCTATGCTAATCCTTTGCTTTTAAGCACCTATATTTGTGCAATATAGGATGTTGCTTTTTTAGTGTTTTCATATATGGCCTGAAAGTAGGTATTTATATTTGCTTTCAGGCCGTTTTTTCTCATTTTCTCACTTTAAAAAATTTGTGTTATGTTAACTCAAACAGAAAAAAGAGCTATTCTAAATCAACTTAAAAAGCACGATTTGGAACTCGCAAAAATGCAAGTAACGGAACTACCAGCGAAAGCTGAAAAAACGCCAAAAACAGCTTTGAATGAGGCGCAACAAAATTTAAAGCTAATTTTGCACGATTTTGATACGTTATTACAGACCATCTCCACCGATCCGACTTGGATAAATAAGGTTATGGAAAAGGTACGAAAACAGGAAAATGGGATTGGTTTAGGCTATTCCCTAAGTGGATTGCAATTTTTTAGGTCTTGTTACGCCTTTGGAAAAGAGGCAAAACATTACGGTATGGCGCGAAGTTTTCTGAGAGCTTTTATGACTAAAAGCGAACAAAAAAGTATGCAAAAAGGAGGCTTAATTAATATTTTTAAATTGGTTAAGGCCGCTACTAAACAAGTACACGTTTTCAAAGGGCTTGACCGTCGTATCATTGGTTTTCCGGAATATTTGGCCCTTTTTAGTGCCGGTTTATTAACAACCAAAGAAACAGATGAAGATGGTTTTAATTATGTTAAGTTGGTAAGGATGAACCAAATTACACCCGAGCAACTTGCAATCGGTGAAAAGGTACTATCTGAAAAGATAGCTAAAAGTAAATTGTTTGACCTACCCTTACCGAAACATATCTTAGAGGCCGCTAAAAATGTAGGCAAATTACCAGAACCTAAAAGGTAGGAATTTTTAACCCTAACTCGCAACGGTCTGAAAATTTGGGCTTGGGATTAATTTCTCAAGCCCTTTT
The DNA here is from genome assembly GCA_964387665.1 of uncultured Candidatus Peribacteria bacterium. GTDB lineage: Bacteria > Patescibacteriota > Gracilibacteria > Absconditabacterales > Absconditicoccaceae > CAYLWY01. Next base: position 94,007 of record CAYLWY010000001.1, read on the forward strand.
TTTTTGTGCTTATGCATGTGAACGCGGTGAGGTAGTGAAGCAGCAGCAGCGCAATTAAGGAAAAGTACTATGCATGTGAACGGCATAGGGTAATAGGGCAGCAGCACAGCAGCACTCTAAATCCGGCGTTGGAAAGAATTGTATTATTAAACCCTAAATTATTGTATTATGAACGAAGTACAAAAACCTGGAAGAGCCAGGGAACTAACTAATCGTAGAGCATTGCTCAAAATATCAGCAGCCGCCAATGGTGGCCTTGCTCATCCTGTCTTATTAGAAGACGGTGAGTACTGGTGCCCTTTGGCATTGGTAAACAGTAGAAAACAGCCAAGGAAAGTACACCTTGGCAAAGTGGAGGACAACATTGAACGCAAGAAGTCGTTCCACAAACCGACTACCAAAACTCCACCGCCGTGGTGGAGATTGTAGAGGTTAATTGAAAGTTGAGGGGTCATGTGGAGCAATCTGCATGGCCCCTTTTTTATTTCACGAAGTGGGTTTTATTTCCATGGTAGGAAACACATATAAGTCACCAATTGGCCACTTATTTAAAGTGGTCGACGTAGACAAAACCACCGCTTTTATAATAGAGGTCGGAGGAGATGTCAGAATGGCGAGTTATTGGGGCCGCGACCAGCGTGGGTATATCGTATTCGCGACTAGCGCTGTAGAATCCTGGGAGTTAGTACATGAGGCTAACCCCTGGATTGAGGCCTTTGAAGCATTATAAGAATCCGGCGTTTTAAAGACTAATCATATGTGGAAAAAAGGACAAAAAGCAGAAATATACAAGGTAGGAGACTATCTATGTCAATGCGAAGGTCTAGATCAATGTGACATCAGAATCGGTATAATACTACATAAAGATGTAACTATATTCCAAGTAGACAGCATCGACACAGATTTGTACTTACACCTAAAGGTAGTACAAGCAAAACCGGGAAGTGTATTTGATGAGCTACTACACGACGGGACTTCAATACGGACTAGAAATCCACCCTCTGTAGTTCTATATTATGTACATAAAGAAGAGGGCAACTTTGAGAACATACTAAAACTCTAACCATGTATAAAATAGGCTCTATTATATCCTGGGAATCTTGGCCAACGCTGCACTTTAAGGTGTTGGACATAAAGGAGGAAAACTTCTACATACTAGAACCGCTAAACCCCAATCATCCCGAGTTGCGGCACTATAGTCCACATAAAAAGGAAAAAGGTATATACGGAGTATACCTAAGTGATGGTTGGACCGTACTGAAAGATGGCCCCGGATTTGAGAGGTTATTTGAACTATGATAAATCGACTAACTGAGCCGGCATTTTAAAGAATAAACACAATAATATGAAAATAGGAGACTTATACCATATAATAAAGAATAGCTATCTAAGGATAGTAGACTTCGACGAAGTAGGAGATCCAATCTGCATAGAGCCATACGGCACCTACAAGCTAAGGTGGCATAAGAGGGCTGATGGCAGGATATGCCTTTACAAAGAAGACCTCGAGGAGTTTACTAAAGTAGAGGCAATTAGTATAAATAACTCCAATAGGAGGTAAAACAGAATAAATGAGGGGTCCGCTCGTCGGGCAAATCAGCCTTTCCACATTTTCGGGGGGTCAAAACTTACTATAAATTTGGTCAAAAACAAAAAAAAACAAATACGTTCGTTTAGGGTTTGGCCCCTCGGAGACCAACTTCGGGGGGCTTTTTGTTAACTTTAGAAAAAAAATGTTCACATGCATAAAGTAGTGCGGTTCGTGTCCATGGTGGCACTAAGGATAGTAGCGTTAACCTTAACCCTGGCGGTATTGGATATACTGCTACTGAAATTCAACGTGCCTGACTTCGAATCTGGCGTGGTTTTGGGTGTTGTAGGGTGGGTGTTGTTGAAAAGCTTTGACAAGAACACAGCATTTGATTTAATCCGTCTACAGAGCGGAGATGCTGCGGGAAATTCCGAGCCAAGTAAGCCAAAACCCCAGTAAAATAAGGGGTTCTAGAAACCCAAGGGGGTTTTTGGCCAATTTCAAAACCACTTATTTTTTAATTTAGCGTTAATTCGCTATAAATATAGCTTATGGCACACATTCAACTCCAAGAGCGACCTAACGAATGGGAGTTCTCTAAGCTCATAAGTGAAATTGAGCGGGGAATAGTGGAGCACCCTAAAGTTTTACACAAGGAAGTAGGGCTATTGGCTCTACGTCGTGCTTGGGAACATAGTGGTATGGATCGTGTAAGAACAATACTAAAGGGTAGATTAGCAGCTGGGTTTGTATATCTACACACTCCTGAAGGACATAGGTTCTGGAGCTATACAAAAGGGGGTACTGACTGTACGGAGTTACGCTCTCTATATGGTAGTGTTTCTTATGGGGATGTTTGTTATGTACCTTATGTAGATTTTTTAGATAGGTTATTTGAGTTATAGGATTAGTCTTTAAAACGCCGGATTTGTATGAGTAAACTAAAAGAGGAGGAATTCGAACTACCACCACGTATCCAACGTAGGATAAGAGAAGTTCTTATCTCGTTGGGGTGTAAAAAACCACGGGATGTAAGAACAAACCATGAGTTACATATGGCTTTTGTGTGGGCTAGTACACCCGAAGAACACGACTTTTGGTCAAGTATCTATGCTGGAGACTACAGGAAGTTCGATAGGAGATATCCTGGCTATGACGATAGCCCATTAGAAGACCCACTTGAGAATTTATTTAAACTATAAAACACCGAATTTATGAATGATTCTGTAAGCAAAAAATTAGACGACCTCCTAGTTGCGGTTGGTTGTGATGCCTACCCTAGAACTATCGCCGGGGTTGTGATGTGGTTGTATGACACACATGGGATTTGGATTAGTGTGGGTAATGTACCATTTGAAAAAGAGTTTATGTTTGAGTATTCTATTTGTGATGTAACACAACTCCTCAGAATGGACGGAGTTTTCGAATCACCGGAAAAAGCCTACGAAGCCGCCTTAATGTATATCTTAGAAAAACTACGGAAATGACTTACGCAGGAGACTTAGAAGGCTTCCCACCCGAGGTGGTAGATAAGATGCTAGAGAGGCAGAAAGAACAGGGCAACTCTAAAAATTTAGCGGTATTCGAGGGGGATAGGACGGCCGACCGAAATTTTGGTGGATTTGATTGGGGGATTACACCCGAAGATAAGGAGCTCGAGGATTTTTGGTGGAAAGTCATCGAGGAAAAGAATTTCGGTTTATTCTTTGAGTACTACCCCACAAGATACAAGAGCTGCGACCCAGATTTTTTGTTAAAAATATTAGACATATAGATGTCTGTGAACGGATGAGCAAGTATAACCCATACGACAGGCTTCTAAAAGCAGCTAGAGCGCAGCCAATACCTAACACGGGTAATAAGGAGTTGGACAAGTACCTAAAGCGGTGCCGATTGGAACGTATAAGACATTATGAGGATGCTATTTATAGAATAGAAGCCTTTAAAGGCGATTAAAAACCAAGTTGTGAAATGAAAGGACAATTAAAAGGGTTTCCACCCGAAGTGGTGGAGAAGATGCTCGAATACCAAGTAGCCCAAGGTAACCCCCGAAATGTAGCAGTATTCGAAGGATGGGTAGTCGCTAGTAAGCGCCAATTCGGCTTCGCGTGGGACGATACACCGGAAGGTTTTCTTTTTTGGAAGAAAGTAATAAAAGATGAAAATTTTGAACTATTTTTTAACAAATATCCAAAGCAGATGAACAAAGCAGAAACGCAAGCCGCCATTGCGGCCCTAAAAGAGATGGTAGCACAAACTACTGAGAAAATCGAGGCACTAGAGGCCCAGCTTAAATCTACTGATGTGATTATTCGGTACCCTGTATGTGGGAATCCAGAGTTAATGATAAGTGGAGAGACTGCTGCTTATATTTATCCCAGAGTTAATTACAGTGGAGGTCAGGAAGAAACGCCGGCTATGTCGCTTCGTGAAAACGCTACTAGGCACTGGGTAGACAAAACTGGAAAAAAAGTATACGGCAATTTATTTTGGGTACGGAAGTAAAGAGAAAAGGCTAAACATTGATATAAAAGTAAACGTTATTATTTCTAATAAGAGGTAATTATGTTTACTTTTTGTATCTTTGTTGAATGAAATCAGGTGTATATAAAATAACTAATTTAATTAATGGAAAATTCTACATTGGATCTTCTAAAGACTTAAATAGAAGGAAAAAAGATCATTTTAGAATATTATCTAAAGGTACTAGTCATAATAAGATTCTACAAAATGCAGTAAATAAATACGGTATTATAAATTTTAAATTTGAAATTATAGAAAATTGTACTGAAGAATTATTATTTATTACTGAACAAAAATTTGTAGATGAATTAAAACCTCAATATAATATTTCCATAGCTAATGTAGCAGTACCCACGGGGTTACCTTACAAAGACAAAAGTCTTTATAAAAAATATGCAGAAGATAGGTTGAAAGAAAACAATAATTTTGGATGGAAATCACGAAAAATAGTTCAACTAGATTCTAAAAATGGTAATATAATAAAAGAGTTTTCATCCCTTAAAGAATACGCAGATACTTATCAATGTTCAATCGGAAATGTAGGTAGTTGTATTAAAAGACAAAGAAAATGTAAAGGATTTTATATAAAATATAAAGAATAACCGCTCTAAACATTGATAGCGGTATATAAATTAGATACTACTCTCGAATTGACGAGAGGATACACTTATAAGGAGCGGCGACTAGACCGAGGCTTTAAAAATTCTAACCTTTAAAGTTGTATTGGAGTAATCCTAGACGTGTTGTCCCAAGCTCGTAATGGAGTTTCGTCTTGAAAAAGATGTCTTGAGAAAGGGATACCTAGAAAGAAAGAGAGTATAAGCGAAAAACAAACGTGCTCTACAACACGAATGAGTTCTCAGCAAGTGGTTAATCAAATATAGAAGTGATAGTTGATTCTATATTGTTCCTCTGTACAACTTCAGAGTACATTAACCACGTGACCCTACTCTTGTTAGTGCCATTCCTCATGACGGATCGGCTTAAACAAAACCGCCAGACAAAGGCTAATAAGAAAGAGGGTGCTAATATTCGAAGCCCGCCTTGACCACTAAATAACTAACAGATGAACAAAATATTCTACAGTGGCTACGTTTCTGTTATCATAGAGAGTGCCCATACGATGCATGACTTTGTGGTTATACATTGGAGACCAAACGGTTTTTTTACAAACCAAGTGTACACCACAACGACTCACGTCACAAATATTATACTACAATCTAGTTCCGATACGCATACAGTAAACGGGATGTCTGTAGATAAGGTTGGGTTCAATTTGTTAAGAGATAAAATTTTGAAAAAACATTAACCATGGAAAAACTAACCACTCTCAAAGGCTTCAAGCCTATTACTAAATTTGAACTCAAGAAACTGCCGCAGTGGCACGCCTTGTTCATGTACGAGGAACGTGGCGTATACCGTGGGGCTTGGGTCTTAATATCTTTGAACTAATGAAAGGATCAACTAAATTCTGGATTTCGTGCGCTGTGTTCTATATCTGTTTCTTGGTGTACAATACCGCCTTAGAATGGCCAACATTCGACGCGGCGCAGAGGGAGAATATCATACACATAATTGCAACTTGTACGCTGACATACACAGGGGTGTCCACATTTCTTGTGTTTGTGTTCTATGGCGACGACGATTATTTGTACGAGTACAAGTTGGTATTACCATTTTGGCCGCCTTACTGGGTATACTTTGTAGTAACACGACTAAATAAACTATTAGACAAAATCTTTGACTAATGAGAGGTTCTATTAAATTCTTAATAGCTTGCGTTATCGCCGGCTTGCTTTTTCATATTCACGCCACAGTAGAGGCGTGGGGCACTTTAAGCCAGGACCAAAAAGCGGATGTGCGATTTTTGTATACAATTATTGGGATGTTCTATACAGGTATTACGTTCGCCTTTATGGTTGGCCACTACGATGACAAAGGTAAACGAACCTATGAGGTTATAAAGTGGTATTGTCCCGTCTATTGGGTGACTGTTGTGGTAAGGTATGTAGCTAAATTTTTAGACAAAATCTTCGACTAAACTGATAAACGCATGTATTATATAGCGAAAGTTAAAGACAAGGACTTGTATCTGAATCAAACAACATTTGGGTTAAGTGGTAGTGAAACATCGTATTATTTCATTAGTAGAACACCGATGTTATTTGATGGTAGAAGTGATTTAAAAGAAACATTAGATTACTTTAAATCGGGATTTGGTAAAATAACTAATGATATTGACGATTCAGATATAAACGATTTAGTTATTAAAAGAGTTGACTTAATTATTAAAACGACATAACTAATGAAGTTATACTTAGTATTAGAGATAATAAACGGCCGGCCTATTCTATTCGGTTTCTGTGTAATCGTGTGGGTGTTAGTAGCCCTAGTTCTTACTAATCTAAATGACAATCCAAAATGAAAAAATTAATCGCAGCCCTACTGTTAGGGCTTTCTTCGTGTACTTATGAGTACCAAGCGTATCATGTAGAAGCTATTCGTGAGGTCTGTGAACCGCACGGCGGGTTGCACCACTTCGAAGCGAGAAACATAGACCATATTCGGGTATATTGTAACGATGGAACTAATGTGTTAGTCCCTAAAGAATTTGAAAGATGAAAAATAAAGACTACCTAAAAACGCTGACCCCAGAAGTGGGCATCCCGTTTGTGTCGAATTTCATAAAGCAGAGGTCTATTGAAGCCTTTGAAATGTATATGGAGCTACCTTTTAAAGACACACATAACTTCTATGCCGGGGCGTTTAAATGGAGCAGCACCCCGGAGGGGCATGAATTTTGGGCATCGCAGGTAGATAAAAAAGACCTCCAGAAAGGTGTCCGTCTATTCTTATTGGAGTGGGCAGTAATTATTTTAGGACTAATAACCGTAGCAAGAATCATTTACTCATTTATTTTAAAATAAAATTATTATGGCACATTTAAAAATGACTGTCGAAGACAGTGAGGTTTCTTTAGAAATGAGGGGGTCTCAACTAGAGTTGGTGGAAGGCCTGGTATCCACATTGATGGAAAACAAAGACGCCGCAGAAGTTCTCTTAGTGGGGGTATCTGTGTGGTTGGCGGAAACAGGTAGAGAGGAAAAGGCCGCGCCGCTACTAGAAATAGTAAACGAACTGCGGAATGGATAGTTACAGCCTAATACCAAGGGAACCGTACCCACTGGGTCTTAGGGTAGTTTGTACACGCCCGATTAAAAACATAAAAGTTGGAACACAAGGAACCGTTGTGGCGTATAGCAATAAAGAGTATCTACGTGTTCAATGGGACTTTGGGTATAATAATGGGTATTCTTGGACTAAGTGCGTAGAATCGGGCCGAATTATGGCTATTGGTAACCCACCCAACTCATTTGATAAGTTTTTCGAACTATGAAAGAATTTAAAGTAGGGGATGAAGTTTACGACAGTGTTATATCCCCAGGCATCAGAGGTAAGGTAGTAGATGTTGATACATCGACTTATGCCCTTACTGTTGAATTTGAAGACGATACGGTTCTTTCGTATACAAAAGAGGGTCGTTATTATGAAGATGCTGTACCTACACTATCGCATACCCCGTATACGGTGAAAATTGTTGAAGGCCACATGACTTTTGAGGGATTTTTTAAACTATAAAATTGTATTATGTCTAATTTAAAATCGCTTTTAATTGTCACTTTTTTAGTGACAGCGGCCGCATTGACGGCGCAAACGCAACCCGAACCTGTCAAGAAAACGTGTGCAGGAGTCACGGTAAATGACAAGCCTTGTAAACTCAAGGTTAAAGAAGGGGAGACGTATTGTCACCACCACAACCCAACCTCGCCGAGGTGCGGATTCATTAAAGCCGATGGAGAAGCGTGTCGAATGCGGGTTAAAACCGCGGGGCAACGTTGTCACCACCACCAATAAACTTAACCAAGGGGTGGCAGAGTATTCTGTCACCCCATTTTTAATGACCCCTAATGGAAAGGAAAATGAGAGTAGTAGAGACCTATGACATAGGTGCTCGCGTATTGCGGGGACCGGACTGGGTGTATGAAAATCAAGATATTGTAGACGTTCACGGGGAAGAGGTACCAAACGCAATAGGGTTAGGGATTATTATATACCCCCGTAGTGACCAAGACGATGGTTGGGCACAGGTGAGGTGGAATACTGGGCATGTAAACGACTATCGAATAGGCTTTGAAGATTGTTACGATTTGATATATGCTGACGATTCAAGCTTTGAGAAGATATTTGACCTATGATTGATTGGAACAGCATACCACCCCATTATAAGTGGGTGGCTAAAGACGAATCTGGTTTTACTTACGCATACTCGCACAAACCCCAAAAAGGAAAAAACGGTAAGTATTGGGTTAGACAGACCTGCCCACGTACGGGAAGTTCTATAGGTGTTGCGATGGTCATCTCCCGCGACGACTGTATGGACGACATACCTTGGGAAGAATCTCTTACAGCGAGACCTTTATCATCTATGGAAAATTTCTTTAATCTATAACATGGAAAAGGAACGATTATTAAAACTTCTCGAAAGCGAACCGAACGATATAGACGCTATTGGTATGATACTAAGTAACTACACGGATTACGGGCATCCGCAGTTAGGAGGTATGGTTAGCGTAAAGCAATTTAATAAAGTGGCTGAGTGTATTTTAGAATGGATAAAGAATAAACATGAGATACTTAAAGATAAAGACACTTCCGACTGCTAAGCAGTGGATTGACAGAGACGTGATAATGCTACATGCTTGTTTCCAAATCCTACAAGACGCGGTTGAGCAAGAGCAAGTAGATACACAATGTGACTACGACGCACACAAAGACGTCGTCGATGAGATTCGTTATCTGTACAACTGGTGGGTTAAACGTCCAGTTGACTTCGACGACGATGAGGAAGACACGCAGATGCTGCAAAGACTAATGAGAATACGAAACTTTTTATGGACATGATGTCTGTGAACGGGCCTAAAAAACATCAATTAAAATGAAAGAACTACTAGAGCTAATGGAGCACATTGAAAGACGTGTAGCTGAGCTTGCCAGCTTACCCCAAACCGACGACACACGAGCACGTATACACGAACTGAAAAACGTTGCAATGTGGGTTGGGAAAAAGGCAGTAAGTAGCCTTGGGCAAAAAACCACAGGATTTAAATGCTATGAGATACATACTGTTCAAGCCAAGATGTTTGGTTGTACTGAACAGTGCGCGGAATGCCAAGCTAGAGAATTAATAATGAACAAAAACTAACCATGAAACAGTTACTAACCATTTGTTTTCTATTCGCGTTACAGCTAAGCAACGCGCAGGTATTGATTCCGAACCTAATAGCTGACGCCGGGACGTTTACTTTACAAGAAAAAGGTAAAGAAATTAAGGCGGTAAACATCAAGGGGGTGGCTTTTAACGATTGGTATGGCTATCAACCCCAAGACTTTGGGTACAAGTATCTAACGTTAGTTAGGTATAAGAATGTACAAGTACCATACTTCTCGCTTACGTGGGAGTTTGACCACTCGAAGGACGACGGTGATGGAATAGCCACGGTGTCGTTATGTCTGACGGCTTTTAGTACATTCGTAAACCCATACGTGTATAGCGGTACAAAATGCACATCAGAAAAAGTGTTCAAACTAAAGGATTCCGGGGAAACTAAATCTCCAAATTTTGTGGAATATGATTGATTGGGACAGCATACCTGATAGGTACACCTATGCCGCAAGGGACTCAGACGGTAAATGGTGCGTGTACACGGCCAAGCCCTCTATAAGTGAGGGACGTAGTTGTAAAGACCAGTGGGTATTAAATAACGCAAGCGAGAATTTTGAACACATAACCTGCGCATTGGAACTACCTTGGAAAGAATCACTTCTTAAGAGAAGTGAAGGATCGCCATTAACTTTTGAAAACTTATTTAAGTTATGATTGATTGGGCTAATATACCTGATGAATTTACGCACGCCGCAAGGGATGGTAATGACAAGTGGTACGTATATACAGAGGAGCCACTTATAAGCGGTAAAGCAGATAAGTGGGTGTTAGACAGCCCTCATGCGCGTTACCTAGAGATCCTTTGTAAATTGGACATACCTTGGAAAGAGTCTCTTACAGAAAGGTTGGGATCAAATTTTGAAAATATCTTTAAACTATAATTATGATGATTAATTGGCACGAATTGCCCCCAGAATTCAAATGGGCAGCTATGGACAGTGACGGTTCTTGGTTTGCTTATTCTGAAGAACCTATTATCGATCACGACGAGGGTTATTGGGCCTTTCGAAGCGGTGCAGGCTTTACCGAAGACAAATGCATACCCATACCCGCCCCCATAGACTGGAAAACAACCATGAACAGAAGGCCCATTCCAGAAGGCTTAGATAACCTATTTAAACTTTAACCTCATGATTACCTTCTTAACCTTCCTATTCTACCTATTCGCAATCCTACCTATTATATGGGAGTTTAACGTTCTTAGTGATTCTGAGTACGTCAGTAGAATGTATAGAACTATGGATGAACTGACCTGGCAAGAAGAGCACGGTTGTGTTGTACCTCTTATGTTGTTCTATAGTATATGGGGAATTGCCGGTTTGTTTACTTCTCAATGGCCGCTTTTCTTATTGCTGATTCTGCTTAGCCTGTTACCTATTAAGAACACTGCGAGAGGTATTAAAATAGACGCAGCACTTACTTTGGTGGTATTAGTCGCCATTGTTTTAAATAAAACCCACTTCAAGGTAGACTTGTGGGAGTTGATTAAATCATTTCTATGAACTTGACTAAACTAATTCCCGGATACATTGAGATAAGATCTCTGTATTGGGTACGCTACTTGAAGCGAATGGAGCACGATTTGGCTGTTATATCGGAGTTAATTGATGTGGGCCAATATTCTGCCGCAGAAAGGCGTATTAAAAAATTCGAAGATACATACCGGCAAGAAGGACCTACGTATATCTGCAAAAAATATGCAGAGATATTCGGAATGAAATCTATGGTAATTTTTCTTTATTCAGGATCGATTTGAAAACAATGGCTAGTAAAGTAAAAGTTCAAAAAGACAAATTTGGGCTGTACGTTTTCTGCGGTGGTTGGATTGCACGGCCCTTGTTCGGTACCTCTTTTAAAGAGGGGGATTTGGTTAAGACTCACCATTTCGGCGGTAGTCCTTGGGGTGGTGTGACAGTTCCAGACAAACCCACTACTCATAATTTCAGAAGCAACGGCGTGTATGAGTGGTGGGTTACTTGCGGTACCTCTGCGTCACAGTACGACAACGGCGAAATAACAGATGAAAAACTCAGCGCCGATATAGCGTACTACACCAACCACTGTAAACATATGGCGTGGTTTTACGAAGAGGAGAATTCAAAATTTAAACCATGAAAACAATTGAACAGATATTAGAACTGATAAAGCTAAATGCTTACAGCGGAACTACTGAAAACATACAAGCCATAGTGGAACTTGTCAACGAAGCACAGAACCAAGCATTGCCACAAGCTGATGTTAGCGGTAGTTTTACTCTCGATGATATTCGCAAAGCATTTGAAGGTGGTAGAGATAGTGTAGAACCCGAAATCGGTTACGAACATTTTGGAGACATGGAAGCATATCCAAAGAAGAAGATAGTAAAATCGTTCAAACAATGGATGCACGAAAATTACCGCTAACGGTTCGCTTTACGCAAGTACCAAAAAAAACTAACAACCACAAGGGTTTCTTTTTATAATCTCGGAAAACTTATACGTTTAAGTTCCGAATAAAACCATAAAACTATTGTCATGAAAATCAAAACAATTAAGCGTATTGAAGTTGACGATTGGGATTATCTCGTATCTTCGACTTATGGAAGACCTTATTCTTTTCAACAACAAGATGGTTGTAAAGAGAGGCAATCTTGGTATATAGAAGTACCTGTTAAAGACCCCGAAGACTATGAAAACGACACGGTGCCGGAAGAGGTAAACCACTCAAAAATGGGCGTATCTTTTAAAGCTTGGTTAGAGCGAGATCCAGAACAAAAGCTAAGCAACCCCTACGACCAAGATTCATGGTCAGTGGGACTTTGGTGGAGCCGAAACTTCTATCCAAATGTAGATATGATTATTAACGACCTTCATGCCAAAGGCTTATTAGAAGCCGGTGAGTATGAAATTAACATAGATTGGTAATAGTAAAAAACTAAAATAATTGCCATGAAAAACAAAGCAAAATTCATCGAAGCCTTAAGGGGATTATTAAGTTTTTGGGGTAGTGATGCCCCTCCAGAAGCGGTTTGGACGTTTAATGAATTGTTGGAATGGTATTGCCTAGAGTATGGCCTTACCTGCCCCTATGAGTTAGAGGAGGATTTATCGAACGAAGACCTAATATTCGAGTGGTTAGACTCCGGCATAGCAATGTGAAGTCTGTGAACGGCATTAAGAATAAACTATTTTTTAATCACTAAATCTTTTTTATTATGTTTGATCGCATTTTTAAGTTATTTAAGGGTAATACCCGGATGCATTGGTATGCAGTTACGTACCACTACCGAAGTAAGGGAGGTGGGGTCAACTTTGAATATCCGGCAAGGGTAGGGATTGTTCAGCAAAAAGCGATACTAAATTCGCGTGCTATCAAGAAGGCTATTCCACCGCTGCATCGGATACCGGAAGTTCGCCATCTACTAGACAGCGGAACGCTAAGCGTTGAGGTGCAGTCTTATTTAGGACATTTTGCAAAGTAAAAGGGCCGGGGGAAAACTTTATAGAGTACCCAATCATTATTAATTTTTATCAATTTTTTACTATGAAGTATTTATTTCTAGCAGTAGTACTGCTGACTATGACGTCTTGTTGGGAATTTAACCGTCAACAAGCATTCAAAGATGCCGAGAATCGCGGTAGGTCAACTTTGGTCGAGGCCGAGTCTTCAAAAAAAGCAATGATTGAACAGGCGAAAGCTGAAAACGAATCTGCCACGCTACAAGCCGAAGCTAAGATCAAAATAGCCAAAGCTGAGGCCCAAGCTGAGATCGAACGTGCTAAGGGCGTAGCGGAAGCAAATACAATCATTGGCGCTTCGATGAAAGGGAATAAGGAATATCTGGAGTATCTCAAAATCAATGCCTTACAGACTGGTAAGGGCGATAAGATTTACATACCAACAGAGGCCGGCATTCCGATTCTTGAAGCAAAATAAGACCAATGAGAGCTACTATAATTCTACTTGTAGGTATTCCTGTACTTGTTTTACTCTATTTCGGAGTGGCGGCAATTGTAAAGGAGTACATCAAAAACAATAAATGAAAAGACTTCTTTTAGCAGTCATAGTACTGCTGGGGGCTGTATAGCTCCGCGTTGTCCCAACAATGGGATATCGTAGGCGTTCGTATGGAACCCTATCGCAGTGATTGGCTTTCCGTTCCAGGAACTGTCAATATCTCGGCGACTAAGGTACTCATCCAAATTGCCGACAATGAGCCAATTAAGTTTAGGTTAGATAGTTTTTACGACGATGAGGGCTGCGTAAAGTATAACGTCACTACATTATTGAGTGACTCTTATAATGCTGCCTATATTACCGTTTGTGATGACTATATATACCTAATCGAATTGGGTGATATTGTTTTATTCAAAGTTTCTAAAGTCAAAAAATTATGACAAGAACAGAGCGCCGTAAGGCGTATTTCCAAAAGCAAAAGCAATTCTATAAGACCTTTACAGGTACTATGTTGCTTAGAGATGCCGGACTATTCGTAAGAATGGGTCAAGGTAAAGTAGTCGATGCCGAGTTTTTAACTGATAATATCCCTTCGACGCCCGACATTATGCACGACGGGGGGACGGTATCGTTCAAGCGGGACCATTGGGCTTACAACCCTACTCTCGCAGCGGAATTCATTGCTAAGGCACAACGAATCGCAGAGAAAATGTCTCAGTCATGACGAGATACTCTAAAAAAGAAGACGCCATAATTCTAAAACAGATGAAGGCGACATCTCGGGCAGGGTCTCCGCTTAACATACAAGCGGCGCTCGACGAAGCCGGCGATATTATCTTCGAACAATTTGGCATAGATCGTACCTTATCGTCTTTGACACAGCGTTGGTACAAGTATTTGTGTAAAAAGCATACTGTATGGGGTATGCGAAATATCAAATCATTGCCGCGTTCTGGTGATGATAAGATAGTGCCTATTGAGGTAACCCTAAAGGGTAAAAAGTATTTACTAACGGTAAACCTGACTGCTTTATGACAAAGTACAAGTTCCCTAAAGACGAGGCGATAGCATCCCTCATCGAAGATGCATCTACCGAGATAGATGTATTAAATACCATAGCTGCCGGAGAGGAGCTCTCACAGAGAGAGTTAGCTATATTCAAAGCCGCCATCGTGTTCAAAACCCGAGGAGCAAAAGCCGCCTCGTCCTCCCCAGATAGTGGGGCAGAGAATCGATTTGACCACGACGCGGGCGACCTGTATGACGCTGTCGGAGGGCTAGACAGAGATACCTTCCACGCAAGGTTGGAAGAGTTTGTAAAAGAGCTGCGCATCGCTGCTATCCGCCATGACGGCCTATCCAAAAGTCGGCATATAGAAATGTTGCTTCAACACTTCCACACGCCACTAGAAATCGCAACCGCATCAGTATTAACCAAATCCATTTAAGTTTATGAAACCAGTATTTTTCGACAATGTCCTTGCAGGACTAGAAGCTGCCCACGCAACAGGGCATAACGTGTTACTCTACGGCCCTCCCGGTCACAACAAGACCGCAGGTGCTGAGTACTTCCTTACCCAAATAAAGAAAGTAGCTCGGGACAAAATCTTCATGAAGTCAATCTCTTCGGGTACGACCATTGAGGATATGTACGGCGGTATCGACATCAAAAAGATGCGTACTGCGGGGCAGATTGAGTACCGGTTAACGTCCGAAGAGTTCTTTGGCAACTACGAGTACGCCATCTTTGACGAGATCTTGGATGCTAAGGAGAAAGTCTTGGCGTCACTCAAAGATACTCTCATGGCCCGGGAAGTCCGAAACGGTGCTCAACGTCATCCTCTTAAAACCAAGATGGTAATCGGGTTAACCAACGTAGACGCCGAAGATTTTAGTTCAAATTGGGAACGGGCAGCTATCTTGGAAAGGTTTCCAATTCGCATCTTGGTTAAGTGGGATGAATATACTCCCGATGCGTTTAAATCGCTGATACAAGCCGTGTGCTCTGGCGCAGAGTTTAAGAAAGTCGATAAATTCAGCGAAAAATTAGCAGAGTTTGCGGCCTTATCCTACGCCGGGGATTCGCCTATATCTCCTAGAACCGTCGTACAGGCTGCTAAAGCAGTCGCTAGTACAGGTAAGGAGGAGTACGGTTGGATGATTGTTGGTAATGACACCAAGGCTCCGGTGGAGATTCCAAAAGAACTCGCTCTGAAATGGAGAATCGGAAGGGCTAAGGTTGACATGGAGCGTGTTTACAACGCCGGGGAATTCGATAGGCTACAAGCAAAGTTAATGTTCCTCCGTGAGTACATTCCACAACGGGCGTCTTCCGACGAGAAAGAGCTGTTGCAACCTATTCTCGACGAGTACAGTGCCAAGTTGCACGAACACCTAAAATTCTAAATTATGATGGATTGGTTTAGGCAAGCCCCGGATACACTTCGGAGGTTAGCTGATATGATAGAAGGGGGGTCCATGCCGGGCCCCCCAACTTCTGATGATGGAGATCCCTCGGACTTGCCTCCTCCCGGAGATTGGTTCAAGGATTTTGACCGCTCAGCAGTTAATACTGCTGGTGCCGGTACGGTTGCCTCAGCGTGGCACAGCTTGCTCGACAAATATCGGAAGTCTACTTTCCTTGACCCAATTCCACAAACTATCAAAAAACGATATGTATGGGATCGGGAACAGGGAGAAATCGCTGCCCTTAGCGCCGCTGAGGAGTACACAGATATAGCGTACGCTGGGATATCGGATTTTGTTTTCGACGACTTTGACGATCGGATGACTAGAAAAGAATTCGATATACCGTTTTTCAAAACAGAGATTACGGAGATCGATGACAAGGTACCGTATACCTTTTTCTTGTGTGACATTTCGGGCTCTATGAGTGGTATACGAGCACAGCATGCTTGTGCCATCGCTCAAGTTGCTGCTGAAAAAGTCTTTGACAAGAAGGGGGTATTTGTATGGATGCCTTATGGCGGTAGACGAGAAGCGGTGCGAGAGTTTCGGGACATAACGACATTCGAACCTTTCTTACGAGGGGTGAAGTTCGATTGCGGTACGACTTATATTGGCCGTAACTTGCAAACCTTGTCGCAAGGTCTAAACTATGGTAGTCCGTATGATCACACTGCTGGGGAATATCTAATTCCAAAAGAGTGTTCTAAGAAGTCGTCTAAAGTATTCGTTATTCACGACGGTGAGGACGAAGTAGAAGATGTAAACCTCCAGTTGCCTTTATTCTCTATCCTACTCGCCAATCATCACGAGATGTTGGAACGTATTTCCAAGAGGACAAAGGGTAAGTATCTATTAATAAAAGATCCAAATTAATGAAAAGTATTGAGAAATTAGCAGAAGCTCTCAGCGAGTTTCAGGAAACCGAAGACGCTATCTTTATCAACCTATCTGCCACTACCGACGACGGCACTGCATTATGCGCTGTTGGGGGCCATGCTAAAAGCCTCATCGAAATGATGCAGCACATTGCCAACTCTTCCGCCCCACAACACGTCCAAGCAACGGCGTTAATACGGGAGGGATTCGGTATTACAGGTTCCGGTAAGGGTAAGATAGACCTCTCCAATTAATGGCAGCGCCACTAGCCCACGCCACTTCATCGGTAAAACGATGGGGTGGTGTAGTGGAGGATTTTATTCACATACATCAAAAAATGGACTGTTCAAAAAAGTATATGCCAGATAACCGTCATCGGGCAGCTACGCACAACCATTTTTGGATATATGAAGTAATGATTCCGCTATTCGGGGAGTATATCACGATAAGCACCGGCAGGCAGGTACCGGTAAAAAATATCTGCGAGCTACATATTCTTGAAGACTACCGAATGAAATTCATTCCAACACTTCAAGATTGGTTACAAGAAATACCATTACAGAATTGGATGCAAAACGGATTTAAAGATCTGCCGGCATCCGCAAACAATCGACATGACACAAGAAAAGATGGAAGCCGAGATCAAGAGGATGCGAATCGAAAACCCGGATTTAAAGTCAATCTCAATAGAATTCGGCGGGTCTGGGGATTGTTTCGATGATTTCTATTCTCTAAATGTAGACGCGGGTAAACTTACTGTACCGGAAGTAGACTTCGTAAATACGTATAACGACTTGCTGTGGGCAGCGCTGGAAAAATCCGACGCAAACTTCAACGACGAGGGTAGTAATGGTACTGTTACTATTGCATTTGACGGGAACGTCGGTTCAATTGAAGTATCGGTAGAACATCGTTATATAGAGTACAGAGCCGGTGATGGCTATTATGGTGAATTTAATTGCGATGCGGGTTTGGATAACATTTTAAACTTGTAATATGAAAACGTAAATCAATAAAAAATGATTGATCGATTAATCGAAGGGCTGACAACCGCCGAAGAGGTACTAGTCGCCGTAGCCCCCGACCCTACACCTAGGGATAGGGCGGTGTTTGAGGCTTCTAGGCTGTTCTTCCAAACTTGGAAACCTAAGACAAAACCAGAAGCTCCGTCTTTGACCGAGTATGTAGGACTGCCGAAAGAGCGCGTCAAGGAATTAGTCAAACACATTATTGTCACCTCTATGGATATAGAGGAATCGGAAGATGGGCAATCGTTGAAAGACTTAATAGAGACGGCTATGAAAGTAGCTACGAATCCAGAGGAATTCTTATTCCTTCTGATGATGATAATGGACTTTGCCGGAGAAACCGGCACAACTTTTACAAAACAAAAAGACGATGAGCTTTAAAGTAAATCACGACGCTGAATTTTTTCAAGATGCAATCGGCGTAGACCACGCCCATGTAGTAAATTTCTTAGTACAAGAGGTAGGTGCCAGTAATCCTTCAAAGGCATTCGAGGCGATACACGACACTGATAAATTGTCGCTGTATGAAAAGCTGTATGCGGCATGGCTCCTACATCGAGTAATGCACGATGGTGAGTAATACCAAAAATGGATGGGGGACGACTGTTGTCGTCCTCCTTCTTTTAATGCAGCTTATAACCTCCATGGTTGTTTGTACCCGATTACCAAAACCAAAAAGCACCCCCGTAGAGGTGCCGGTAATCAAAAATCCAGATTCTTTAAAAAACTCCCTAGACGAATTGACTAATGACTTGGAATGACATTTGGGCTAAAATACCAGCCGAATTTGTATACATTGCAATGGACGGCGATGACAATACTTGGTGGGGGTATAAAGCAGAACCCACTCTCGCTGATACAAAGGTGTGGCGGTGTGTCGGCCAGGCATTTTTTGTAAAGAAAGCGCTGTCCGATTCAGAGGACATGTGGTTGAGAAAGGTTTCTAAGACTACAGATTACGCGACGTCTTTAATGGAACGGCACAGCTTATCTTTTAATTCAATTTTCGAATTATGATTAATACTAGCAATACCTCAGAAAAGAAACTGAGAAGACCCCAGCCTATGGAAGTTTCAGTTGTACAGACAACTGACGACCTTTCAGTAAAGGTAGAGGGATCTTTCCGCGACATAGCTGCCGGTTTGGCATTAGCCATGTCAACTTCAAAAGCCGCTGAAAAGTGTTTTATACACGCCGTTGCCGCTCATTTGCGGGTAAGTTTGGACCAACCCGAACTAGCAATGCAATTAGTAAACTTAAAAACAGACAAAGATGATTGATACTAACAACGGGGCTAGTAAGGCCCCCAAAGAAGAAAAGGTTATCTTCTCCCTAGAAGATCAAGGTGACGGTTGTGCAGTACATGTAGAGGGTCGGAGGTCTGCCATAGCAGCGATGTTGGGGGCCTGCGCTAAAGCCGACCCGAGAATTGCGGATTACTTACTAACCGCAACAGCCGCTTATATTGCCCTAGAAAAAGGCGATCATGTACTAGCGCGTCAGATTCTAAAACTAACCGAATAGAATATGATCTATATTAGTAAGCAAATTTATACCAAAGAGGAGTTTGAGGCTCAAACCGCGGTTTTCAAACGCCTAGGGGCTCGCCCATATGCTGATGGTACTCCGAGTATGCCTTGTGTATTGTCGTTCTCCACTTCTACCAAACACCGTGATCCATACAGAACTTATACTACAAGCGGTGAGCGCAGTTATGAGTTCTATAAAGAACATCTTGAAAGGTTTTACGGAGATGAAGTTGCCAACGATTGGTTAGAAGGTTTTCTTGAGTTATAATATACCCCCTAAAAACAATAAACATGGGACTTGATATGTATTTAAACCGCCGCCGAGGTGAAGACGATACCGAGGTGAAGTATTGGCGTAAAGCAAATGAAGTTCACCGCTGGTTTGTCGAAAACTGCCAAGGAGGAGTAGACGAGTGTCAAGAGAGCGAGGTGACTATTCAACAACTAGCCGAACTTCTAGACCGCTGTATTAATGTACTAAACTCCCCGGACCTAGCAAGTGAGATACTTCCCACACAATCTGGATTTTTCTTTGGTAGTACGGAATACGACCAGTGGTACTTTGCAGTTTTGGGGGAAACAATTGAGGCTTTATCCATAATAATTGACGAGCACCAAGAGGGTGACAAGTACATATACCAATCATCATGGTAAGAGCTAAGTATTCTGTACTGAAGAAAACCCCAACTATGGTTATGTTAAAAGACGAGATGGGGTTGGACGACACTTGCTTAAGTGTTACAAACGATGCCGAAGAGGTAGTCAAAGAAATAAACAATTGGTTCCCCGGGGTGAAGATCTACTACATAGATACCCTGGGGACTATTGACGAATTACTCCACATAGATGGTCGGTTTGTCGGGTTTGCCAATGGGTATATTTCCGCAAACGAATCTGATCGGGAGATTATCAAAGAGAGTTCTGTGAACTTATGAACTTAATGCAAGAATATGAAGAAGCTAAGTATGAGCTTTATGCTCACGTAGGCTTTAAGGAGGATTGGGTAGTATGCCCGATTGAAGACAATACCGATATGTATTGGGATGTAGACGACGAGGTAGTTCGTTATGCCCCCGATATAGAACGGTTCCACAGTGATGGGGATTATTACGAAGACGAAATTTACAAACAACGTTTCTACACAAAGTGGGTTTATGAGGGTAGCCGATTTACTATGATCATCTGCGACCCACACGTAGATGGGATGAAGTGGTTTAAAGTATTCGACAACACTAAACGAGTAAAAGTACTATGAGCTGCACAAGTAAAAATACGAACCCCAAAGTTGGGGAGGTCTATGGGTCTGATAGAATCTTTGAGCACAAAGGTAAAACTCTGTATTGTGAATTTAAAGTGATCGCAGTGGGAGTTAACGTTCTTGTTGAAATAATCGAAACGGACACTATAGCTAAACAGCGGGCCACAGTGTCTCATGCACAACTACTAGATAAAGCAGTTTTGTTGCGCGAAGAATCCTTGACAACACCAAAACAAGTCCAAAAAGTCGTCCGAGTCGAAAAACAAACTACGGAAGTTTATATTTCAGAGTACAATCAAACCTGGATAGATCGCCTATACAACCGGTATTGCTCTTGGAAAGGCAGGGATCGAACTGCTCCGAAAGAGTATATTGTTAATACTATTGTGAATGACAAAACCGAGGAAGAATGACCACCATACAACAACTAGAAGCTGATTTACAAAACGCCAAAGATCAAGAAAAGTTAGCCCAAAGAGGGCAGGAACTTGCTGCGTTGATAGCGGCTTATCAAGGTAAGTGCATAGCAACCCATACTTTCGATAGGAGTTCAACCGCCGGGCACATGGGGGCTACTTATTATGAGAAGTTCTTCATAAAAGATGGAGAAATTTTCGTTAGAGAATGGCGTATAAATTTGAGTAGGTACAATAATATGTATAAGAAAACTACCGTAGATATAAACTACAGTAGAGGTATTAACGAGAAGCAACTTACCGGTTTAAACGATTATAACGCGAACTATAATTTAGGGCAGAGCTATTCTCACTTTTTAAAAGACATAAGTTTAGGAAAATTTATGGAGATTTGGGAGGTTGGCCAAGAAGCTCATTTACTAATCAAAGCATATTTTGACGGTAAAGCCCCGGAGATTAAGACAGAATGGATTTCTCAAGGAGACCATAATGACGAAGATACGATAGACAGGGCGATTAGTGAGATGGGTTTAGAAATGATCGACTTGAAAGCCCACCCAAAAGTACATCGTGTACTAGAGTACAGAACCCTCCCAATGTTCGATCGTAGGCGTTATTTACCAAAGTTTTATGCTAAATCTATATTACAGTGGCAGGTAAAGGAGTTGGAGAAAGACCTTAGATCACCCTTCTCAACCGAACGTAGAAACGAGCACACCCGAAATGAAATAAAAACTCTTAACGATTTTATTAAAACATTATGAACACACCAGTAAGTTTTGAATTAGCCAAGCTATTAGAGGAAAAGGGATTTGCTGAAGTAGCGATATCCGCATATAATCTTGTATCTGGTAAATTAATTTTTACAGATTGGGATAATGTTGAAAGTAACGATGATATCTTAATACCAGATGCGTTTAACCTAGACGAAGATTCCGTGTTAATTTCAGCACCAACTATTGCAGAAGTAGTGATGTGGTTTCATAAAACTTATGGTATTTGGATTTCCGTACAACCGAATGAACCGTACACTGACGATGATTGGTGCTTTTCGGTTTTCGTGCATTTACAAATTAAATTAGCAAAGGAAGGATTTGACAATCCTGACGAAGCATACACCGAAGCCATTGAACACTGTTTAAATGAATTGATATGACACAAGAAGAAATACTGGAGTTCAACAAACGTTGTGCTGAGTTTTTAGGATTCCTTGATTTCAAAGAGTTAGGCGATGATAAGTATAGGTTGGGTAAAACAGTTTATACTATTACTGATCCGAGTATTCAACCAAAAGAGTGGATGATTGATCTAGCCTGTAACCCTAAACATACAGGACATTTCAAATTCTATTCCGATTGGAATTGGGTGATGGGAGTAGTTCGAGCAATCGAGAAATTAAAATTTAATGTAATAATAACTCGTGCTTGTATTACAATAGAAAACGCTGCTGATTGTGAATTTGACTTAAAAAGTATATATGTGTTCCACTCAGAAGAACCGGCTTCAATAACTAAGGAAGTAGCTGTAGTACAAGCAATCAATCAATTTTTAATTTGGTACAATGAGAACCAATAAACCATATTTTGTAAATTGGATTGTTTGGAATAGAGATAGTCCCAAATGGAGACCTATTTATAAGTTTCAAAGATGCACTACTTTAGAGAAAGCAGAACGATTGAAATCTAATCTAATTAAACAGACTTCTTTTATTGAAGTACACATAACAAAGACAGTATGAAACTAACTAATAAGAATATACCTAAATACACTCCATACTTATCTAACAGATGGGATAGAATGGATGAGTACCATACTCTCGACTCTGAAAAAGTTAGCGAGAAAGATTTTGCAACATGGTGGGCTGTAGTTTTCAAACGAGGTAAAGTGCAAACTTTAGAGGACGCTATAAGCTTACCTAAATATTCACTTAATAATATAACAAGAAGTGATGATTCTTCTTATTACGGTTCTTGGGAAGTAGATTTATATGGAGGAATGTTTCATTGTTTAGGAATGTATCCATCTACAGATTTCTATATGGATTACCTACCAGATGATATCTTTAGGAAGTATTATAAAACCCCAGCTTGGACTGATAAAAGCTCTACGAGACAAGAAAGATTTGACTTTATTATGGAATTAATTCAAAAATACTATCCAAATGAATCAGAAACTAATTAAACTGTCAGATAATGACTACATAATTGTAGATGATTCTGAGATAAAGAAAGGGGATTGGTATTATGATACAAATGATAAAGAATCACTACTACCTATATACCAAAGAAGTCAAGATCCTAAATTTTACAAAGGTTGTAAAAAAATTACTCATTCAACTCAGCCATTATCAGAAGAATGTAAAAGATGTACTGGTGCTTGTGAACAATGTGTAGATAAAACAAAACCGCTTTCTCTATCTGAAGTAGAAGAAGCTATTTATGGGTATAGTATTGAGAAGATGGCTGACAATTGGTTTTATAATGAAGAAAATAAAAATCATTATGAAAATTACAATGAAAAGCCATCTTGGATAAAAGGTTTTAAAGCACATCAAGAACTTGTAAAAGATAAGTTGTTTACTATTGAGGACATGAAGAAAATATTTGAACTAGGTCAAGAGTCTGTAAGTAACGTAAATATCCCATTAGACTTTGACTACAATATCAAATCTTTACTTCCAAAAACAGAGTGGGATATTGAATTCGTTGACGATAAAATTAAATTGATATGAAACCAACTAAACAAACAATTTATTTACCTGTAAATGGTGAACCTGAAATAAACACAGTAATATATGAAACTGGTGAGTATATAGAAGGAGTACTACAATGTGAAAGATTTGTTTTTACTCCTGAACAACTCAATGCATACACAGCTAATGTAATTAAACAAGCTCTCGAAACTGCTGCTGAAAAAGCTACAATGAGATTATTGGTTGATGAAGAAAATGATATTATAGAAGAAGCTAATATTGATAAACAATCAATAACAAACACATTCGATGAAACCTTTAAAAAGTTTGAAGTATGAAAGAAGAACTTGAATTAGAAATTAAATTGATATGAAACA
Source organism: uncultured Candidatus Peribacteria bacterium (assembly GCA_964387665.1). GTDB lineage: Bacteria > Patescibacteriota > Gracilibacteria > Absconditabacterales > Absconditicoccaceae > CAYLWY01. The sequence goes on from CAYLWY010000001.1 coordinate 117,926, forward strand.
AATACCAACGGCCGAGGAGTTTTTAAACAATCATCCCCAAATAAGCCATTACTACGATGATAAAACTGATAAGATGGTTTGTTTTAGTGAACAAGTAGAACAAGCGATGATTGAATTTGCTAAACTTCACATAGAGGCTGCTTTAAAGGAAGTAAATGAAAAGGCTTATGTAGAATTTGTAGACCTAGTGTCTGGCGAAATATTTGATTATCCAGATGTTTTGGTAGAGGAAGGTGTTGAGATAAATATAAATAAAAACTCAATTCTTAACAGTTACCCACTAGAAAACGTCAAATAATGAAACACGAAACGCTTTACGAAGCTGCTGCTAATCTTGCTGATCCTAATTTGTGCAAAACAGATAACTGGATTGCAGGAGCTAGATGGCAGCGAGAAAGAAGTTATGATGAAGAAGACATAATTCAGTTAATTCAATTCTTAGCTCAAAACGAAGATTTCAATGAGTACTCTTCTGTATCAAAAGAAACTGCTAAATATTATCTAGAACGATTTAAAACAGAACGACCATGAAACAAATACCAACGGCCGAGGAGTTTTTAAACAATCATCCCCAAATAAGCCATTACTACGATGATAAAACTGATAAGATGGTTTGTTTTAGTGAACAAGTAGAACAAGCGATGATTGAATTTGC
>CAYLWY010000002.1:0-7976 GCA_964387665.1 uncultured Candidatus Peribacteria bacterium
GAGGCGTCGTACGATTTTATCATTGTAGATTCGATACAGACGATAGCCACCTCGACGGTAGACAGTAGTGCATGATCGGTCGCACAGGTCAAGACCTGTACGCAAGCACTTGCAGATCTTGCCAAAAAGCTGGGTATTACGTTGCTCATTATCGGTCACGTAACCAAGGACGGTGAAATTGCATGACCGAAGTATCTCGAACATATCGTAGACGTAGTGCTCTATCTCGAAGGAGATAGATATGGGCAGTATAGATTTCTCAGAACACGTAAAAATAGATTTGGCACGACGGACGAGACAGGCATTTTCGAGATGACGCTGTTTGGTTTACAACCTGTCTATGATCTGAAAGAGAGAATTCTCTGAGGAAAACTCGCGATAGCTGGACACGTACTGAGTGTGGCGATAGACAACGGCAGACCGTTGGTCATTACCCTAGAAGCATTGTTAAACAAATCAGTCGGTAAATATCCACAGAGAGTAGCTATCGGTATAGAAAACAATAGACTGACCTTGTTGGTAGCTATTTTGGAAAAGTATTTGAAACTAAAACTCGGTGCGGTAGATATTTTTATCAACATCCCAGGTGAGTTTACATTTCGTGATAGTGGACTGGATCTCGCGGTCGCAGCAGCGATTTACTCTCAGTACAAAGGGAAAATATTGCCAAATGATATGGTGTTCCTAGGAGAGATCGGTCTAGGAGGACAGATCCTTCCTACCAAACTCCATGCAAAAAGATCGTGAGAAGCTCGTGATCTCACCATAGTGGATCATACGAAAGTTAAGTATCTGCATCAGTTGGTAGACTGGTTGTAAAATATTGTAAATATAATAATATTTAAGTCACTATATTATGATCAATAATTGAAAATATACCTCTAACCAAAGGTTGTATCAAAATGTTGTAAAAAAATTGTAAAAAATATTTTCCTCAGTATATCCTTATCGTCAAAAACAAAAAGTCCTGTTACAGGACACCCACCTTTCCAAAAACCAAAACCCACTACTTCTTGTGTACGAGTGCTGACAACAGCCAATGGCACATATCACTTTTCAGAGATAGTATCCCGATGGTAACTAAAGAGTAGGTTGTGTATAATAACTTCTTCTTTACTTATCATCGGAACCGGTATTTCCGATGATGCTATCTTTGAGCAATATCGCTCAAGGAATTTGCCTTTGGGCGTTTTTTTATTACAGAAAAAAAGTATCTCTAAATCAGGACAAAGGGAAAATGTATTACTCTTTGAGGAGCGTGTGTCGTACCGTTTGTAGTGGGGTTTCCAGTGATCCGCTTTTTGCTTCTTGAGTTGTTTTGTGGTAGGAGGTCATAGTGTCGAGCGTGGTGGTGAGGTGCTCTTCCAAGAGATCGTTTTGCTCGAATAATCTATCTCCATAGGTGTCACGATATCGTAACCCATTGTACCATTGATGATTTCATCACGTATACGGTAAGGGGACAATAATTTTACAAAGAGTATACAGTTGTTGTTCTGCGAGAGAGGTAGCTGAACCACGGGTAATAGCGATGTCAGCGACTTGATACAAGCGAGCCATATGCTCTGGTTTTTCTATGAAGGTAAATGAGTGTACATTGCTGTAGGGGGCGAAACGTTCTGTATAGTGACCATTTTTGGATCATAAGAGGACGAGAAAGTGGAACTGGTTACTGTTTTCTGTCGTGAGGTACCTGAGCAGTCGATCAAATAACACTCACGCCCCTTGTGATCATCACATGACGAGAACAATAGGTGTATTGATAGTAGAGGTATCAAAAAAGGTCTCGTCTGGATGGAGCAGACGAGGTGAAAGGAGTTGTCAGATACAGATGCTAGGAGCGAGTATATCAGGAAATCACACAAATCTATGTGGCGTCATCTTTGCGACGAGACGGTTGGTCATGCCAGCGTAGGTATCTGATTCATGCATAGCGATAGGCACACGCATGAGGTACGCAGCGATACACACAGGAAGCGCCACATGTCCTCACTTACAAAATACGAAATCGATACGATGTTTACGAAGGAGGTATGCTGTTTCGAATATGCCTACTAGTCACCAAAAAGCGTCTCTGAGGTTTAGTCGTACTGCTTCAAAAGAAAAATATCTTCTCAATTTGCCGCAACGCACGGGAACGAAGGTAACTTTGTCATAGCTTTTTGCACTACGTTCTTCTAGTGCATGACGTTCTCAAAACCGAAAAAGCTTGCATTGTGAGGCAATATGTGTATCTTGCAATCCGTATTCGATAAGCGCAGCGATGGGGGTGATGTGTCATCCACTTCCGCCACCGGTAAATGCTATATGTTTCATAACGAGAGACGATAAAAGCTGACTATACGCTTTTCATGGTAAATCAAAAGAGTAAATACGCCATGATCGATTAGCTCAGAACGAAAAGCACTAAAAAAATATACGTCAAAAAGTTTACACAGTGAATATATATATGCCTATGATCGATTAGCTCAGTTGGCGAGAGCGCCACATTGACATTGTGGAGGTCACTGGTTCGAGTCCAGTATCGATCACCATCTTCTAAACGAACTGCCTCTAGGTAGTTTTTTCTTATATGATAGACAAATTGTTTTAGAATTTGTATTTTTGTTTTTTTAAATGTATACTATAGTTTTAGGATTGATGGAAAAAAAATGATTACTTTTGAGTATACAGTAGAATGGATAGAGAAATCACAAGCGTTTTCTCAGAAAGAGAAAGTATTGTTAATTGAATATGTAAAAACAAACCCAGAAGGTCGTGAATCAATAGTTGCTGTTATTCAAGAAGAAACGAAAAATAGGGAGGAAAACAAAAAAAAATACTTACAGAATATTATAAGTTCAGTAGAATCATATATACTTGCCTGCAAAGATTTGGATGAGAGTAAAAAACAGAAGATACGTAATAAGGCGAAAATATTAATTGAAAATATTAGACAACAAGAATCTATAGAACATCAATACACTGAAAATGAAGTCGAAGAACTTTTATGATCAATATAGTTTTTACTTTTTTTAGTTGCAATGAATAGAAATGCTCCAAGTTGAAGTGAGAATGAAGAACTTGCTCCTAGAGAAGTTGCTACCAACACACTTCCTCTTGACCCTGAATATATAGAATGAAAACCATGAATTATTTTGTGAGAGAATGTTGCAGAAGTTTGAAAAAAATTTGTTATAGAGGAAAAACGTGTTTCATGAGAAACTAGAAATAAAATAAATCGAATTATTTCATCTACATATACACACTGATGAACCCCTTTAGTTGGTGAACAGATCGTGATAAATAATACGGTTACTTACGATAAGTTTTGATCTATTGTTGCAAGTGATGCAGCTGATCAGTGAATAGTAGTGTTTTATAAAGATGGGATTGACTACTATGTGCCTCTCAACTTGATTGCAAAAATATACCCATCTTGAGCTTATACTTTAATTGATACGGAAACTATTTCGATAGAAGAAATAAATCAAATACATGCACAAAATGCTACAATAGTAGGTTCTGCCTATATGCCAAGTCAAGTGCTATTTACGCAATCTCCTGAAGATGTTTTGCTGGTAGACGATATTGCTAAAAAATTAAATCAGAGATTTAAAGAAAGGTTTGACTGAGATATATATGGAGCAGCGCAAGACAAACACTTTGTAGATGTTACTACTACATGATCTGATGGAAATACATTAAATAAGGCTATGAAAAATACATGACCTGATACTGACATATCAAGGGATGGGCATACTGATGTTAGTGTTAGGTTAGATCAAGCTACCATTTGATGAGAAAATATATCTATAGTATGATCTCAAGTGACGAAAGATACACATGTATGAGACGTTAGCGTAAACGCTTCATTTAGACCAGATGTTGCACAATGAAATGACGCTCCTCTAAATACAGCAAGTGTATGATGATGATACGATAATAGTATACCAATAAGTGAACAGACAGCTATATGAATAAGTGCTTCTTGAAATGTTGATTTTGGTGGTAGTGCGTGAGAGTATAGATGAGGCAATCAAGATCTTCCTGTAAGAACAAGAGGAAGTGCTGGAGCTGCAATATCGCACAGCTTGCCTATTTCTAACGGAAACGTAACTGCAGCCGCATGAATGTGATATTGATTTGATACAAGAGATCCTGCATTATATGCAACCCCATGATGAGGTGAAGCGTTTTCGTGAGTAGAGTGATTTAGAGTATGATGAGGAGTGAGATATGAAAGAAATTTATGAGCAGAAAAAAGGTTATCAGTATGAGCCAAATCGCAATATGCCTGGTGAAAGTGAAGTGCTATTTATGATACATGAAAAAATAGACAACTGGATGTTGAACTTTTTGGTGAACTTAGAACTAAAAGATTAACAGCATCGCTTTCTTGAAAATACACAGATTATAATTGATTTCGAGAAAACAGTGATAATTATAATTGAAATAATGTAGTTACTCTATCAGGAAATGTTTCGTATACCATACCAATACAAGATAACGAATCAGCAATACAATTATATTTATGATATCAACATTATATACCAGATAATCGTGACGTTTTACAAGGATTTACTAATCAACCATGAGTAAAAGTATGAGTCAAATGAACTTTCTAGAGTAAATATACTATTTATTGGGCTATTTCACTACCGCCTCTTCCCTACTTCCCACATCTATCGTCCAGACACTCGGAAATCATTCTCGATGTTGTTCGAGGGCGAGGAGTTTGTCTATCTGAGGAAGCATATCTTTCTGGAGATTGAAATAGACACGTTTTCCTTTGTAGGTAACGAATAATCTTTTTCCTCCAGGTTGGTAAATGAGTTCACTGAGCGATCAAGTACCTAAGTTTTCTTCTATCAGCTGGAGACGCTTGACGAGTTCTTGCTCACTAAATCATCGGTAGATACCGTTGATATCTGTTCGTCAGCTACTAAACTTAGGCAGTTGTATAGGAGTAAGTCACTGCGTGAGGATGCTTTCGATACTTACAGGGTAGATATCTTCATCGTAAGAGACAAAGTATGCTGATGGTGTCTGTCGTAGAAGAGCTGGACGTTGAAAAATGATAGTGACGTAGACACTTCATGGTGTAGTGTGTTCCAGTACAAAATCAGCAACCAAGGGATGAGTTAGTTGAATGTGTTGGAGGATATCTTTTTTGTGTAATCGTTTCGTCCGAAAGTAATTCTTTCCTTGGAGAGCTTCTGAGACAGCAGTATAAAGTTCTATATTACGTAACGCAGTAACACTCTCTGGAGCGAATACTACTTTGCTCATGGTATAACTAGCAGATCACATAGTTTTTTTGTAGACTCGATGTCATCAGAGAAAAAGTGCACAAAATAAACTTATTATCGTCGTAACAAGCAAATATTTCTTTCGCTGAAGCTGCTGCAACTGAGTTCACCAAAACGGACGCGTTCTCAGCTTTTTGGCTTTCTTTTTTCAAAAAATCATAAGCGTCGATGTTTAAGTGGTGAAATACAGATGAATATCGCTACTTGTTCGGTAGATGAGCGCGGTAAGTCCTGCTCAGATAAAAACTCATCACATTACTTCTATAAACGTATGTCACAGTCTTTCTTTCAAAAGAGGGGTACTCATTCATATATCAAGTATGCCTCACAATTCTTGTCCTATCTTTTTCAAAAATTTTGCGTGCTGTCCTGCTTCGTATCTTACATTTGCAGCGTCGTACCGAAACAAGAAAGAAAAACAAAAAGCGAGAGCAAAAGCGGTCGAATCTATCCCATGTTCAAACCACATAACCGTAGTTATGCTTGCTGCGATACCGCTGTGTACAGAAGGAAATCCACCAGCACTTCGGAGTGCACTTCGGTGAAGTTTTTTTGCTGCGATAAGATCTATGACAAGCTTGACGACTTGTATGATGCATCATACAGCAATAGGAACCAGAAATTTTGGGACCATGCACATAATATGGTGTAAAATGGGGCTTCAGACAGATACAGTACAAATTTTTCTCCGCTATCTACAATGTACGGAAGAGCTATTGAATTGCAATACAGGGAACACAAACTTTTCTAGAAAAGTGTTTTGAATTTATAGAAAATTGACTATAAAATTAGTATAAACATTCGTCAATTTTCTGCGTAGTAAATAGATTTTGAACAACTATCTTCTCTAAATTCAAAATCTATTTACTATATGGTTGAGATAGATACAGTACAGTCTCTTGTGAGAAGTTTTTTATCCGTTAAGCAGTGGTGTCGATACTTGTTTTGTGAGCAATTCTTGTCGTCGTGGGTTTATTTGCGGTCTATAGCGTAAGTGTTTTTGAGTCATTTTGATTGACCTTGTATTGGGTTGAAGAAGGTCTCAGAACGGATCCAACCAACTATTTCTATTTTTTCGAACAACTTACCAATATAGGCGTGTGATTGGCAGTTTGTTTGGTGATCTTTTTCTTACCGCGACGCCACATCAAAAAACTGAAAAATATTATCTTTCTCCTGACGTTAGCCGCAGTTCTTCTGTTGTTTACCCCTCTTGCAGAAACGTATAAGTGAGCTACCGCATGGCTTGATCTTTGATTTACCAATATTCAGCCAGGTGAGTTTTTTAAGCTGGGATTTGTGTTTTTCTTATGATCTTGGTTACTGAGAAAAAGGTCGGTAATGAATGAGCTGACTCGGTATATGTGATTTCTCATCATTACTGGAATATGCTATATCATCTTCGTGCTTATTCCCGACCTCGGGACTGTGTACGTACTTGCCCCAGTGAGTTTATTGATGTTTTGGTATGCCTGAGGTAAGAAGTCGTATATCGCACTCACTATAGTGTTGTGAATTGGAGCGATGTTTCTTGCTGCTCTACAATTTGGTCATATTCGTGTGAGGATTGATTATTACTTGCATCCTAGTAAGTATGAAGATAACAAAGATGTATGACGACAAAATAAGCAAGCATTGCTTGCTATCTGATGATGATGACGAGTAGGAAAATGATATGGTAAATGATTGCAGAAGTTTGGTTATCTGCCAGAAGCACAAAGTGACTTCATTTTTGCTGCTCTGGGAGAAGAAATTGGCGTGATTGGTATTGGTATTATTTTGGCATTGTATTTATGACTTGCGCGAGTAGTATTGAAAAAGTTGCCTACTCTTCCAGACGAAGAGGATCAGCTTTTGGTGGTTGGCTTGCTTTCATTGATTATCATGCAGGCATTTATCAATATGGGAGTAAATATGTCACTGCTTCCTTTGACCTGACTTACGTTACCATTTTTTAGTCATGGAGGGTCGGCTTTGCTCGTCAATATGGCTGAGTTGATGCTTATATGGAAAGTCTTTCAAAAGCGCTAGTAGTGTTTCAAAACGTTAGTTTAGTTTTTTAAAGACTATGTACGATATTCGTTCGCATCTGTTTACCAAAGAAGTTCGTTCACCAAAAGAACGAACAGTTACCGCAAAAGAAGGTACGTTTCTCTTGCCAGACGCAGAACTATTGGTGTATCGAAAACAGCAACTTCAACGAATGCTGCCCCAACACATCGGTGATGGGATGAGCATTCCTTTGTGGTATGAGCAACAGTCGTTGGAAAATATACCCGTTGAAGCTGTCCTAGCGTGAATGTCTGTCTACCAAGAGTATGATGAACAAACCGATACGTGGTGAACATACTTGTACAAATATGCGTGAGGAGATGAGTGAAGAGCGGTTATACAATCGTATCTTACAACTGCTTGAATGGGTCATACAGTGGTCGTAGAAGGTTGATTTACTCGTTTGTCTGGCAGTCAGATCTCGGCGGCATGATTTTTATCAAACGCACACGACCATGACGAACAGCTGGGCTTTTTGATCTGACTGTGTCTGTGATACGGAAAGCCAAAGCAGATCGTAGACGGACGTGTGGTGAGTTGGCATATTGGGTTGCCTCTTGTCGGGACAATTGCTGCATCGTATGAACAGATCGCCTTATTGCTTGCTGATTTAGCAAGTCGTGGTTTCTTTGT
>CAYLWY010000002.1:8076-12169 GCA_964387665.1 uncultured Candidatus Peribacteria bacterium
ATGTGAATCTTGAAAAAGAAGCAACAGCAAGCAAAACAAAAAGGACTGATGGGTGAATGATCGGCAAGTCAAGAAGGAGTAAAAAGAACGTTTGAAAATCCAAAGGGACATGAGTATGTTTTTTTCCTGAGATCAGGAAAGTGGATTTGCGATACTACGTCAGTTCGTGAAGATCCTGACGGATACAGAGTGCAACGCAGTGCAAATAGCTGAGATACGACGTTTGTTCATCGTGGTATGAGTGCATGGGGATTTAGAAAATATCTAAAAAAAGCCGCAAAAGCGTGAAGAAAGTAAATGTTTCTCGACTTTATATTCTGTATATAAGGGGATAGTGTAATTGGGAACACGGAGGTCTTCGGCACCTCAATTGTCAGTTCAAGTCTGGCTCTCCTTGAAGTTTATATGGTGCCGTCGTTTAGTGGATAAGACACAATCCTGCGAAGATTGTAACACAGGTTCGACTCCTGTCGGTGCCAAGAAAAAAATAGTAGACAATAGAAAAAAACGCCTAGTGCGTTTTTTTGTTTTTGTGAACGATGTGTGTATACTTATGATGAAGTGAATTTGTTTCAAAAAAAACCTTTATGCCTCATTCTATAAGCAACTCAAACACCTTTCTTGCCTATTTCAATCATATTGATAAGTTTTTGGAAATAGTTTTATGACTTGAGGCGTATATGCCGTTTATAGAAAAAGTAGAAAGAGTGGTGCAGGGAACCTATCCAGTGACTGCTTTTGTGAAAAAGTACCAGCACAAGTTAAAATATTTTGGTGATCTAAGAAATCAAGTGGTGCATGGATTTCGTCTAGAACAGCATCATTATTTGCTTGCCTCAGACTATGCGGTTGAACAGATAAAAACGATCTATGAACATCTTACCAAACCGCCTACGGTACAAAGATGGACTACATGAGAAATTCCTGTGGTACAAGGAGACACATTTCTACAAGATGCTATACAACTTATTATTACTTCACACCTGCCTGCGTTGCCGGTGAGAGATGCATCAGGTAAATATCTAGACACCTTATTTCTTAGTCAGATCGTTACAGCGACGCTGGATACAGATTTTTTGAACAAACCAGTACAAGAGTGTCTTACTTCTGGAACACAACAAGCACTTTTCTTACCGAGTGATGCCAGTGTATATGAGGTAGTGGGACTTTTTTCTCTCGTTCGAGAAGAGCAAAAGCACAACGAAGTAGTCTGGGTTACAGAAACAGGACACCCCGATGAACCGATTACAGGAATAATTACTGCTGTAGATTTGCCAAAACTGGATCAAGAGATTATACTGTAGCATACAGGGAAAAAATTTTAGATTTTTCTAGCTCATGAAACGTTGGTTGCTGTGATTACTTATCTCAATCATGCGGTGTATGCCGTTGTTTTCGTCAGTGTATGCTGGAGAAAAAGATCCGTTTGTCCTTATTCCAGAAGCAAAAGACGATAGTTATGGAACAAAAGTCGATAAACTTACCAATCCAAATACTGCTGAAGGAAAAAAGTTTCGAAATGCATACAATAAGTATGGTTTAGATTATACCGATGTTAAAGACAGTTCAGATAAATTTTGATGTGATTTAGGCGCTATGTTGAGTAGCTGAATCGTGACGTGGGATACTATTTTGTGTTTACTTATTAGAGTGGTAAAATTTGTGGCAAACATGGCATTGATTGTCTGATCTGCTATGATTATCTATGCGTGATATCTCTATACGATAAGTGCGCTAACCTGAACCTCTGTAGACAAGACCTCAGAGGCAAACGACGCAGTCAAAAACGCTGCCATCGGCGTAGTGATCGTCGTATTTTCGTATGCAATTCAGAGAATCGTTACGCAAGCGTTTTTAACCTAGACTTTTGGTCGGATATATGTATACAGGTGCCATATGCGTTTTGGCATCTTTTTTTAATTTGCAAGAAATATGAAGATAGATACCTCTAGTGTGAAGAAGGGCGTGGTGCTCCAAGTAGAAGGAAAATTGTTTAAAGTGATCGATATCTGACACACGCATACAGGAAGAGGAAGTGCGACCTATACGTTTAAGGTAAAAGATATTGTCAACGGTGGTAATCAACAGCTTACGTACAAGTCATGAACTACTCTAGAGCAAGTAGAAGTACAGACCAAAAATGCTGTTTTCTTATATAGTGGTTTGGATACCTATTCGTTTATGGAACAAGATACCTCTGAAATATATGATCTGCCTGCAGACCAGATAGAAGACGTTATTCCTTATCTGAAAGAAAACTTGGATTGTTACATTATGTTGTTTGACGGAAACGTGATCGGGGTTATTTTACCAAATGTGATCGAATACACTATTGCAGAAACAGTGCCGGGAGTCAAATGAGATAGAGCAACTGCAGGTAAAAAGCCAGCGACACTCGATAATGGTCTCGAGACGATGGTAGCACTTCATCTCGAAGCTGGTGCTACCGTGAGAATAAATACGGTAACAGGAGAAGTAGCATAGTTTCAATTGTATGATTATAGAAAATACACTTTAAATTTAATATATACAAATGTGTATTTTCTACGTAGTAAATCGTCGTTTTTCTTGAATTCGTACGTTCTGTTTTTAAATGCGATTTACTATATATGAAACATAAAACACTTCGTGATGTGCATATCACGTGATTGTGATACGGAGGAATCGGTATAGGCACACTCGATAATGGAAAAAAAGTACTGGTGAAGTGATGACTTCCTTGAAGTGTTGTAGAGGGAAATATCCTGAAACAAAAAAAAGACTATATCGAATTGCAAATAACTAACGTGCAGAGGTATGATACATCTTTGCTTTCTAGTGAGGTCGTCTGTCCTCACTATCTTTTTGCTTATGGACAGCAACATGACACCCCATTGCATAAACATGGATGTGGAGGATGCAAACGACAGGCGATAAGTTACGCAAACCAGCTTGAACTGAAACAAACGATGGTGATAGATAGTTTGAGAAAAGTTCCTGCTTGTCAGGCACTTACCCTGCCTCCAGTACTTCCTTCACCTCAGGTGCTTCAGTATAGAAATAAAATAGAATTTTCATGTGGGACCTTTCGTGCGTACCATGACGAACTAGGTAAGAGTAACGTAGCAAACGGAGAATATGACGAGTATACGACCATTTGATTTCACCAACAGGGGCGTTTTGCCCAGATAGTGGATATAGATCAGTGTTTTCTTGTTTCAGAACGTATGCATGAGGTATATGCCTTTTTGAAAGAGTCGTTGCTTGCAAGCTGACTGCCGATGTATAGAGTAAAACAACATCACTGATTATGTAGACATATGGTGATCAGATCCACACATCATACCCAGCAGACTATGGTCATGCTTAGTATTGCCTCACGTTGGTTTGTGGATCACGAAGAAGATGCTCGTAAACGACAAGAACTACTTACTGAATGGGAGCAAAATAGCCGTCTTCGCTCTTTGCTTACCACCTTGGTCGTTATCGAAAATAATGGCCTTGCAGATACAGTACACCATCCTGAGGTAGAGGTGAAAACGATACGATGAGAGGGACGTATTTTTGAGGAGTTACATCTTTTTGATCAGGTGCTCAGTTTTCAGGTTTCTCCCTTTTCTTTTTTTCAGACCAATACGACAGGTGCAGAGATATTATTTTCTACTGCCCTCCAGATGGTAGGGAAAGTAAAAGGAACGATACTAGACCTGTACTGTGGTAGTGGGACGATCGGTATCTGTGCACTGAAGTCGTGATGGTGATCTCGTCTCGTGGGTATTGAGATCGTGGAAGAAGCAATTGTCGATGCACACAAAAATGCTCAGATCAATGGTGTTGCAGCACAGTCTCATTTTTTTGCTGGAAAAGCAGAGCAACTTGTGCGTCATCATCCTCAGCTGCAGGAACTTCTCGAAGAGCTAGATCTCGTCATCGTAGATCCTCCGAGGGAGGGGTTGCACAAAACGGTTATCGATTTTCTTCTCGAGTTACATAAGAACCGTAATATAAAGTTACTCTATATCTCATGTAATCCAGTAACCTTTGCTAGAGATATACAGCTGTTGATAGATTGATGACGGAGTTTGACTGCACTACAACCAGTAGATATGTTTCC
>CAYLWY010000002.1:12269-16954 GCA_964387665.1 uncultured Candidatus Peribacteria bacterium
TGTTGATAGATTGATGACGGAGTTTGACTGCACTACAACCAGTAGATATGTTTCCTCAGACCTACCATGTAGAGATGATTGGGGTGTTGAAGTAGGGCTTTTCGTAGTACACGAAACTTTATAGATAAAATGTAGCGCGTTACAGCTTCGCTTCCTGATGGTTCGAGAACAAGTAAATACATTACTTTTTGATCAAAAACGTGTTTTTTCTCTAGCTTCATTTAAGGTAACATTGTTTATATAAAGCCATCCTCCAAGATTTATTTGACTTTTTTATAAAAATGTCTTGCTTTTTTGATAATGTCAGTATATAATAGTAGTACTTTTACTGATAAGAAAGTATTTTGCTTTCTCGAAAGCTTTGAAAAACACTTTCTTATCAGGGAAAAAGGATTAATTCTTTTTTTATTATTTTTTCAAACAAAACATGAAAAAAAATCTCAAGGGTTTCACCCTCGTGGAAGTACTCATCGTAATTATTATCGTGGGTATCTTGATTGCAGCTTTGCTTCCTAGACTTGTAGGTTCACAAGCAAGAGCAAGAGACATTTCAAGACAAGCGGGTGTAAACCAAATCTCAAATGCTATTGGTCTCTTGATGAATGACCATGGTGCACTTACTTCAACAGGTGACGATCTTTGTATCGAAACATTGGGTACAATCACAGCTGGTACTAGTGCTGATCTTGGTGATTATATGGCTAGCTTGCCTGAAGATCCACAGAGTACTCACGTAAATGGTGATGATGTTATTAATGGAGGATTTGCTACAGACTGTGCTGGTAGCTACGCTGCTGTAACTACAAATGACGGTAGTGCAGTATTTGTTTTTGCTACTATGGAGGGTGATAATGGTAATTACGCACAATTCTCTGGTAGTGATCTTTCAGGAAGTGTTGCTGACATGCAAGCACTTACTACTGGTGATGATGTATTTGGTGTTGTTATCCAATAATCTCGACAACAGAAGTAATAATAAAAAATCGGTCTCCGGACCGATTTTTTTTATTTGCAGAAACGTGTCATAAAAAAATACCAAGTCTGACTTGGTGTTTTTGCTGGTATAATAAGGGGATGTTCGGCATATCTAGAAACGATGACACTGGGCTGCAAAGAGTTCGTAGTTTTTCTGATCGAAGATATACTTGTTCGTTCACTTATCTGCTAATCGGTCGGTAAGTGGTTGGGATGTGATATTGATAACTTTGGTGTTCGGATTTTGCGCAGTTTCTAGGGTAGATGAGAGAGTAACCGTGCTAATATCACATGCAGATCATCCTTTATTTTCCCAGAAATACTGAATTGTATTACAGTCTTGACAGTCAGTTATCTTGGTCGCTAGATAGGTGAGCTCTTTGAATCTGGTATCTCAGAAAGGGAGGTTTGCAACTTGTACTGCTTGTGTAGTATAGAGAGCTATTCCTGCTATACAAAGACCAAACGTTCATAATATAAGAAGGCGCTTTGTTTTCGGTGAAATATGCTGAAATGATGAAATCATGTCTGCTAAGTGATAAAAAGTTAGGGAAACTCTGAAAAACTCTCATAAAGTATTAAAATAGATGTTGTTTTATTACTCATGAGAGAACTAAAACGTTGGAGTTTCCTTAGGCGTATTATGCAGTATAGTTATGAGTTTGCTGAGGAATCAACGCTTCTATAGCAGCAAAATTGCCGATACCATCAGCGTTGACGATGATGCTGAGTTCATCTCCCGTATTTCCTTTGAAATAAGTTACAGCAGCTTGATTGAGGAAATAGACCGTTCCTTCATCGCTGAGTGCGGTAAACTTTCCGCTTTCATCAGCTTTTGAAAGGGTTGCTTTGATAAATTTTCTATCAGCTTGTCAGATGAGTTTATAGATAAGTTTACCATCACTCATTACTCTGAGTTTGAGTACATCGCCAGGGATTAGTTTACTTTTACTCGAATAGTTCATAGGAACAGGGTATTTTTTCTTGTCTGCACCGATCATAAAATAGCCGTCGTACACTCATTCTACTACTTTGACATCTGCTCCTTCATCATAACTAAGGAGTCACTCTGAGGTTTTTTCATACTGTTTGGTGCTCTGTTCTGCTGACTCGGTAAGTTCTTGGTCTGTCTTGCCTTGGAGTTGTCCGAGCATGAGTCTTGCTCTTTTGATTTCGGTTTCTATATTGCTAAGCAATTCTTCGAGAGTAGCTAATTGATCTTGTTTTTTAGGCATTTTTGTTTTTTTAGTGATAAAAATTTTGTTTTGGGAATATACGTATTATGTATCACGACTGCAAGTCTATCTAGAGAAATTTCTTTCCAAAGGTAGTCGGTACATGTGCGATATTCTACACTAACTATATAGATTGTATTTTTATATGCTCGGAAATCTTGCATTTCTTGATGGAATGAGTAGACATTTTTGTATTTAGTTATTCAGCTATCATGATCTTATATACGATACTGTGATTACTCATTGGGTGACTGATTTGATATATGATTGCGTATGGAAGATTTGGTAATGCAAAAATTATCGAGGAGCTCAGAAATAGTTATCTCCAGCTCGAAGAAGATCTACAACAACAGTCCACACAACTCCAAGAATTTTCTATCCAAAACAAGATTCTCAAATCAAGAGCACAGCAACTTCTCGAACAAAACGAAGACTATACCAAGGTTATTTCTCAACTCAGTAGATTTTACTTCCGTCTAAAACAAACAAGTGATAAATTAAAAGAACTATCAGCACTCGTTGCGGTGGTAGACGAAGAGGACTTGAGTAAGAAGTTAGATGGACTTGTATGACCGAAAGAGCTTTCAGGAGACGATGAAGAAGATATCTGGGAGTGAGAACAAAATCAAAAAAAGTTTTTTTAACGTATAGAAATTTCTAAACTCTCGCATCAAGATTGACGTTTTACTTTATCTTTCGTTAATAAAACTTTACTTGGTAAAGTTTCGTTACATTTCTAAAGAAATGTAATACGTCGAACTTGTTCCCTAGGGGAAAGATTGCGAAGCGACTTTTTAAAGAAACTGAGATGAAGGTAAGGGTTTTCTTTATGTAGCGAGTTGTTACACATTACTTTGTTGTTTTCTTATGAGTTATCAGCACGAACATATTCCTTTTGTAGAACCTACTGATTGATACAATCAAGTAGCTGAGTTCTACCACGACTACCACAAAAAACTCACGTTGTGGGACGAATGAGCGGTGATGAAATATCTTCCTAGATCTCTGCAGGGAGTGCATGTGTTGGATCTTGGGGGATGAGATGGGAGATGGGCAACTTTGTTGCAAGGGAAATGAATCGCGTCGTGGACTATCATCGATAGTGCTCAATATATGCTAGATCGTGCGCCAGCGTGGACACAAAAGGTACATGCTGATCTTCGTGAGCCATTACCTGTAGCGTCAGAAAGATATGAGCTTATTCTCACTGTGTTTTTATTGCTTCATCTAGATACACTCTCTTCCGTGTTTACTGAGGCCAGACGCTGTATTCATCCGTCGTGAAGGATGCTTATTGTCCATCATCACGAAAGGCGTCCTTTTGTACACGATACAGAACAGTGACCACTAAAAATTAAAACACGACACCGAAGATTTGAAGAGGTAGAATATGAGCTTAAAGCCACGTGACGAGAGGTTGATGTCTTTCCTGTGGATGAGGTGACCAAGATATTTTGTTGTTTTCCTATTTAAGTTATGTTTAAGGTTGTTGTATAGTGTGGTTTGATTTTTTTGTTTCACCTGAGTATGGAATTTTCCCCTGAGTATGTACGTCGTTTACAACGTCGTGATCAGCAAGCATTTAGTGAACTGTATACCAAGATGGTAGATCGTTTTTACCGTTATATGGCATGACGTTATCATATCGATCGTCAGTGAATGTATGATCTCATCGGTGATTTTTTTGTAAAACTGCGAGATCGCATAGATCGTGTAGACCCAAAACAACCTCTAGAGCCACGAGTCTGGACGGTGTTTAGGAATTTTGTTGTAGATTATTTCAAAGCAAAAAAGCATACCCAACGTCTAGATGGGTTAGAAGATATGTTGCAAGATGCGGGTCTAGACCCTTTACAAGAAGCACAAAAAGCAACCCAACTAAAACGTATCTACGGAGTGCTTGATCAGCTTGATGATCTCTCGAAAGATGTCGTTCTTTTTAGATATGTCGAAGAGTTGTCTTTTGATGAAATTGCTACTATTACGTGACTGCAGACCGATGCAGTCAGGCAAAGGGCAAGTAGGGCAATCAAAAAGGTGCAGGAGTTACTGAGGTAATAGAATGTGGAGGTTAGACTTTAGAAACTATTGAGTCTACAACTTGATACGTATCACGTCATTCTGAGTGTTAGCGAAGAATCCACAGATATCTTAGTATCATTTCTCTAGAGATGTTTCACTTCGTTCAACATGACATCTATAGTAGAAATTGTTCCCTTATTAGGGAACCTCTTAATAATACCTAAACGTATGGATTTACGATGTGATACCTAAAAACGTATTGAAAGTGACTTTACGATGAGATTCCCAGAAAAAACTTCTCCATTTCCAGACTATACATAAGGTTGAAAATTATGACGATTTTGATTTTTTTCGTGAATTTTTCCTCAGTTTCCTTAGTACTTTTCTACGATGATATCTTCTCTCGCCACACCAAGTTCGGTAAGCTGATAGACAACATCTGAAACGATGGCA
>CAYLWY010000002.1:17054-40271 GCA_964387665.1 uncultured Candidatus Peribacteria bacterium
TTCTCTCGCCACACCAAGTTCGGTAAGCTGATAGACAACATCTGAAACGATGGCAGGGCTTCAACAGACAAAACAACTTGTTGCTGTTCATAATATTTTGATAGCTGAAGCGAGTTTGTTTTGTACGTAGCCGTTGCTATATCCTGTTGTGCTCTTGTTCTCTTGAGAAAGGCAGATGGTGGTATGCACGTTTGGTAGTTCATGATCAAAAAAACGTTCCGTGATATATGGTATCAGATCCTGTGACGTTCTTTCTCAGAACAGATTGATTATTTTGTTGTATTCTGCTGTTTCGTAGACAAGATGTTGAAACAGTCAGAAGTTGGGAGAGAGTCCGCTTCACGTAGAAACGAAGAGGTAGTTCTGATGTTTTTTTGGATCTATATAGTGTCCTACAGGTCATTTGAGCGTTACCGTATCGCCAATACTGATCTGCTTGGTCAAGAAATCAGACATGCCGTTTTCACTTGCTTTTTTGACGACAAATCAGATCAGCTTTTCCTCACTTAGAAGGCGATTTGTACTTGCTATGCTATAGGGTTTTTTGCTTATCTTGTCGTTGATTGCTGCTTCAATCATACAAAACTGTCCTTCTGTAAATGAAAAAGTATGTTCTGGCTGAAACAGTACATAGGAAACATTTCAAGAAGGACTATCGTATTTGTGTGCAAGGATAGCTTGAGTAGTGTGCATGAGAAGTGATATGAAGGTAAGATTCGGTGAGGAAGGGATTCGAACCCTCGATACAGTTGCCCGTATATACGCGTTCCAGGCGTACGCCTTCAGCCGCTCGGCCACCTCACCATAGGGAGAGGTGTATGTATTATGAGTGCTTTTTCAACTCGGAAACAAATTGTCGAGAGTCTGACTTGCAATTTTGTCATAAATTGCTATACACCGTTCCATTGCCCCAAAAATTTCCCTGCCAGAGTAGCTCAGGGGTAGAGCAGAGGCCTGAAAAGCCTTGTGTCGGCAGTTCAAATCTGCCCTCTGGCATATTGTGTATTTTCGGGAACTAGCTCAGATGGCTAGAGCGCCTGGTTTGGGACCAGGAGGTCGAGAGTTCGAGTCCCTCGTTCCCGAGATTGTGGGCGTGTAGCTCAGTTGGTTAGAGCGCATCTCTGATAAGGATGAGGTCGGTGGTTCGAGTCCACCCATGCCCAGGGTTATGTTTATCGCATTTGTTAAGATTCGAGGTCGGTGATTCGCCCTCTTCGAGGATAGCAAGTCCACCCATGCCCAGTGTGTTATTACAGATTTGTGTAAGTCCTTATATATTAAGGATACTCCATAAATCCCCCTCTAGAAGTGATTGTTTTGATTTTTTCAAAACGACTTGTATTTTGTCGCAAGATGTTTATATCATAGCGAATGTCTTTTTTATCGTATAGATGACCTAGCTTCATCTTTACGTCAAAAAAACTTTGAAAAAGCTTTTTTATTTGACTTGCTTTGCTCATGTCTAAAGTACACGTTAATGTGGGAACGATCGGTCACGTTGATCATGGTAAGACCACCACAACAGCTGCTATGCTCGCAGTTTATGCTACGAAAGGTTTTGCAAAACCTCTAGGTTTTGGTGATATCGATAAGGCTCCTGAAGAGAGAGAAAGAGGTATTACGATTAATACAGCTCACGTTGAATACGAGAGTGAAACAAGACACTACGCTCACATCGACTGTCCTGGACATGCCGATTATGTAAAGAACATGATCGTTGGTGCTGCTCAGATGGATGGTGCTATATTGGTAGTATCTGCTCCTGATGGACCTATGCCTCAGACGAGAGAACATATTCTTCTTGCTAAGCAAGTTAACGTTCCAAGAATAGTTGTATACCTTAATAAGTGTGATATGGTAGATGATGAGGATATGCTTATGCTCGTAGAAGAAGAAGTAAGAGAGTTGTTGAAACAATATGGATTCCCTGGTGATGAAATTCCTGTAATTATGGGATCTTCATTGAAGGCTGGTCAGAATCCTACTGATGAAGCTGGTGATGCTAAGTGTATGTGGGATCTTCTTGCTGCTCTTGATAGTTACATTCCAGTTCCAGAGAGAGAGGTTGATAAACCATTCTTGATGCCAGTAGAAGATGTATTCTCTATTAAGGGTAGAGGTACGGTAGTAACAGGTAGAATTGAGACAGGAACAGTTAAGATTGGTGATGAAATTGCTATTATCGGTTTGGTTGATGAACCATTGAAGACTACTATTACTGGAGTTGAAATGTTCCACAAACAATTTGAGAAGGGTGAGGCAGGTATGAACTGTGGACTTCTTCTTAGAGGTATTGAAAAAGACCAAGTACAAAGAGGACAAGTGCTTGCTAAGCCAGGAAGTGTAACTCCTCATAGTAAGTTTGAAGCTGAGATTTACGTTCTTAAGAAAGAGGAAGGTGGAAGACATACACCATTTATGACTGGATACAAACCTCAGTTCTACTTCAGAACAACGGATGTAACTGGTTCTGTTTCTCTTCCTGCAGGTACAGAAATGATCATGCCTGGAGATAATGCAAAGATTGAAGTTGAGCTTATCTACAAGATTGCGATGAGCGAGGGATTGAGATTTGCTATTAGAGAGGGTGGTAGAACAGTAGGTGCTGGTGTAGTAACAAAAGTGCTTGTATAATATTTTCTAAAACATTGGCTAGAGGTGCTGCCTATGGCCGATGTTTTTTCTTGTCTAAAGGGATCTTGTTCGATTTCTTCGGGCGTTCTTGATTTTTTACTGACCGATCATTTGTTATGTCAAAAAAAGGCGATGCACCAAAATTGAGAATCAAACTAAAGAGTTACGATCTCAAGATGTTAGAAGCAGCTATTGGAAAAATACTTGGCTTATTGGTAAAGTCATGAGCTGATGTTAAATGACCTATTCCATTGCCAAAGAAAGTGAAGAGATATACGATCTTAAAAGCGCATTTCGTTTATAAAGATGCAAGAGATCAGTATGAAAGACTTACGTATTCTAGATTGGTTGATGTAGTAGAAACAGGTCCAAAAACTATTGAATATTTGCAAAATCTTGCAGTGCCTGTTGGTATTTCTGTCGAAGTTAAAGTATTCTAAAGTTTGTAGATAGCTTCAATTCTTTCATTGGGGGCTCATCCTCGATGAGAGTAAAGGTGACTTCAACCCTTTCATCGGGGGCTTGTCATCGATGAGAGTAAAGATAGCTTCAACCCTTTCATCGGGGGCTCTGAAGAAAAAGATTTTTTTTATATATTATTTAACGATGACCAATATATTTCACTGAGGGATGTTTCTCAAGAAACAAGAAATGACAAGACTATGGATTGATAACCGTTTTGTTCCTGTGACACTAGCAGTGGCTGTAGAGCAACGTGTAGTAAGACATAAAACAGAAGAGAAAGATGGATATTCTGCATTGGTTATAGAGATTGCTGGAGAAACAAAAGAACCGTCATTGACGGAAATAAGAGTAGATGCGGCTGACTTACAAACATATCCTGTGTGAGCTCCTTTGGAGATCACACTCTTGGAAGGACTTACCCAAGTAAGATTGTCTGGAGTTTCTCAAGGAAAGGGATTTCAATGAGTAATGAAAAGACATAACTTCGCTGGAGGACCTGCGACACACGGTTCTAAATTTCACAGAGCGTGATGATCTACAGGTAACAGAAAGCCAAGAAGAACTCATAAGGGTCATCCTATGGCTGGTCGCATGGGTGGCGATACTATAACCCTAAGATCATTGCCTGTGATAGGTATCTTAGATATTGATGGACAGAAGATGGTTGCTTTCAAGGGATCTATTCCTGGGGCATACGCTTCTTTGGTGAAAGTAGTTTTGTAATAGAGTATATTCACATAGATTTTTTACCTACCTTATATTAGGAGTATGTCATACGCGATAGATATATTTGCCCCAAACGGAAAGAAAAAACAACAAGTGAAGCTTGATGCACTGTTCTCAGATGAGGCAATAAACGAGACGTTAGTACATGAATACGTAGTTATGTATCTTGCAAACCAACGTCAAAACACTGCTAAGGCGAAGAGAAGAGGAGAGATTGTATGATCAAGAAGAAAACTGTTTAGACAAAAGGGTACAGGACGTGCAAGAGTGGGAGCAGCTGATTCTCCAATTAGAAGAAAATGATGAGTTGCATTCGGTCCATTGAATACGAGAAACCGAACAAAGAAAATGAACCAAAAAATGAAACAAAAAGCGTTATTGAGTTCTTTGGTAATGAAATTGAAGGATACGCAAGTAAGTGGTATTGAAAATCTTTCTTACACGGCTCCTAAGACAAAAGAGGCGTTTGACGCATTGCAATCACTCTCACTTACTGAAACAAAGACGCTTTTGGTGGTTGATGCACATGTTGAAAACACCTACAAGTCTTGGAGAAATATCGATACAGTATCGGTTACTACCGTTGCTTTGGTGAATCCCTATGATATATTAACTCACAAGCATGTCTTGTTTACTGAACAGGCGCTTGCTAATCTTTCTACTCGTTTTCATTTACTTACTCAATCAGCGTAATGGTATTCAAAGATATTCTTCGTCGTAGAGCGAAAAAACAAGTTACTCCTCAGTTGTTGGGTAAGTTGTCTCCTTATCAAGTCCTTGGTTTGCCAGTAATTACTGAAAAAGCGTTTGGACAGATGGAGCAGATTAACACGTATACATTTCTCATCCATGACGATGCTACAAAACCGGATGTTGTTGCTTCTTTGTTGTATATTTACAAGGTAACTCCATTGTCTGTGCGTGTAGTAAATGTCGGTAAAAAGATAAGAATGCGTAGAGGAGTAGTAAGAAAAGCATATAAAAAAGCATATGTAACTTTGAAAGCAGGTGATAAAATAGAGCTTTCTGCGTAATTATTTGACTACATTTCTTCATTTTTTGTTCCTTACTTAGATGGCAGTAAAAACGTATAAACCAACAACACCTTCGAGACGTTCTATGACGTGATACGACTTTAGTGTACTCACCGCTTCTCGTCCTACTAAATCTCTCACCAAATCTCTTCATGCTAACGCAGGAAGAAATAATAAGGGAAGAGTGACCATAAGACATAGAGGTGGAGGTCATAAGAAGTTGTATAGAATAGTTGATTTCAGAGGATACGATAAATTAAATATTCCTGCTACGGTAGCGAGTATTGAATATGACCCATATAGAACTTCGTGGATAGTGCTCTTGAATTATGCAGATGGAGAGAAGAGATATGTATTAGCGTGGAGATGAGCAACGGTAGGAACAGTAGTGATGTGTGGTGATCAAGGAGTATTGAAACCAGGAAACAGAAAGATATTGAAGGATATTCCTGATGGATTTACAGTATATAACCTCGAGCTTCTTCCGCAAACAAAAGGGAAGATTATCAGATCAGCAGGACAATCAGGAACTATTTCGTGAAGAGATGAAGAGAAGAAGTTAGTATATGTTAAATTACCGTCTGGAGAAGTAAGAATGTTCTATGAAACATGTCGAGCAACTATTGGTGTAGTAAGTAACGAAGATCATAAGAATGTTGTTATAGGTAAAGCAGGAAGAATGAGATGGATGTGAAGAAAACCGTATGTTCTTGGTAAATCAATGAATCCGGTAGATCATCCACATGGATGAGGTGAAGGACATACAGATCTCGGTTTGAAATATCCTAAAGCATTTAACGGTAGACCAGTTGCTCCAGGTATGAAGACAAGAGCTTCAAAGAAAGCATCAAGTAAGTTTATCGCACAAAGAAGAAAAACAAGATTTAAATAACACTAGATAAAAAACTTTTCATTATTCATTATTCATTATTACTCATGGCTAGATCACTAAAAAAATGATTTTGGGTACATCCTAAACTTCTCAAGAAAGTAGAGAAGATGAATGAAACAGGAGACAAAAAAGTTATCAAAGTATGGGATAGAGCGTCACAAATTCTTCCAGATATGGTGGGATTCACGTTTGCGGTCCATAGTGGAAAACAATTTGTTTCTGTCTACGTCAACGAAGAAATGATCGGACATAGATTGGGTGAGTTTGTTCCTACGAGATTGTTTAGAGGACATCCGTTCTAAATTAGTGCGTTTGATAAAAAATAGTATATACAGTTTCTTATTTCTTATTCTCTTATCACATGAGTGCAAACAGTATGACCGCTACCTTACAATACGCCATTGTTTCTGAAAAGAAGATGTTGCTTGTTGCTAAAATGGTACAATGAAAAAAAATTCATGAAGCAGTAGTCTTGCTTCGTCATCTTCCGAAGAAGAGCGCAGAAATTCTCTTGAAAGTTGTGCTGTCAGCGGTTGCAAATGCAAAGCATAATCTCCAGATAGATGCAAACGACTTAAAAATAGAAACGATCGACATCGGAAGAGGTCCAAAGATAAAAAGAGTAAGGCCAGCAGGAAGATCAAGAATGCATGGGTATGTAAAACACAGAGCATTTGTAAGAGTTCGTTTGTGATTCGTTGCATAGAAGTGATAAATAGTAGTTCTTTATATTTCTTATTATGTATTTATGGGTGCAAAAGCAGATCCAAGAGGACTAAGAGTAGGTATTATGCAAAAGTGGGCGAGTGAACGATATGTTACATCTCAAGCACAAGCTGCTAGCTACTTTGTAGAAGATATGCGCGTGAGAGCATTGGTAGAGGAAGTCTATCCGAGAGCTGGAGTGAGCAAGGTAATTGTAAGAAAAAATGATGCAAGTGGAGAAGTGCTTATCTTTACTGCTAAGCCAGCTGCTATAATAGGAAAGGATGGTGCCGAACTTGCTAAATTTGAGTCTCGTTTGAAAAAACTTACCTCAGCTACCTATAAAGTTACGGTTAAGGAAGTGAAAGTTCCTGAGTTATCTGCTAAGATTATGGGAGAATTTGCTGCTATTCAGTTGGAAGGAAGAACGCCACATAGAAGAGTTGCTAAGTGAATTATGCAAAAGGTTATGGAAAAGGGAGCTCTCGGAGTGAAAATCAAAATTGGCGGTAGATTGTGAGGTACAGATATTTCAAGATCAGAGCACTTCTCTGAAGGAAGAATTCCTTTGCAGACGTTGAGATCTGATGTAGATTATCACCATACTACTGCATTGACGAAATATGGTATTCTTGGTATTAAAGTATGGATTTGTAAGTCTGAAAATGTCACTTTATCAAAGAAACAAAACGCATTAGATAAAATTTCTGTGTAAAAGTTATTGTTTTATATACGTTTGTGTTGCAATGTTGTTATCGCCAAATAGATGGAAATATAGAAAGCAGTTTAGAAGTAGACTTACTTGAAAAAGTCAGCGTGGTAATCGCGTTGCGTTTGGAGAGTTTGGTATGAAAGCAACTACTGCTGGATACGTTACTTCTAGACAATTGGAATCTGCAAGAAAGGTACTTGTAAGAGTAACAAGAAAGGTAGGTAATATTTGGTTCAGAGTCTTTCCTGATCTTCCCTATACAAAGAAAGGTCTAGAAATGCCGATGGGATCAGGTAAGGGTGATGTAGATCACTTTAGAGTGAGAGTAAAGCCAGGAAGAATATTGTTTGAAATTAGCGGTGTGGATCATACAGTTGCTGCAGAAATTATGAAACAAGCAGCGTACAAACTTCCTATTCAAATTAGAATGGTGCAGAAAGGTGAAGTTAGATAAAGATATATAAAGATATATAAGTATATTTCATTTATGTTTTGTATAACAGCAATGGCAACAGAAAAAACACTCTCAGTTCAAGATCTCGTAAAAAAATCTTATAAACAGCTCGTTGAACTTAGAAATAACCTAAGAAAAGATCTTTTTGAACACAAACTTGCTTTGTCTCTCAGAAAGCTCAATCAAACGCATCTTATCAAACTTGCAAGAAGAAATATTGCAAGAGTGAATACAGCTATTAAAGTAAAATCAGTTGCATAACTTTTCTTTTCATTTTTTCTTTCTATTCATCATGGTAGTTATTTGATCAAAAAATATTAAAGAGCTTGTCGGTAAGGTAATCAGCACGAAGATGCAGTGAACTATTGTGGTTGCTGTAGATAGAGTGAGAGAAGATCGTATCTATAGCAAGAGATCAACAATTCAGAAGAAGTATTATGTAGATGATGCTGACCAAGTGGCTCAAGAGGGTGATACCGTAAGAATCAGAGAAACGAAACCATTGAGTAAATTGAAAAGATGGAAACTAGTTGAGGTAACTCAGAAGGCTTTGTAATCTTTTCTATCTTAGACTTTATTATTATTACGTTATTCAAATGATTCAACAAGAATCCAATGTTATTGTTGCAGATAATACAGGAGCAAAAACAGCTCAGGTTATCAGAGTATTGAAGTGATCTACGGGTAAAATTGCTACGGTAGGAGATATTGTTGTTGTTGCTATTAAGAGTGCAACACCTGCTGGTCAAGTTGCTAAGGCATCTGTACAATGGGGAGTAGTGGTAAGAACGAGAAAAGAAATAAGAAGACCAGATGGGACATATATTCGTTTTGATGATAATGCAATTGCGTTGATTGGAAAGAATAAAGAACCTATAGGAAAGAGAGTGTTTGGGCCAGTAGCAAAAGAGCTTAGAGAGAAATGATTCAGAACTGTTGCTGTGATGGCAGAAGAGATTATTTAATATATATATATTTCTACTATTTAATTTGCTTTGTTTATCGAAATGAAAAAGATCCAGACAGGTGATACCGTTATCGTTATTGCGGGGAAACACAAGGGAGCTGTAGCTCAAGTGATTCGTGTAGAAGAAGATAAGGTAACTCTTCAATGAGTAAATATCGTGAAGAAAGCAGTAAAAAAACAAGGATTTGTGGAGAAAGAAGCATCTATACACGTATCAAACGTAGCTGCGTATGATGCAGCTACAAAAAAGCCTTCTAGAGTGAAGATCGGCGAAGAAAAAGGAAAGAAGGTAAGAATGTATGTAACGTCTGGAAAAGTTATCAAAAAAGCAGCATAAGCTATTTTAATTTATTTTTGTGGGATTCATGTCTTTATATACGTCATTCAAGACTACAGGGAAAAAGCAATTACAGGAGAAGTTGGGTAAAACTAATGTTCACGAAACACCAGTAATTGAAAAGATAGTAGTTGCTGTAGGTATTTGATCGCTTGCGACGAGAAAATGAGTAAAAGATTTTTCTGATATTGAGAAAAATATTATGACTATCACAGGACAGAAACCACATCTTATTCTTTCGAGAAAATCTATTTCTAACTTCAAACTCAGAGAAGATATGCCAGTTATGTTGCGTACGACACTCAGAGGAAAGAAAGCATATGACTTTGTTGAAAGATTGGTTATGTTGGTACTTCCTAGAGTAAGAGATTTTCAATGAGTAAGTAACAAGAAGTTTGATGGACGTGGTAATTACTCTATAGGATTTCCTACGCAGGCAGTTTTTGCGGAAATCTCTCCAGAAGAGGTAACGACAACAACGGGTGTGCAGATTACTATAGTAACCACCACGACTGTTGATGCTGAGGCAAAGGCTTTGCTTCAATCATTATGAATCATTTTTGTTCAAGCATAACCGTTTCTTATTTATTATTTGTTTCTTTGTTCGTATGGCTAGAAAAGCACTTGTGGTAAAGCACCAAAAACTCATGAAATTGAGAGAAAAGTATTATGCTCTTTTGCAAGAAGCAAGAGCGAATTGACAACCAGATCCTACACCAAAGCGATGGAAACCATGTAAGTGGTATAACAGATGTCAAATGACTGGTAAGACAAGATCATACATGAGAGATTTTGGAGTGAGTAGACAAGCATTTAGAAAATATGCAAGAGAAGGAATGATTATGTGAGTAAGAAAAGCGAGTTGGTAAGAAAACGTTTTCTATTAAAAAAATAATTTCTTTAATTTTTGTTTTGATTACATGAGCCTTGTTCAAGCTCCTATACACGATCTTTTGATTAGAATCAAAAATGCATATCTTGCAAGACGCTATCAAGTAGAGAATGTACAATATTCAAAGTTTAAACAACAAATGCTTGATTTGTTGAAGCTCTATCGTTTCGTAGACGGATATACAATCACGGGTGAAGGAAATAAAAAATTCATCACTATTGATTTGCATATCACGGGAAATAGAAACGAAGATGTGCCTGTGGTAAAATTCTTTTCTGTGCCTTCAAGAAGATGGTATATCGGATGGAAAGAAATTAGACCAGTAGCTGCATGAAGATGAATCGGTATTATTTCAACAAACCAAGGATTGATGGCTACTCACGAAGCAAAACAAAAGAAACTCTGAGGAGAACTTATTGCTGAGATATACTAAATTAGTCGCATATATAACTTTACTTATTCATTGTTTAGATATCATGTCAAGAATTGGAAAATTGCCTATCGTAGTCCCAAAAGGAGTACAGGTTACTCTCAATGGCCAACAGGTGTCAGTTAGTTGACCAAAATGATCACTTTCGTTGGAATTGTTGCCAGCGTGTGCTATTGAACTTGCTGATGATGTGCTCACGGTCCGTTTGGTGGACCTAGACCAGAAAAATATGTGGTGACTTTCTAGAACGTTGGTTGCAAATATGGTTCAGGGAGTGTCTGAAGGATTTGAGAAAAAGCTTCACGTGATTGGTATCTGATACAATGTAAAAGTACAAGGACAAACAATAGAACTTAGTCTAGGACTTTCACACAAGGTAAATCATGTCCTTCCTAAGGGAGTAACTGCTGTTTCTGAAAAAGATTCTAAGTGAAACGATATTCTTACGCTTACTGGTGCTGACAAGCAATCGGTGGGACAAGAGGCAGCAAAAATTAAAATGTACAGACAACCAGAGCCGTATAAAGGAAAGGGTATTAGATATTTCTGAGAAGTGATCAAGCTGAAAGCTGGTAAGACGTGAGGAAAGAAATAGGCAATGTAGCATATATATATGTTTTATTATTACTTTAGTGCAATGTTTCCAGGATCAATTTTGAAAGATAAGCAAAGACGTTATCTTGCAAAGAAAAGAAGAACAAATGTTACCGCTAAGACGACAAGTCTTTTGCCTAGATTGCTGGTCATTAGATCGCTTGCTCACATTAGTGCACAGATCATTACTCGTGATGGACAAGTAGTTGCATCAGCGACAGACAAAGGAGTCAAAGGAACGAAAACTGAAAAGGCATTTGCTGTAGGGAAACTTGTCGCTGAATGAGCACTAAAAAATGGTATTGATGCAGTGGTGTTTGATAGAAACGGAAGAGTATACCATGGAAGAGTAGCAGAACTTGCTGCTGGAGCGAGAGAAGCAGGATTGAAGTTTTAATAGAGCTAGTTGTTTTTAATTTTCTTACTAATGTTTCATGTCTAGAAGAAAAGAGAAGTTTGCTGATAAACCACAAAAAGAGTTTGATGAAGTGATGCTTGAAGTGAGAAGAGTAACAAGAGTGACTACTGGTGGTAGACAGCTTTCGTTCAGAGCGATTATTTTGGTCGGAAATAGAAAAGGGAAAATCGGTATCGGTATTTCAAAGTGAGCCGACGTACAAATCGCAGTAAGTAAAGCTACTCGTGATGCGTACAAGAATGTCGTTGACGTTCCGCTTACTGACAATGGTACTATTCCCTATCAAGTTGCGAACAAATACAAGGGTGCACAAGTAAAACTTATTCCTGCTGCATCTGGTACAGGTTTGAAAGCGGGATCTTCAGTGAGAATGGTGCTCGATCTTGCATGATGTACGAATATTCTTTCAAAGATTATGGGAAGCCCAAATAAGCTAAATAATGCGTTGGCAACAGTAGAAGCGTTGTGATCGTTCAAGAAAGGAAAATTTCCAGAGCGCGCTAAGAAAAAAGGAGAAGAAGAAGCAGTGGTAGATCTAGTAGCTGACGTTGCAGAAGAATCTCCAAAAGAAGCAAAGAAAGCGCCAGCGAAAAAACCAGCTGCAAAGAAAGCACCAGCAAAGAAGTCAACTCCGAAAAAAGACGCATAATCCCAACTGTATTTTATTATTTTTCTCGTAAGAGATGTTGATTAACGAACTTCCACAGTCATCATGATATACTCGCCCAGGAAAGAGATTGGGAAGAGGAAATGGATCTGGAAAAGGAAACTATTCTGGAAAGTGATGTAAAGGTCAGAAGGCAAGAACAGGTGGTGGTGTACCAAACTGGTTTGAGTGAGGTCAGACTGCGTTGTATATGAGACTACCGAAATTGAGATGATTCAAACAACCAAAGCATCTTCAGTCTCGCGTACAGTCAGTGACGCTTGCACAGCTTGAGCGTCATGCTGCTATTGATGGTGAGGTGACTAAAGCATTACTTGTAGAGTGTGGATATATTTCTCATGCAACAGATCCAGTGAAAGTATTAGCTACATGATCGTTGACTAAGAAAATCACTTTTGTTGACGTAGAATTCTACTCAGCAGGTGCACGTGCTGCTATCGAAAAAGCTGGTGGTAGTTGTACTGCATAAGAACGTTTTTGTTTTTTTGTTTTTGTTTGCTCATGTTAACGACATTACAACAATTTCGAGCAACAAAGTCAATCAGAACCAAGATCCTTTGGACACTTGGTTGTTTGGCGTTGTATAGAATGCTCGTGTTCATTCCTGTACCTTTTGCAGATGTAGCTGCGATTCAAACTGCTACAGCACAATCGGGTGGAGGATTGGAGTACTTTGCGATTTTGTTAGGAGGAACTTTGGAAAACTTCTCGCTTATTGCGGTATGATTGATTCCTTATATCAATGCTTCTATTATTATTCAATTGCTCACTGCTGTGGTTCCTGCACTTGAAGAACTGCAAGAACAAGGAGAGCAAGGAACACAAAAGATACAACAGTACACAAGATGGTTAACCGTGCCGTTGGCATTTGCACAATCGATCGGTATGGTATTCTTCATGAATTATTTGTTGTGAGGTAACGTGATTCCTACTGATATGCCTACACTTTTGCTTACTGCATTTGCTCTTACAGTCGGTAGTATTCTCGTGTTGTGGATAGGTGAGCTTATTACTGAAAAATGATTAACAAACGGAATTTCTTTGATTATCTTCGCTTCTATCGTTTCTGGTATTAGTTCGCAAATATTTACGTACACCTGAGCTGCAGGAGGACAACTGTTGAGTGTTATCTTGTTTATGCTTGTGATTGTGCTTGGGTTGGTTATCTTGTGTGTTTTACTCGTAAAAACAAGAAAAGATATTCCTGTGGTATATGCAAGACAAGGAGCGGTACAAGAAACAGCAAGTTTGCCTATTCCCCTGAATCCAGTAGGAATGATACCTATCATTTTCGCAGTTGCATTTGCTACGTTTCCATATTTGCTTTCGCAGATTGTAATCAATATGGGTGCGCAAAATGCCACCATGCAAGTTGCTGCTAAATGGATCGAGGCTAATTTCAATATCTACACGCAGCAACCATCACTACTAGTGATTGTTGTCTATTTTTTGCTTATCGTCTTGTTTACGTTTTTCTACTCAGTGATTACTTTTAATCCTGATAAGATGGCAGACAATATTCAGAAAAGAGGAGGGTTTGTTCCAGGTATCAGACCTGGAGAAGAGACAGCTAAGTACCTTAACGGTGTTTTGATGCACTTGTGTCTTTGGTGAGGTATGGGACTGGCTCTTGTAGGTGTCTACACCTATATCTTGAGCTATATTCCACTGATTCAGACAGCCATTCAGACGATCGGTCAGATACCAGTCATCGTCCAAGGATCTGGAGTAGTGATTATAGTAGGTGTTGTACAAGATCTTATGACGAAAGTGCAAAGCGAATTACTCATGGAAAAGTACGATCGTATCTAACAGTAATACTATACTCTGATGAAACTCCACCTTTGGGTGGAGTTTTTTTTGACGAAAAATATAGTTGACTTTATTGTAATAATATGTAAGAGTATAGTGAAATAATCAAATTTGCGAACCTTAAAAGTAAACAACACATGCAAAAGAAACAAAAAGCCATACTGAAATGGCTCTTTTCGAAACTCTATAGAGCATCGAAAGGAAGAAGAAAAACACGGTCTACTATTGAAGGATTAGCAGAAGCTTTTCTAGTAGGAACTGTGGGGATTTCCATAATTGGAGGTATTGTAGTCTTAAAATATCATTTTGATTTATTCAAGGAGTACGTAATTATTGTCGTATGTTCCTTGGTGTTATCTATTTTACTTAAGTTACTAAGCTTGCTTAGATAACAACGCTACGAAAACTATTACATTTTAAAAAACTTTTTTTCAAAAATTTAAAATGTAAAAAGATGAAAGATTTATTGGAATTTATTCAAATCATGGCTATGGGAGTAGCGATGATGTTCTTTTATTTCTTGTGTATTGAAGTGGTAAGTGAGGATTTTGATTGGGAGAAAATTCGAGCAGTGGGTGTTTCACTCTACTGTATAAAAGGAATTTTCATCTCCGTAGCAGTGATATTGCTTGCGTGGAGACTAAGAAAAAATATTGTTAAACAAAAAAGCTTGAAAACTATTACATTTTTAAACAATTTTTTCAAAATTTTAAAAATGTAAAAACTATGTATCCGTATCGACAGCCTAAAATTAGAAATGAAGAAAAACAAGTTTGGGAAGCAATAGCCCAGACTCATAAGTGTAAAGGCAAAGCCGGATTTTGTAACACTTGCGTCAAGTGGTTTAGAGAATTTATGGCGGCATTGCTCTATGCTCGTTACTGTGAAGGCAGCAAGGGAGTCGATAGACTCCTAGAAAAAAGACAAAAAGAAATCAAGAAGGGTGTGCCATTCCATAAGCGCACAAGATTCATGAAAGATGTGCAAAGTTAGCAAAAAAACAAGAAAACTATTACATTTTTAAACTTATTTTTTTGAACTTCAAAAATGTAATGAAATGAAATCGATTTTTTCGTCAAAAGAACAGTTTATTATTGCAGATCAGATGGAAAGAGGAATTGAAAAACAAGATGCAATACAGAATGTTATAAACACAGAAGCAGCATTTCTTCATGCCAAAGAAAAGGGCGGAGATAGTGCCCTTTACAGATTGCATGGAAAGAGGATTAATGAAATGATTCGAGGCGTTCCCTATGAAGAACGTTCTCTAGAATAGCTAAAACATCGCCGGTATATCCGGCTTTTTTTGTTTGGAAAAAAACTCTTGTAGTCAGAACACATTTTTCTAGGATCGGTAGGTGTCTTTGTCACAAAATAGTTTTGTTTTGCGTATATACATATAGAACGCTTTTGTAGCGTCTTTTACTCTCTTCCTTTTCCCATGCGTAAGCTCCTAGCTTTGGGTATGTTATGTGCTATCACGATCCCAGTGATGCATGCTTTTGCCACTGAAAACACTGAACTTATCGATGAACTACAGAAGATGCAAAATAACTGAGTACAGCTCAGTGATCTAGAGTTTCAAACCTTTTCGAGTTGTGAGGACATGTCACAAACCCTCACTGATTTTGTCAAAGAAAACTTCAATCAGCGACATGGAGGACCAATGCCGTACTGGAGATGAGGAGGTATGCTTGATGATGTTGCTGTAGCAGAAGAAGCTGGCGGAAGAGATTGAACTGCTAGTGTAGGAGCAAAAGATGCAGATATGGCACCAGCACCTACTGCTGCACAGTCAACAAATTACTCTACTACCAACAACCAAGTAGTAGGTGTAGATGAGCCAGAAGTATTGAAGAGTGATGGTGACTATCTCTACTATTACAATCAGAGATTGCAGAAGGTGTTTGTGATTAGTTCTCCATTGAACCGTGCTACCAAAATTATCGATATGAGTACGTCTCGTGTGGTTTCTATCATTGCCTTACCGACGACTTTTTCTCAGGTACAGTTGTTTGTACGCCCAAACCAACTCATCTTGCTCGCTCAGAGACGATCTGATCGTCCACAGGCAACGATGCTTGATACAAGCTCTAAGACAGAGATTATTACCTATGATATGAGTAACAAATCATCGCCAAAACTTACTAAATTTGCTGACCTAGATGGATGGTATCAGGATGCAAGATTGGTCGGAGATACCTTATACGTGGTTTCTCAACTTGGCATCAATCGACGATGGTATGGGCAGACCTATGCAAACGCTGAAGATGTTAAAGTAGATGCGGCTACGCTACTGCCAAAAGTAATCGATATCGCATATACTACTAACGATGCGAAGAAAAATCTTACCTTGAACGAGAAGAAATACCCTTACCACGTATCAGTACAGCGTAGTAGTTGTGCAGAAACGATGTATGTACTACCAACCAAAGAATCAATCAGCCAGTATGGACTTTCTCCTCAGTTTACTCTGCTCAGAGCAGTAGACGTAGGTACGCCAGATGCTGAAGTAAAAACAACTACTACGTTCTGAAGTACACAAACCGTACATCTGACCGAAAAAGCAGTCTATCTAGCGACTAATTTCCGAGCACCATACAACAGTCCTTGCCCACCAAATGCGATGTGTATCTGGGCAGGAGGAGGTGAACAGCAGACGCTCTTGCATAAGTTAGCACTCCAGTGAACAGCTATGAAATATGTAGATAGTGCGCTTGTTCCTGGTAATCCACTGACTCAGTGGTCGATGGATGAAGATAGTAAAGGTAATTTCCGTATGCTTACGTCGACGCGATCTCCTCAGCAAGCGACCCATCTGATTACGCTTGATGCTTCGTTGAACAAATTAGGAACGTTGTTGAATATCGAACCAGGAGAGCAGTTCAAAGCATCAAGATTTATGGGTGACAAGCTCTATCTCGTTACGTTCGAGCAAATCGATCCGTTGTTTGTGGTCGATCTAGCAAATCTTGCTTCACCGAAAATAGTAGGAGAGTTGAAAATACCAGGATTTAGTACCTACCTGCATCCGTATGGAACAGCGAAGGATGGTGTACAACGACTGCTCGGTCTTGGGTACGATACGACTACCAACCAGTGGTGAGGCACACAAACCAACGGCGTGAAGGTAGATCTTTACAAAGTAGACTATAACGCAAAAGATGCCAAAGGACAGATAGCAGTAACGCAAGAAGTAACAGAAACCTTTGGTGGAAAATGATCAGAAAGTGAAGCATTGCAAAATCCACGTTTGTTTGTCTGGAACGAACAAACAAAACAGCTTATCTTGCCTATGATCTTACAGGACGCATCGACAGGAAAACAATGTACGACGACGTATGATAAAGAGGGGAAAGTAGTCGGTGAACAGTGTCGAGATAATGAAACGTATACGACTACTTTTGCAGGTATGAAAGCGATAGAAGTATTGCCTACGGGTATTACCGAAAAAGCGTCATATGACTATACTGATATCTTGAAGCAAGATAAGCAGTCGTACGATAGCTATCAAGGACAAATTCGACCTCGACAACTCAGTAATCTGCAGTTCAGATCAGGATATCTCGGTGATGTGTTGTACACGATAAACAATCTCTTTGTTCATTTCGTCGTTCCTGGACAAGATGGACAGGAGACGTATCTTTCTTTGGATACCAATGTTTCTGTGAAGTAAGCTTTTTTTCTTTAGCATATAGGAATTTCTATATCCTCTCATCTAGATTGAAGTTTCGATTTATGTTGCGTTGATTGCCTATGAACTATATGCCGAAAAAGATCGTTAACCGACTTTTTTATTTTCTTCCTTTCCTATGAAAAAAATTATTCTTTTTGCAGCAGTATTTTGTAGTGTAGTGGTTGCACATGCAGCGTACGATCAAGAATTTCTCAATGCGCACGAGTGGATGTATGATTCAGCAATGACGCAATATGCTGATGTCGATCAATTTAACCCCGATGCATATGTTACGAGAGAGCAAGCAGCAAAGTTTTTTGTTGCGTTTGATCGTACGGTAATGTGACGTGATATGGAAACTATGATGTATTGTATTTATTCAGATGAGAGTTCGTTCGATCCTACGCTAGCTGGATCTATTCAATCTGCGTGTAATAGAAATCTTATGCGTGGATCTGATGGAACATTTGGTGCACAAGAACATCTTACCAAAGCACAAGCGTTGACGATCTTGATCAGATCATTGCAATGATTGCAAGAAGAGAACGTAACGCCACGATGGAAAAATTATTTCACCGCTGCTCAACAACTCAAACTTACGAAAGAGACAGATGTGTATGCATTGAATAGACCATTGACGAGATATGAATTGGCTCTTTTGTTGTGGAGAGTAGAGAATCCGTTGGAAGATACAGGTAACACGGATGAGCAAGATTTGCAAGATATTTACGGATTGCTCCAAGAACTTGGTATTCAGGAAAACTAAGAATTAAGCTATGTCAGTATGCATTTACTTTTGTCTGGGAGTATGAAAAAATATGGTCTATGAATGTTTGTGTTATTTGCCAGTTGTTTGTTTGCCGTGCCATTACTCGCTGAAGACTCCTCGTTTCTCGAAGATCAGGAGTATATTCAAGCAGTGACCTGGATGTATGACCAGCAAATGACGAAATACCTAGACCCTATTGCATTTCGTCCAGCAGATCTTCTTAGTAGACAAGAAGCAGCGAAGTTTTTTGTAGGATATGCAACGAAGATAGCACTCAAGACGATTGATACCAGTAGGTATTGTGCGTTTGATGATATAGATGAAGCAGATCCGACTCTGAGAAATGATGTACTGCAGTCATGCCTTCTCCGTTTATTCAAGGGAAATCAAGGAAATTTTTTTCCTCAAGAGTTCCTCACCAAAGCACAAGCACTAACGGTGTTGCTCAGAATAACTGAGATAGAACCACTGGATGAGTCGTGAACGCCTCGATGGTCTGTCGTTTATGAGAAAGCTAAAGAAAAATGATATACCAAAGAAGCTGATATCAACGCCTTGGATAGAGCGATCACGAGATATGAATTATCACTTTTGTTGCGAAGAACAAATACTGAGTAGTTTCTAAGCAATTGCTCATAAGTTCGATATAAATCCTTGGTTTGATTATCGGTAGATAGATTTTACTGAGATGTTATTTGGAATTTAGGTCATCATCTGTATATAGTGTTATCTATAGAATAGTCATATATAGTTCGTATGTTTCATGCAAAATCTCAGTTAAATTTTTCATTTCAAGGTCCAGAAAACGCCACGCCAAGTTTTCATGATGGGTGGTATGTTAATAGAAGAAATAAA
The DNA here is from genome assembly GCA_964387665.1 of uncultured Candidatus Peribacteria bacterium. Lineage (GTDB taxonomy): Bacteria > Patescibacteriota > Gracilibacteria > Absconditabacterales > Absconditicoccaceae > CAYLWY01. The sequence continues at coordinate 36,094 of CAYLWY010000002.1, forward strand.
CGTTGATCTCATAGGGGAATATTGAGTCTATATCCTCAGTTGGTAGGAGGATTTGTCTTAAAGTAGACTAATAATTCATCTAAAAGTGTCGTATTACCTGTTGAATTAAGTAAATTGTCTTTTGGTAAAGTTATTTCTTGGATAGGACAGTCACACTTTCGTCATTTAGTGTCAACTACGGTGAGAGAATTCTGTCATTCTAGATGCTGATGCAATAAAAAATTGAACTGAGATTTGAAGTAATCAAGATGTTTTTTAGTCACCTCTTTAGGTAATGTATCTAGATTGATTTTATTTACAGCATTTGGGAGTGTGTTCTGTGAAAACGACGACTGAGACACAATTAAGTTGAACAATAAAAATGCAGAGAGTGTTATGTATATGCTGCTTAAACTTTTTCTTCACTCTCAGTTTTGATTAGCTGTTTCTCAATGATTCATGTTATGAAGTGAGTTAAAATTATTTGATTGAAGTATTTTATACTATATATAATATATAAGATAAAGCAATATAAATTTCTGTAGATTCTAGTTTTTAAAACATTCTTGATTTAGGTTTAGAATAATATGTACGCTCATCCTGATTTTTTCTTTTTTCGAAAACCTGCTGGTCTTGCATCAACGCGAGGCGACGCACTTTGTTTTTTAGATTCTTTTGAAAAGAATGATCTGACAAAGCAATGATGATTGACTGATTTCCCGCATTTCATCGATGTGTTTAAAGAAATAAGCGTTGTTTTGTGATTTGAGACGTGAAATGAATCCCTAGCGAGAGAACAGCTTATATGATTGTTTTCTGCACAAGAAGAATACGGTTTACTCAACAGATTGGATACTGATACGTCAGGACTCTTGTATTTCGCACGTACGCGCGAAGTCTATGCACAGTATCGTGGATGGCAAGACGAAGGCAAGGTAGAGAAGTATTACCTGGCACAGGTGCGAGGTGATGTGGGGAGAAATGTGGAGAAAAATAATGATAGGGACGCGTATTATGCATCCGTACAAGAGAATAGTAAGGATATTATCTTACGTTTTCCGATCATGCATCATCGTCATGATACGCATCGTATGGTAAGTACACAAACAGGTATGGGGCTTGAAAAACTTCATCGTCAATGAAGAGGAAAAGTGCTCGAAGTGGAGTCGCAAGTCACCGTATTATCTTATGATGCAAAGAGTAATACCAGCATCGTTCGTGTGCTGATTCACCAGTGAGTGAGACATCAGATCAGAATGCATCTCGCCACGCTTGGTAATCCAATTATCGGAGATGTAGTGTATGGGAAGGGTGAGGATGGATTACTCCAACTGGTGAGTTGTGGGATGAGGGTGGTTGTGAGGTAGGGACGCATATTATACGTCCGTACTGTTAGGAGGGAAGAATCTCTTTTTTCGATGATGGTAGTATGGATTCTTCACTTCGTTCAGAATGACATGGATTACACCATGATTACCTCGTCGCCCACAAAATTAACATAGCTATTGTTTGGTAGATCAGTATAGAGGTTGTATACCTATTCGTGGCCGACCGTATCAGCCACTACATCTTTACGTTTCATTTTTCACTATTATTATGTTAGTTACTCGTTTTGCTCCATCACCTACAGGATATCTTCATATCGGAGGGGTGAGGACTGCTTTTTATTGTTGGTTACTTGCAAGAAAACATCACGGAAAATACTTGCTCAGGATCGAGGATACTGACTTGAATAGATCGACCGATGAGATGGAAAAAGCTATTCTCGAAGGGTTTCAGCGACTCGGTATGGATCGAGATGCATGACCCGGAAAAGAAGATGACAAAGGTCCCTACCATCAGATGCAAAGATTGCCTATTCATAAGCAGTATCTTCAGCAGTTGTTAGAGAGATGATTGGCATATGAAGCACGAGAATCAGCAGAAGAACTTACCGCGATGAGAGAGGCGGCAGAAAAAGCAAAACGTGCATTTATCTATAGAAAACCAGCGTATAGTGCCGAGCAGATAGCAGCACGAAAAGCTGAAGGAAGAGTTCCCGTGATTCGTCTTATCGTACCTCAAGAACCGATAATAGTCAAAGATCACATCAAAGGTGAAGTGACCTTTCACGGAAAAGATATTGGTGATTTTGTGATCATGAAAAGTGATGGTAGTCCGATCTACTATTTTGCAAATATGCTCGATGATGCTTTGCAAGGGGTAACGTTGGTCATCAGAGCAGAAGAACATCTGAGCAACACGCCAAAACAAATCATTTTATACAACTATTTCTGATTTCCTGTGCCTGAGTTTGCTCATCTTCCGTTGGTATTGAATCCAAATGGGAAGAAATTGTCAAAAAGAGACGCAACGCCAGAGTTTTTCATCTCGGTGCATCAGTTTCAAGAGGCAGGGTTTTTGCCTGAGGCGATCTTAAATTTTATCGCTCTCGTAGGATGGAATCCAGGAACAGAACAAGAAATTTTTACGAGAGAAGAGCTTATTGCTTCGTTTTCTCTCGAAAGAGTAATTAAGTCAAACGCGGTATATGACTTCAATCGTGCCTTATGGTACAATAGTCAGTATATTTCAGCACTTTCTGATGAGCAGTTCGTCGATCTTCTCCAAGAATATCTGCATACGCGAGGAGGTCAGGAGTGGAAAGAAATCTTGCAGAATTCAGATCGTTCGTATTGGTTGACTTTCGCACCATATATCAAAGTAAGGATACAAACCTTTGGCCAGTTCCGTGACTTTTGTTACTACTTTTTCAGACCAATTGTTGCGACACCAGAACTGGTCTACCGCGAAAAAATGAACGTGACCAAAGAGCTCTTAGCAGACGTTTTACCAGAGGTAGTTGTTGTGCTTAGTGATCTCGAACCATGGACAGAAGATGAGATAAAAGATACCTTGATTGCTTTTATTGCTGAGAAATGACTGAAAAATGGGCAATTACTTTGGCCATTAAGAGCTATCTTAACGTGAGTAGAAGCAAGCCCAGGGGCGTTTGAGATGTTGACGGTGCTGGGTAAAGAAGAAAGTCTGAAAAGATTACATAGTCGAATTGACAAAAAATAAAGCATATATCTTGTAAATCTGTTTGTCGTAGTTGATTTTCGAAAAAACGACCTAAATACAATAAAAGAAGAAGACGCTGATGGCGTCTTTTTTTTGACAAAATACAATTTTATCTCTATAGTTGGTATAATCTTATTTTTTTACTTCGTTCGTTAGTATGCCTTGAAGCTTAAAAATTGATGAATGATCTGCACAAGATCGCATCACCTCTGATGAACAACAGTATATGCAAGTACAACTTGCTAAGTGAGTAGAAGATGCTCATCAAGAATTGTCACAATACAAGACAGAGATTATGGTCGAACGACGTGATGCAAATTTTGTGTTTTTGAAGGATAAGACGAAACAGATGGAAACAGCTCTGGCAACGTGTGGCGATCAAAATGCAATTAATGCTCTAGAACAATATAAAAACAGATTTTGAATGACAGAATATACAACGATTGGTCGTGCTCGTGTTCGCTCTTATCAAATTGCCCTTTATCAAGCACTTCTTTTTGCTAAAGCTGATCCAATAGATCAAGAAAAACTTTTGTGAGATACATGACCTTGCGGATGTGGAGTAGATGGGATTTATGGGTTACAAACATTGCTTACTTCGGCAGCTGTTTTTAAAGGTATAGATCCAAATTTTCATGGCGTGGTAAACGGGACAACCTTTGCTGTTTTGACCATGAATCAACCAGTAGTGATTGCTAAAAAACAGGATCATAATGCTGATTGATGAGATGGAAATGATGTTTTAGGAACTGGTAATTGAGATACTAGGGTCGAAACTGGTGTATCAATTCCTGAGTTATTGAAAGTATCGTTTCCAGGAAGTAATATTGAAAAATCAACCGCTATGCAAGAAACTGATTGAAATCAACCGATTTTTGACGCAAATTGAAATAAGTCTACTTTAGAAATAAGAGATAAAAGTTTTGTTACTACTATGCAAGATTGGAAAGTGACTAGTTGAGGTAAAAGTTTTACATTGATGAGTCATGACGATGTATGGTATATACGAGACTCATGAAAAACAGCAGATGACGCTGGATATCGTCCAGTAAAAATGAAAGACAATAAGATCGTAATGGAAGTAGAAGAACCTAGTGAACAAATAGAAGAACCTAGTGAACAAATAGAAGAACCTA
>CAYLWY010000002.1:40371-45727 GCA_964387665.1 uncultured Candidatus Peribacteria bacterium
ACAAATAGAAGAACCTAATGAACAAATAGAAGAACCTAATGAACAAATAGAAGAACCTAATGAACAAATAGAAGAAATAAAACTTTGAACAGTTGAAAAGACAAATGTGCTTCGTGAGGTAGCTGATCTAACTCGTAGAGCAAGTGAATTGGTTACTACATGAAATGGTCTAAGAGATGCTTGAGACACTGCTGGAGCTCTAGGTAAATATAACGATGCAGTAGAATTGTATAGGCAAGCACTTCAGAAAGTAGAAACGCATAATCAAACGTATCCACAAAATACTATAGAAAACTCTGAAATATTTGGTTGGAAAAGTGTTTTGGAGTGAGATATACAAAGATATAAAGAAGAAATCGGTCAGCAGCAAAGACAAAAAGAGACAGAACAACAAGCACAAGAAGCACGTGGACAAAGACTTGATGAATTGCAAAGACAGATACAAGAAGAATGATTAGTAGTAACTATAGACAATACAATTACTCCTGAGAACGTAACAGAGGCACACCTCACTGGGATTGAAGAATATATAAAAACAGCAAGAGCACAGAAACAAGAACTAGACAACCGTGCAGCAGAAGAAAAGAAACATAACGAAAGAACTGAACGAGCAAAAGAAGGACAGTTTGGTGGATTGTTGTCGTATGATAGGAGTGGAGAGGTGTTCAAGGTAAATATAGCATACTGAATCCGAAATATAGTGGCGAGAGATATTAACTCTCTCCATGATCTTCAAACAAATGTACAGTCCGAGGCACAGCGTGTCTATACCGATATTTTCTCTTCTACGGTGTCAGGGAAGAAACAGATACTCTCGACAGAAGTGGCGACTGACAGACAACTAACTCTAAATCGAGAGTCAAATAAAAATATACAATCGTTTGATGCATGATTTGCTGCAAGAAAAAAGCGTGAAACAGTTGATCATGCTTCTGTCGTAGATGAAATGACCAAGTATAACCTGTTATGAGCATGATTTCTTGAGGGCGATATCAATACTTATACATGACTCATACAAGACGCTACGAACTACAATGAACAGATGGTGGCTATAGACACTGAAATTGACCAGCAAGCTCAGGCAATGCTTGTATGAACTACTGAGATAATCTATGATGCAGAAAACAACAGCTTTACGGTAAAATGAGTAACTCTACCGAGAGCAGAGGTAATGTGATCCGAAACTTCTCTAGATGATATAGTAGATGAAGCTAATGAAAAACTTACTGAATGAATGTCTGTTAGTTACGATGCAAAAAATAATATGTTTACCTATAAGGGTGCTAGAGTGTCCTCAGCTGATATACAAAGTGCTGATGAGTTTGCTATTTGGGTCAAAGAGGTGGGTATGCAGATTGCACAACAACGAGATAGACTTGATCTTGCAGAATGATCTTATGATATACGTTGATTGCAAACTCAGATAACTCACTTAAATACCTATATTTCAAACCCAGAAGATGGCTTTAAACTAGTAGATAGAAAAGCAGAGCAACAATCAAATAAAAAGAAAAAAAAGAATGACCCCCCCCATACGCCTGAACGAGAAGTAAGTTACACTTCATTGCTTTCGCCCCATAGTGTGCCACTGAAAGAGTATATAACGGTAGATGGTATAGTAGATGTTCCATGATTACAAAAAGAGATCCGCGGACAGATCGAAAAGGTATATGCCACTAAATCTGAGGCAGAGCAAGCTCGTTTAGTAAGTATATACACTGCTATCTGATGAGTTGCAGTAAACTTGGTAGACAGGTAATTTTATTTTGTATTCTTTTCTCATGAAGAATGATGAAGCCAAAACTATTATATTAAGAGAAAAAGTTGTTGTTTTAAAACAACTCTTGGAACGCATGCATGCTATGCAAAATAAGTTGAGATGACTTACAAGCAAATTTCAACTTATGAAAGACAAAAGAGAAGCAGAAAATGATCTTCCCTTTTAAGTATACAACAGAAATTCTCCTCTTTATTCATACTTTTTTACCATGACCTCTTCAGTAGAACAAAATGCATCGCTAGACCATCTACGTGATGATAGCATCACTCCAGAGTATGACAAACTCGCCAATGAGTATGCAACACTTACTGCTCAAGTAGATGCAGTAGATACAGACCTGACCAGTAAGTTTCCTGTTCTGTTATCAAACATTACCAAGGAACTTGCACAGTTCAGCACAGCAGAAGAGTGAGCATCTTATGAACAGGTAATTGCAGCTCTCCAAACAGATCTTTCACTGGAAGACCAGAACTATGTTGCATTGCTGAAACGATTGTATGCGACAACTCTCTGACTTCAGCAAGAATACGTAACTGTACAAGCAATTAGAAATAAGGAAACCACCGACTATACGACAAAAATAGCAGTCGAAGCAGGATCAGAGAATACATCAGTAAAGAATAGATTGCAACAGGTGGATACCAAGCAGTACACGACGATTACTATTCCATGAAAAAAGAAAAGAGACAAACCTACCGAAAAAAGTGCCTTCGAGGTAGAATTGGATCCATCTGTAGTAGCAAGACTTGTTACTGCAGAACGCGAATTAGAAACAGCAAAACAAGGGTTGTTTGTAGCTCAATCTGCACTGGAAAGAAATCGTTTGGATATAGTATCTTTAGCTGATCGTATTAGTATTGTCGAAGCCACGATACAAAATAAGACGACAGAGGTAGGACTGAATGATATTTCCATGAGAAACAATGCTGACACCAAAAATAGTGGTGAAGTTCAAAGATTGTCTGGGCTTAATGAACAGTTAAAGCAACAAATAGTATCGTTACAAACAGAACTTGATGGGGCTAATTGACTGAGACAGCAACTTGCAGGTGAGCAGTGAAAAACAAAATGACTTGAAGATGGCGTAACTACTGCTCATGACATGCTTATAGATAAGCAAGCTTTATATGCTCAAGCATTTGAAGCACAACAACAGGCCTATAATACAGCGGTTCAGGAAAAATTGTCTAACATTCAAGGGCAAATAGTACAGCCAGTAAGTATTTTGAAAGTAAACATACAACAATCGAATCAAGCAATTGCTGAGTCTTGGGCAGAGGTGCAAAGACTACAGAGTAGTTGAACAGCTGAAGCTTATGCTCAAATTGCTGCACAAGCAAGAAGTGCTGATGCTGCAGAAAAACAAAGAACTCAGTACGTTGCTGATCTTGTAAGTAAGCTGGATATGGATTATGCCGTAAAAATCAGCTTTATCGACTATAGACGTAAATGACTTGATACCGAACTCAGAAGATTATGATGAAATGATGGTACATGATGATTGATAGGTGGAGAGGTAGTTCAACAAACCACAATAGATGGTAATATACAAAGACTACAAAGTGAAATACAAAAAGCTCAGGGAGAAATACAAGCTAATAAATCTCCAAATATTCCTGTATGAACGCCTAGCGGTGATGCGGCGAAAATTCGCAAACAACATGCAGAACAACAAGCTAATCGTTTAGCTGAACTTGGCAAATTAGAAAGAGCTCTAGAAGTAGAACAAGCGAAAAAACAGACAGTGGATGGAAGATTGCAAACGATACAAGCAGAGTATAATCGCACCTTAGCAAATCGAAACTATCTAGAAGCAGCACAGCAACTCATCGTAGCTCAATATAGAAATCGTACGGCAGAATTGGCATTTCAACAAGAAGTATATGCACATAGACAGGAAGTGTTGCGCGTGAGAAGTGCTCAAGAACAAAGAGCTGTTTTGCTGGAAAGCATACAAACAGAAGAAAAAAAGGCGATAGCGCTTGAGGATAAAACTGATGCTACGTCCTTGTGACAAGCTAAAGCTATCAATGATTGAATTATCGCTTTAAGCGATAAGGTTGCAGAGGTGTGATTAGTTGCAGATAGAGTAGTTACTTTAGCTAGTATAGATGAAAAACGCACAGCACTTGCACTATCAAATAAATATCTAGCTGAGAAAGCAAAACAGTTTAAAGATGCTACAGCCGATGCAGATAGAACATTTACCTTGCCTGCTGATCTGACGACAGAATTAGATCTCGATTACACAGCTCTTTTCTGAACTGAAGAGCAAAAAGATTAGTACAAAGATTATGTCAACTTATTCTCTCCAAAACCCGACCATACCTGGTCGGTTTTTTTGACAAAAAATGAATTTCTGTGTATAGTTTGTATAACTTTTAGTTTTCTGTGAACAAATGGCAGGAGAAGGTATGCAAGGTGGTCCAACTATTGATTATGCAGCATTGAGAGCTAGTAATAGCTCGGTCGTTGACAATGGAGTGGATAAAAGTGAACGCGACAAATTACTAAGTGAAATACAAATCCAACTCCAACAGCAGAAAGATGCACTTACTCCAGCAGACGACTCATCAACACATGATAAGTTGCTGCAACTCATACCTATGATGCTAAAAAGCCAAGAAATAGGAACACAAGACTGGCAACTTTTTCTCGATACGTTGCAGGCAAGTATGAACGCTTTGAAAGGAGACGATGCAACATTTGCTGGTGCACTACTTGATGCATTTAACCAAGCTGAAAATGAGTACAAATGAGAAATGGAAACTGTTTTACTAAAAACTAATGAAGCATTAGATGAACAGGAGATGTTAGTTAATACAGAACTCTTAGCATGATTGTCTGATCAACAGAAAAAAGATATCAAAAAGTATTTTACTGACGTTCTTGCTCAGTCTGACAAGACTACCCGTAAAGAGCTGCTCAGTATCCTTCGTGATGTAAAAAAAGTAAATGCGCCGTCGTTTTTTGCTGTTCTTTTTAATGCATCTCGTGATCAAGCGATTGCTCGAGACAGTGAAAGTGGGTATATAGCCCAAGGAAAACGTCTCGACAGAGGCGAAAAGCGTGCTCTGGAAAGTCTTGCAACGAGTTGGTTTGCAGCAACTGGAGAAACGGTAAATGAACCAATAAAAGCATGATTTCAGTATTTGGCTACGGTCTACGGATCAGCTGATTTTACGAAAAAAGGAAAAGAGAAAGAAGGAGGAAAACTCCTATGATATATCGCTACTGCAAAAACAGTATGGGAAGGAGAAAAGACATCAGAAAAGTGATCGGATCTTCTCCAACATCTCGTGAGTGATACCGATCTCGATGGGTCAGTAGAAGCACTAGATCAGTGACCGACACCGACGAGATCCGCAAGAAGAAAACTCGAAAAAAAACAGAGAAAACAGGGAAGAGGAGGAGTTTCTGAACAAGGTATCAATGCATTGTTTGAAAAAGCAAAGAAACACATAGACTCAGAGGGAAAAACAAGTGAGCAATTTGCTCGTGAAGATATTCTTGCACAGAATCTGGTAAGCTACTTCGTGAGCCAACCGAAATTTACCTATCTGTACAACGAATTAA
>CAYLWY010000003.1:0-3218 GCA_964387665.1 uncultured Candidatus Peribacteria bacterium
TAAAAATGATTGACTATGTTGGGCAATTACCTACAAATCGAAGCATGAGTTTTTAAAATTTTCTTTGCTAATGTTGTCTTTCTCTTCGTATAGAGCGATTCTTGCCTGAAATGCACCAGTGCCAGCACAATCTTTTTGGAGACATGTCCTTCGTTATTGGTTACTCCATATGGTTGTCTGAGTCGGTACGATAATTGTCTGAGGAGTCTTACTTTCTCGTTATGTTACTACAGAAGGTCTGTCCAGTACTTTTTCTCGTGCTATGAGTGTGGTTGATGAGTTGTATATGAGCTGACTCGTCGTGAGTTATGATCCTGCGGTAGGAGTAGCCACCAATATGAGTGGTCCAGTCATGTGGACAAATGAGGAAGTTCTCGGTGCCATAGATAAGCACTTTATGACTGATGGAACGATGCAACAGGAGGAATGACCAAGTAATATATTGGTGATTGATACGACAGCAGCTGTTGACGATTTTGTTGCCTATGAAACTTTGTTTCTGATTACTGAACAATATCTCGTTGCAGGCACTCCTACGGATATGAGAGTAGTGCCACTTATTGGCCATGAATCTGAAGAGTTGACACCAGTAGTCATTGATAAACAGCTTGTCGACATATTGACCACAGAGTGATCTACATGGATACAGACTCATAGTAGCGAGATTCGTCGTATGATGTTCTATATCCTGTGATGATGAGCATTGCTTTTTCTCCCTTTGCTTGCACTGAGTATCACCCTTTGGCTCTCGGCAGGTATGTTATTGGTTACGCTAGTAAGTCGATGGATCAGTAAAATTTGGGTACGTGTGTGATACTATCAGTTATTTACGTGGTTGTCGTTGTCGTATCTCCCTATTTATATTCTTTTGAAGACACTTTTCTGGAGTGGTATATTGCCGTGAGGTGGCATTATAGGATATATTGCTATGGTAGGATGTCTGGCGGTATTTATCGTAAGAGCGGAAGAACACAAAAATTTAATCTAGTCTATTTTGTTGTCTATATAGCCGAAATTTGCTTTTCGGAGCAAATTTTTTTATACTTGGTACAGAGAAATTTATCTCTGATAGCTTCTTTATGCGACAACAGTGAGTACTTTCTTATGAACAAAAACATCAAGCATTGCTTGATCATTTTTTGCCGTATAGAAAACAAAACAGCTCCTGTGCACGTATAGTTGCTTACTTGCAATCACCAATGTGTAAAGAAGGTAAAGTGCTAAAAATGCGGTACAAACTTGATGAGATTCGTAAAAATCGCTGGGAGAAAAGTTTTATACAAAGCCAAGAAATAAACGAGATAAGAAAAATACAATGATCTATTGATGCTAGAGAAGCTGAAGAAATTTTGGCAGATATTACTGAATAATTTTATTTATCTGGAGAGCATGGCTTGACTAGAAGATCCAAAAGAGCAGGAATCTTGAGAAAAATCAATACCTAGCGATGTTGCTGAGGATGCTCAAGCAGTTGTAGAAGTGTTGTCTGAACCAGAAGAATTAGACCTACAAACTATTCTACAAGATTTGGGTATAGAAAATAGAAGCAGTCCAGAGGCACTTTATTTACAAGAAGTGGTAACTTGACTGAATAAAAAAATGAAAAAATTGAACGAAGAAATGAAAGAAGAGCTTAAAACCTTGCCTTCATACTTTGCTGAATACTGCACTTACCAAATGGAGATGGAATGGGATAGTGTAAATCAAATACTAACGATTCATTCACAGGGAGAAGAGGTTATGAAATTTGAAATATGAATTGAAAATAATCCAGGTCTATGATTATGAATTTACATGAAAGATTTGTACGGAGAAATATGAGCATGAAAAACAAACGATATTCCTGCAGAACAATTTAAGGAGTTTGCTACGACACCTGATATAGATGGTGATTGGTGATTGTTTTCTTTTGAGGAAATGTATTTTGAATCTTTTTCTAGGATTGATAAGAGAGTAAAGTACGATCCTCAAGGAAAAAATTCCTATTTGAATAGATTTTATGCACAAAGAAAAAATAGCGAAACTAGGAATACAAAAACCAGAGATGTTATACTTTTACCTGAACAAAGCATAAACCTTTATTGAAATGCATTTAATGCTCGCGAAGTGACCATAGATACATTATTTGGACAGCCAAAACCTGCTACTATTCAGATTAATTATACAAATCCTAACAAAAAACCGATTATTGCAAAGTTGGTTAATGATAAGTATATAACCACATCTAATCAAAGACCACGTATTTTAAATGGATGTACTATTAAAAATATGGATCCGTCTTTAGAAAAGGTACAAGAAAAAGTGGATACAGATATTCTCAATACAAAAAAAGGATATGCAATAGAGGATCTTTTTCCATCTTTTTCTACTATGCCAGAGAGTTACCAACAAGCTATACAAGAATATATGAGTCTTTTTGAGAATTGACAAGTTAAGTTACAAACAAATGAAAAGTGAATGAGAGCGTATGTCGACCTAGATGATCAGTGATACGTATTACATTACGAATTTGATAATCAGTTTGGAAATAGACCATTCAACAAAAACTTAACCATACATTTGAAGTGAGTTATAGATACTGCTGGAGCAGGAAATAGTGTGATTAATCAGGAGTTGCTGACAAGAAAACTAAGTGATCAAGTATTTACGATAGTAACTAAGAACTTTCTTAATCCAGAACAAATAAAGAGTTCAATTACACTTGGAAGTGATAACTTTTCTGGAGGTACTAAAAAAAATACATCTATAAGAGCTCGTGATAAGGCTAACTATAAGAGAGGTACTATGACATTTTGCAGTAAGGCAGCACAGGAATCTGCAGCAAGAAACTTTTGAGTAATCCTTCCTGCGTGAAATGCAAAAGATGCATTTACTGATAATGCTACAACTATGCCTAATCAAACAATACATGCGTACCAACATAATATCGCAGAATGAGAAACACTGACTGATCTATGAGCTAATGGAATGTATGGGTTATTGAGTAAACATTTACAAGAGTGATGTACGGTAGTAGATATTTGATACGAATCAACTGCGACTAATAATGGAAGAAAATATGGACATAGAAACATAGCATACTACTGTTATGATAGTAAAGAACGATATATTCTTGACCCTGTATCAAGTTTTTGAAACGCCGCAACTCCTCGTCCTATACCTTTAAGAAACGCTTTATCGGATAAATATTCACCTATTTACATGAGATATTATAAATC
>CAYLWY010000003.1:3318-38874 GCA_964387665.1 uncultured Candidatus Peribacteria bacterium
TAAGAAACGCTTTATCGGATAAATATTCACCTATTTACATGAGATATTATAAATCAAGCGTTGGTGTCTATGAAAAAGATGCGTAAAGAAATGAGGCGTTACGTATGCTCTAAAATATCACTCCTACGCAAAAAGTACACTGACACACTTCGCAACAAGAGAAGCAATCCTGCTATACAAAGGAATCCATCGCTGATACCAAAACGGTCTATCGCCCATCCAACCAACGGTCAGAACACCATAAACAATGCTCTAAACGTCAAGCTATTTACCGAAAGGATAGTAGCTCTTTCTTTTGAACTGATCAGTTTATTGAGCATGTCTTGCGTGACGACCTGGTTTGTCCCTCTTACTGCATAAAACAAAAACATACACGGTACGATCCATCAAACCATAACACTTCACAAGAGGAGATAGCCGAGTATACTTATCGGTATAAGAATAACGAGTATGTTTTCTTCTGCAATATGTCTGTCGAGACGATGTGCGAGAAGTGAAAATAATCCTACACTGAGGTTGCCTACTCCTCGCAAGATACCAAATCGCCCCAGAGGAATATCTACTTCCGTCCGGTAAGGTTGTGCGATCCATACTCGAAACATAGTACTCAGTGAGATAGTTGCTGAAGCGATGATGAGCGCACTTATCTTACTGTGCGTAAACAACGCATACCTCACGAGTCACAGAAGCTGTTTTGGTCAGGTTTCTGTTATCTGATACTTTTCTCTCGGTGGTTCTACGAGCAATAAGGTGATACCAATGGCGATGACAGATAGAATGATTTGTAGGAGAAGAGGTCGATCTAGATTGTAGGTTGCTATTCGTCCTCAGAGAAATGCTGCTATTCACTCGCCTAGATTTCACGTCGCGTACATCTGTCCTTGGATTTTTTTGCTTTTATCTTCTTGTTCTAGTGCGAGTAGTGAGTCGTAGAGTAGTGCTACATCGGTACCAGAGATGAAACTAAATCACAGTGCAAGTATTATTTCAGCTCACGCAAGTAACCAAAAACCAGGAGCGTATCGGTAGGCAATCCATCACAAAAGGACACAAACAGCTCAAACGACGAGTCATTGTTTTCTCGTGAGGATATCACCGAGATAGCCAGTCGGTACCTCGAGGAGAACAACACCACCAGCAAAAATACTTTGGAGAAGAAAAACTTCAGTCATGCTGAGTCCACGACTTTCGAAAAAGAGTACGATGATAGGCATGATAAAGAGTGCGCTGCGGAGCAGTTTTAGTAGTTGCAGTAATCGTATATTTCTTTGTAGTCAGGAGACCATGTGATAGTTTTTGTAAATATCATAGATTATACGACATCTGTATATATTTGTGACGACAATATATTGACTTATATAATAAAATCTTTATTTTAATAAAGAGAAATAAAATAATAGAAAATGAAAGTACCTCATCTAAAAAAGGAGGATAAGCAACAGCTTGGATTGAACATCCTTGCGTTTATTCTCCTTTTGAGTGCTACTGGAGGGAAAGGATCATTTTGGGGCTTCGCGACCTTTACCTTGTTGTCTGGTATCAACCTTACTGAAAATCTTCTCAGTAAAGATAGGACCACAAGGGTGATATGGATCGTGAAAACCATTACATATTCTATACTTTGTGTTCTTCTTTGGTTCAATAAGGGAGAGTTCAAATGGTTGTATGTAATTATGATCTCGATTTCTGGTTTGGCACTCTTAGTTTCGAGGCACCTTATTACAAAACGAGCTATTGCTATGTGGGGCAGTAATGCTTCCTACTGCATAGCCGCCTATTTGTATATAGGTGCTATTCTACAAAATCCAGAACAGTTCGGTTTATTCCATATCTTGTTTTGGTTGGTCAATATAGTCTCCTATGTTTTGGTTATCAACCAAATAAGAAAGGAAAAAATTGATCAAGTACGATTAATTATACCAGTTTTTGCGTTTTTTGCTTGCCTGGTATACATTATTATTATATTGGTGACGTAAAGCGACTGGATTTCCTATGGTCGCTTTTACATATATACTAAAACCCACTCTGGAGTTCGACCATCTTGTAGTATTCGCCTTCACGTGCGAGCAGTTGTTCATGTTTGCCTCTTTCGAGAATCTGCGTTGTTCAGTCGACCGATCATAAGACAATGATGTCATCTGCATTTTTCACCGTTTGTAATCTGTGAGCAATGATGATGACCGTACGATTGAGAAATAGGTTATTCATCGCTTCGGTGACTTCTTGTTCGGCAAAACTGTCTAGGGCAGAAGTCGGTTCATCAAGGATGATTATTTCGGGATTCTTGAGCATGATTTTTGCAATAGCAAGACGTTGACGTTGCCCACCTGAGAGTCTGATACCACGCTCGCCAATTTCTGTATCTATCCCATGAGGGAGTTGATAAATAAACTCTCCCTTTGCTGCACGTAGCACTTCGCCTATATGCTCTTCACTGGGTGGTGTAGTAATTGCATAGAGGAGATTTTCGCGTATCGTGCCGTCAAACACTAATGGATCCTGTGTTAGATAACCGATATGCAAGTAGTAACTTTGTAAAGAAAGAGAACTAAGTGCTTGGTCATCGACGTAGATCTCTCCTCAGGTTGGTTTAAGGTATCAGGCGATGAGCTTCACTAGGGTAGTTTTTCAAGATCCACTATTTCCTACGAGAGCAGTTTTTTTCAGTGGGTGTAGATCAAGTGAAAAACGATTGAAGAGAGGGGTTCATGTGTCATATGAAAACGAAACATCTTGTAGAGAGAGAGCACCACGAATATGCGTGAACGGTGATCATGTAGTGTATGAAGCAGCAGGCGGTGCATCATCAAAAAGCTCGAAAAGTTTATAAACATTCGAAAGTTTTTTGGTGGTATCTTTAAAAAACTCCACCCCATCCATGATGATAGGATCCAAAACATAAAATATACCCAAAACTGCTACGAAGTCTCAGTATGTGTACTGTCCACTGATAACTCATGATCCGATAAAAACAACTAAGGCAACTCTTCATGCTTCTATAAAAAAGCGCGGCACATAAAACATCCCTACGACATAGTCAGATGTTTTGACGTTCATTTTTTTTGCTTGTTCTATGTCATTGTCAAGTGCTTGCACTTCTTGCTCGATCGAACCTGCTTGCATGACTTCAAATTTTGAACTAATGATCTTTATCATACGTTCTGTATGTTTGTTTTCTCGATCTCTTCTGAGATTTCTCCGAAATAATGCAAATTTATCAAATCGCAAGACGAAGCTAGTTACCAAGATGATACTCACTAAACCAACAATACCAAACCAAAGATTGGTAGAAGCAAGAGTAATGAGCGAGAATATAATACTCATAGACCGTGCTATACCACGAAACCAGGTATCTGCAAGTGCCAATGACCAAATTTCCATTCATCTATTTACGATAGAAACGAACTTACCGGTGCCTACTTTTTCTGTGTAGCTGTTTTCCATAGTGATGTACTGAGGCAGGTATTCTTTTTGGATAGTTTGGTAAATAACGAAATTAGCATTTCGTCTCCATGGCTTGAGTAGTCGACTTGCAGTGTAGCGTACGAGCGTAAACAAGATGTACAGATATAAGAAAAATTTTGCTTTTTCCCGCTCACTGAGTTGAATACTATTCGTGATTTGGCTGAAAAAATAGACAACGATAGGTCCATGTATTCACTGCAAAAAAGAGTTTATAGCATTCACAAAAAAAAATCGCTTATTTTTCGCTAGAGGTGCTATGAATCTACTGAAGTTATGTTGTTTCATATATTCATGCTATGGTTAAAAACTTCGAACGAAGAACTGCTCGTTGGTATATACTACTGGTGTCTCATGAAGGAGAGTGGGCTGTTTTTTTTAAGGAACCTCTGAATAATGCCTAAATGTTCAGATTTATGATGTAGTAAAAATGTTTTATAAACATTTTCGTAAAAGTTTTTGCAAAAAACTTTTCTATACATTAGAACCTAACGTATCGAAAGTGACTTCACGCAGAGGTTCCTCGAGGAAACTCGTACATTTCAATCCATACATAAGGTCGAAAATAACAACGATTTAAATTCCAAACGAGAGTTTTTCAGAGTTTCCTTAACTTTCTCTATACACAAATCAGTGACATGACGTTTATGTAGTTTGTATATCTTGATCCTCGGGAAGAACAGTTTCTTTGCTCATCGCACCATCTTTGCCGATGTATACATACATAGGGATAACCATTGGTTCTCTTCCTACTTTCTTCATCATAAACTCTGCAAGATCGTCTTTGATAAATCTCATAATTTCCTTGGTTTCATATTTCTTTTTTGCAAGTTCTGCGTACTTGTTTCTCGCGAATTCTACCACATCGGTATGTACTTGTCTTACTTCAGAAGAGTAAACAAACCCTCTCGACTCGATTTGCACATTACCGATGAGGTTGTTGGTGGACATATCGATTTTGAAGAGGAGAGTAACACATCCATCATGTGCCATGATCTTACGTGCTTTGATGACATACTCACCACTTAGATGCCCTTTTCCTTTTCCGTCGATGAGAACAGTATCGAGATCGAGTTTTTCTTCTGCGATACGACATCAGTTATCGAACATTTCTATGATACACCCATTTTCGTTTGGCATCAAGATCTGTTCGTCAGGGATTCATTGAGCCAGACCGAGTTTTCTGTGTTCGTATCTAAGCATCGCTTCGATGTAGAAAGGAAGAAAGTACTCTGGCTTGACCAGTGTGAGCATGAGCTTATGGTCTTCTGCATTTCCATGTCCCGATGCGTGGATATCCATAGCATCGTTTGTGATGAGGTTTATTCACTTACTCACGAGTGAGTTCATCATCGCAGATGCTTGCAGTTCATTTCCTGGAATCGTTGATGATGACATCAAGACGGTATCACCTTTTTTCAACGTTACTTGGGCATGTTCACCTCTAGACATTCTCGCGAGCGCTGAAAACTCTTCACCCTGTGCTCAGGTACATAAGATGAGCACTCTTTCGTCAGGCATATTTTCGATATCGTTATTTATTTTACGAATCGTTCACTTAGGAACGTTGATATAACCGAGTTGTTCACATATTTCTACGTTGTTTATCATCGATCTTCCAGAGAGGAAAACGACTCTATTATGTCTAATCGCTGAATTGATAAGCTGGATCACGCGTCATACGTTTGATGCAAACGTAGCAACGATGATTCTCGTATCTGTTTCTTTGACGATACGTTCAAGTGCTTTACCGACTTCTTGTTCGGAAATTGCTCGTCCTTGCTTCTGACATCACAAACTATCTCCTATATAGAGTTTTACTCATTCAGTACCGATTCTTGCAATCTTGGCGAGATCAGCTGGTCTATCTATTGCAGGCGTGTGGTCGAATTTGAAATCCGAAGAGTTAAAAATCACGCCCTTTGGCGTATAGATGGCTTGTGCCATAGTCTCGGGGATATTGTGGTTTACTCTAATAAACTCGATAGTAAAACAACCCAGTTTGATAATGTCTGTATCTGGATCGACTATTTTTGCTTTTATCTTTGCCACGTCTGCTTTGTTATCAAACAATTTCTTGATAATCCCTAACGAAAGCGGTGTCGTATAGATCATCGGAAAATCCAACTCTGGCAAAATATCTCTGAGTCATCAGATGTGATCCAAGTGACCATGAGAGATGATGATACCTTTGAGTTTGTGGATATTGTTTTTGACGTATCTGATATCAGGTACGATGTAGTCTGCACCAAGTGCTTCTTGGTCAGAAGCAAACTCCATACCTGCGTCGACGAGGATGATATCATCGCCATATTCGATAAACATACATTGTCCTACTTGCTCGAGTCCCATAAGAGAACCAATTCTTACTGGCTTCTCGTTTGGTTTGATAACAAAGTTGGTTGTAGTTGCTTCGTCGTTCTTACTTGTGGTAAGTTTTGGGGCATCGTTTTTACGATTGCGTGAAAAGAACTTCTTTTTACCTGTTTTATCCGTGTTGTTTGGTTTGGTAAATTTTACGGTTCATTGTACTTGTTCTGTCATGTAATAAGGAAAAATATATAAAGAAAAGATGGTTCGTATACTGGACTGAAGAGGATTACTATCAGACCGAGTGTATTACAAAAAGCTTAAGAAGGTTTTTTTGAGATATAGTAAAAGGATTTTACATTTAGGAGAATTATTTTTTTAAAATCCTTTTCCTACGTAGTAAACTCAGTATTGGAATAGTCTGATTTTAAACTGAATTTACTATATATTCATATTTCAATAGATGACGCTTTGAGTATGATACAGAGCATATAGCGACTTTTTGCTTACTTTTTTTTGTTATGACTCCTGGAGCATATGCCTCATGGGCACGTACCCATCACATACCTGTCGCTTCTGAAGCAACGTGGCAATTTCTCGAAAGCCAAATCAGGATTTACACACCACGCTTTATAGTAGAGTTGTGAGCTGCAGTAGGAAGCACTACGTGTCGTTTTGGTGAACTGTGTGCTCAGCGACAGTGACAAGTTATTGCCTATGAGATATCATATCCTACCTATCAGATGGCACGTCGACGAAGAAATCATCGTCGTTGTCGAAATGTCCATCTGTTTCATGCGGACATCACGAAGACGGACCTTTCTCTAACATTACAAAAACAAGTAGATTTTGTATTTATTGATGGAATGAAAGCACAGTATGCAGACTATCTCCAGTTAATACGTCCATTTTGTCACTTAGGAACGTGCATTATTATCGATGACGTTCGCTCCTATGCCGACAAGATGGACGCATTTTGGCGTTACCTCACTGAAGAACAGTTGACGTGGGAGATAATTGATTTGGCTGATGGAGATGGTGTAGTAAAGATTATTCTTTAAGATACATACTACGCTATCTGAAATCACTCCATCACCACAATTTGTCCTTCAAGTTCATCGCGCTCGATTGCATCTTTTGCTTTTTGGTTGGTACATAGCCATACATCTACATCAGCAAGTGTTTCTTTTTCGAGAAGAGCAACATCTTGCATAAGGATAATCACACCTTTTTCTGTAATGAGCTGGTAGTGGAGATATCATCAAGCATCGAAACAAACAATGCTTTGTTCGTCGATATCGTATTCTCCAGGAAAATCAACAAGTTTAGCTGTTGTAGTATCATATCTCATTGCTGGTCATTTGGTTAGAGCAAGGTTGATATACCCATCTTGTGGTATGTCAGTCAGGAGGAATCTATGATCGATAAGATAGCCGTGAGGTGTAGTCGTATACATAAAGTAAGAAATAAGAAATAAGAAATAAGTTTAGCTGTCTACTCAGAAGAAGTTAGGATTGATGAGATTGAGAATGACTCACGAAGCTCACAACAAAATCAATCATCAAATAATCATAATAATAAGACTCTTTCATTTTTCTTTCAGACTAGGATCTGCACCAGAAGCTGCAATCATAAATCATCCCACCAGTATTCACAAGAATCAAATAATATATATAGCAGTCATCACGAGTCTAATCATACCTCACATCAATTTTGGGAAGACATTTCCTACAGTGCTATTGCCTTGATCATCACTGGTTTGTTTTGCGTTGGGGTCTTTCTTGATACATCTGCCGATGAAGGGTATGCTGATATTGAGCATAATATCTTTATCTGGGTCGCATTTCTCTCATCATGCTGTCTGTCAATTTTTACTGTCGTAGGGGTTGGGTAGTTCAGGTGGATCTTTGGCTTGTTGACTTTCAACGGGTTTTATAGGGAGTGTAGGGAGCGGCTCTACACCTCACTGTGCAAAAATAACTCATCCAAGCGATCATAACCCTATTAGAGCAATTCCAAGAACAATGCACAAAAAAACTTTTTTCATGGTTCTATAATAAAGAGGTAATACATTCATTGAGTAGCTTCCCATCTATCTGCGTACTGTATGATTTCATCAACGCTCAGATGAGTTGTCCTCTTTGTTTTTGTAGATCAGTTAATCAAAGTTCTTGTATGGTTTGCTTGATGAGTACCATAAGTTCATCTGCAGTAAACTGTTTGGGAATAAATTCCTCCAATACGGTAGTTTTTTGTTCATCAAGTAGGACATTCTGTGTCTTACCCGCACTGATCGCATAGGTGATAGACTCTTGTCTAGTTTTGATTTCTTTTTTGATTGCTTGAATAACTTCTTCGTCAGTAAGTTCTTTTTGGGTATCGATTGCTTTATTTTTTAACTGAGCAAACATATATCATAAAATATCTTTACGAAGAGTGTCTTTTGCCTTGAAAGCATGCATGTATGCTTGTTGTATCTGAGTATATAAGTTCATGAGGTGTTCTAGTTTTTTTGTAAAATGTTTGATAATGCACATAAGGAGAACAGATGCTTTTTCTTGAGGGAAAATCAAGGGTGAAGAAAAAGAAAGCTGATCAGAGAAGAATACCCTATGATATATATTTCTGTATCGACTGCAAGTCAGAGAATGATATGTTTTAAAAAGAATTGACATGATAGTTTTTTGGTGTTTTTCTATGTATTTCCTCAGGTGTTTTTCAAAAAATCATCAATTCTCGTGTGTATTTCTTTCTTTTGTGCTCCTAATTCCTGGAGCTGTTCTGGTGTATAATTACCCAATACTCGATCAGTAGGTGTTTGGGTAGTATGTTCAGGTCTACCTATACCAATTTTTACTCTCCGGAAGCGAGGAGTAGCTATTTTGTCGATAATATCTCTGACGCCATTTTGACCTCCATGCCCTCAGTTAAATTTCAATCTTATCGTTGCTTCAGGGAGGTCGAGATCATCATGCAGGACCAGGAGATTTTCCGGAGAAATTTTGTAAAAGTGCATGACTTTTTGTACTGCAGTTCATGACTTGTTCATGAAGGTTGTGGGTTTTACAAACAGACATTGCCGTTTTCATCGTATTCACTGAGCTATTTCAGCATCAAACTTCTTTTGTAACAAAAAAGGAGTTACTTCTTTGTCATCCAAAAGCATATCCAAGGCGATTCGCCCTGCATTGTGTCTGTTTTTTGCATAGCTAGGTCATGGATTTCAAAGTCCGACAATAAGTTTCATCGACTAATGTTCTTCCCAGACAAAATATTCGAGAATATCTCCTACCTCTAGTTTCTTGTTTATTTTTGCTTTCATACCACACTCGTATCATTGTGCTACTTCGCTGACGTTGTCTTTATCTCTCTGGAGTGAGGTTACTGTTCCCTTGATTTCTTTTCCTCATTCACCTTCTGCATCCGCATCGTCAGTTCTATTTATTACTTTGAAATAGGAGTTATTTTTAATTTTACCTTCAAGTACTTTTCCTCAAAAAATAATCTCTTTTCCTTTTTTATAAAACACACCGAGTACTTCAAGTTTCCCTATGCTTACTTCTACTCTTTCTTTTTCTATCATACCTTGCGTGAGAAGATCAAGGTAATCAATATACTGGTAGATGATATCAAACGATTTGACGGGTACTTTTAACTGTTCTGCTTTTTTTCTGAGTGTTCCTGAAGCGTCGACATTGTATCCTACGAGAATACCTTTTGCTGCTTGTGCAAAGAGAATATCTGAATCAGTAATTGCTCAGATATCTGCATGGACGATTGATATTTCTACGTTGTCTGGTCAGGTGACCTTCGAGGTCGCATATTTCACTGCTTCGAGACTTCAGAAACTATCTGCTTTTAGGATAAGTTTTACTTGTACTTTATCTCCCTTCCCTATCTTTTCTAGAAGACTATGGATAACCGTATCTTTTGCATTGAGTTGCTCGTGAGCAGAGATGAGTGCTATCTTCTTTGCAGCATCTTTTTCAGTAGCTACGACTTCAGCGATTCTTCATGGTTCTGGTGTGTCTGACATACCCAAAATCATAATCGGATCTCCTCATGTCGCTTCTTTGACATCTTTACCTGATCGATCTGTCATTCTTCTGACTTTTCAGAAAGTATTGTGAATAACGATAATATCACCAATACGCAGTGTTCCGGTCATGATAAGCAGCGATGTGGTAACTCCCTGCTTACTATCTTTCTGCGCTTCGACGACAACACCGACCGCACCTCTCTGAGGGTTGTATTTACGTTCGAGCATTTCGTACTGAAGAAGTATCGCATCGAGAAGGTCGTCTACTCACTGTCCAGTCATGGCAGAGCAAGGGATAGTCATAATATCTCCTCATCGATCTTCTGCATGAAGTCATTGTGCAGCGAGTTGTCCCTTAATCTCATCTATTCTTCAGATACCGAGATCTAGTTTGGTGAGAGCAACAATTATAGGCACACCAGCATCTTTCGCGTGATTGATAGCTTCGATAGTTTGCTGTTTTACACCATCATCGAGTGCGACGACGATGATCACAATATCAGTAATTCTCGATCATCTAGCTCTGAGTGAGGTAAACAACTCATGGCCAGGAGTATCGATGAAGGTTATTTTTTGGTCGTTATGAGTAACTTGTGATGCTCAGATAGACTGCGTGATACCTCATGCTTCTCCAGCTACGATATTACTTTGCCTGAGATAATCGAGCAGTCTTGTCTTTCCATGATCGACATGCCCCATGATCGTGACGATAGGTGGTCTTGGAATAAGATTTTCGGCTCACTTGTCGCTATCAAGAATTGCTTGAAGATCACCGCTAAGGAGGTCTTCGACGTTCATTTCTGTAAGTTCTTTTTCGACCATAACTTCGAATTCAGTAGCGATGAGCATTGCAGTATCGAAGTCTATGTTGGTTTGTGCTCAGACGAGAATCTTGTTTGAAAGAAGTACTTTCATCACTTCTGGTAACGGAACTCACATTTTTTCTGAAAATTCTTTGACCGTAATAGAGTCACCGATAGTGATTGTTTCTTTCTTCTTCAAACTATCTGATACTTTGTATCATTTTTCTGTTTTTTCGGTAGCAGGTATATTGTGTTGTGAGTGTTTTTTGCGATGGGTATGTCCTATGGTAATAGCAGCACCGCTGTTTTGCTGATCATTTTGTCATCATCTTCTTTTGTTTTGTGCTCCACGACCAGATCATCCAGTAAATGGTTTTTTCTTCTCAAAAGCAACACGATCGAGATCCTGTTGTTCCTTTGTTTTTTGCTGAATGAGCTGTCCTACTGCATCCTGTTGTGGAGCAGGTTTATCTTTAGTTTTTGCTTTTTTTCGTTCAGTCGGATAGGTAGGCGTTCATTTCGAAATCACTCTTGCTTCTTTTATAGTCGGTTCTCTGTCTTCTTTCGATCGTTCTGTCTGTTCTTTATTGTCTTCTTCATCAAAATCTCATGTATCAGATGGCACTTCCTGTTTTTTTTCTTCTTTGACCGGGGAAACTGCCTTTTGTGGCTGTGCAAAATCAATACCAAGTCCTGAGAGAAAACCGGTATCATCACCAAATATATTATCTGCTACTTTCGGTTGTGCTAGTTTTGGTTCTTGAGACATACGTAAACAAAGGATAAGTGAAAAAAACAAGTAAGAATTCGTTATTACTACTGATGTCTTTTTCGATTGCAACTAGATGTTATTTGAGTAAAGAGTGAGTAACTTGTTTGGAGAGACGGTTTTAGCTAATAGGGAGTATGAATAAGGCGAGATGAAACCCAATAAACGTTTTTAGCATTTACTACTTATACGCTTATGCAAACCATAGATATTCCTGTAGATCTCTACGATAGTCCTCAAGAGTTTGTCGTGATCATGCCGTTGTGATGAGTACAGAAAGAGTCTGTTCAGTTATGGATAGAAGGGTGAGAACTCATTATTCAAGGAGAAAGAAAAATGCCAGAACTGAAGATGACTTTGGTGCAAACGTCATGATCGTGTTATCGATGAGGTTTTTCGAGACGTATAAAATTACCAGTAAGTGCAGCATTTGATAGAATACACAGTCAACTTAGTCCAGAAAATATTCTGACGGTCATCGTACCAAAGGTGATAGTGCCAGAAAAAATTACCGTAGAGGTGCAGTAGTTAAGCACTAAAAAGTTTTTATAGTCTTCTTCTGTTACTTCTTATAGTTCATATTAGTTTTCACTTAGTGGAATTATTTAAATCTTCAATCGGTTTTTTTCAAAACTTGTTTTTGTATGTTGTTAGCGAGTCGAAAAACAGAAATAAGAGTTCTTGTTGTTTGGTTGGCATTGTTGATATGTATTCAATAATTTTATCTTCATCTCAGTAAATAAATTCATCTTCTTCAGACAAGTAAGGAAACTTATCTAACAACTTTTTATTCCAAGAAGATGTTTGTTTCAGATATACTGAGTTTGAGCGGTGTTTTTTGATAAATCTAACTTGTTTTCATCACAGTGCTACTCCTACTAAAGATCCTAACAGAAACAAAAAATCATGCGATGGCATTCAAAGTATTTTTACTATTTTTTTTATGATTTGATCTTTTTGTTCTCAGTAATCCTTAATTAATTGAGAAAGTTCCTCTTTGGATTTAACTGTAGAATTATCTATGTTAAGTGTAATAAAAAGTTGTGCTAGCTTATCAGTGAAACTTTGTCATTGAATTGAAGAGAATATAATATTTGTTCAATCAAAAAAGACTCATATTTTACACGACATGAAATGTTCTATGTTTGCATCTAATTTATTAGTAATTTCTTCTGGAAAAAAACTTTTATCATAATTTAAAGTTATTTCGAATCATCATTTGTTTTCATGAGATCACTCGTTTATTCATATAGTTAATCATGAGTCTCATACTGTCGTTTCAAAATATCTAACTCAATTTGGGAATAAGGTATGCATTTTTTCCGTATGACTTACTGTATTATACACGTAAGACATTTTTTTCTTACTAACTAAAAAATGGTATGTTTTTATCTAAAGAGATTACCTCACGACCACTTTTTCTTCTCCGATCTTTGTTTCTCCGTACCGTAATGTTATAGTAGCTGTTCATGGCTTTCTTGTCTGGAAGAACAGATGTTTTTTGTCTGTATTGACGATGCTAAACTGATCTGGGAAAAATGATCCTACTTCCGTATTGTCTATTTTTGCTTTGAATGGTTGGGGTAGTGTTCACATAAATACGTTTCACAATTTATCAGTAATTGTTACCGTGAGCGTAATTACCTTGTAAGAAGTGGTTTCTTGTAGAGTTCCATTCCATGACCATGCTAGAGTTCCTACATCGATACTCGCTTGCTTATCAGTAAGAGGTGCTGGTGTAGTAGTAGTTGGTTTAGCATCTACTGTTGCAGCAAGTTCTTTTTCCTCAGTCTTCACTTCGTTTGTCGATGGGGAAGAAGGTGTTGGTGAAGTTGTTATGCCAAGTATTGCGCTGTTTTGTGCTCTAAGACGTGAAAAAATATTTTGGAGTGAGGACTTTTTTGTTCATGGTTGAGCGGGAGCAACACTATGTTCTTTATTTTTTACCAGTACATGAGGTGCAATAAGTGGATAATTGATATCGAGGTCGGTATGATCTGCAAAAAATTGAAGTGGAGGAATGGTGTATGCGCGAAGTTTTTCAGCACATAATCATTCTTGTACAGCATCAAAATATGCTCCCTCTTTACAGTCTCCATATCAATACGGATGAGAAGGACTTTTGTCAGTGGTTAACTGAAAATCAAGATGATTTCAGCAACGAGTCGGATCTCCACTAATAGAAAATCATGTACATCCTACTTTACCAATCATACTGTTTCAGGTGACTTTATCTCATTTTTTTACTAGTATTTCGTTTAGATGGCTATAGTTTGAAAATATGGTTTCTCACTCTATAGTGTGTTTGATCGTTATACTCAAGCCATATCCAGCACGTTCGCTTGCGTTCATAACCTCTCCGTCGTTGATAGCATATACGGGAGTTCCTTCTGAAGTAGGTAAATCCAAACTAGGATGTCATCAGCTTTTTGGTGTCTGCGGAGTATCATAACTGGTTCACCAGAGTGCAGAAAAAAGTAATGTTCCGATATCTTTGTTGTGGGATCATTTGACGATATCTACTTTACAGTCTTCACTGAGTTCATCCCATACTGTTCATCTACAAGATGGTTCTGCTACTTCTTGTAAAGGAAAATTCCATCCCAATGTGGTGATGGTAGTGATAAGACCTACTCGTATCATAATGAGGAGAAGTTTCTGATGTGGCATCTGTTTAGATCTATATAAATATAGTAAATAGATTTTGAATTTATATGATTGAATTGCGCAAAATCTATTTACTACGTAGAAAATCGATACAAATAAAATTCAATTTAATAATCGATTTTCTATACTTATTTTTGTCGAATATAAATAATTATATAGATAAAAAATATATATGTCAATATTTTCTTAACTTTTTATTGCATTACAAATAGTTCTGTCTTAGTTTTTTTGTATGATGATCTGACGCGATTGTTTTCTTTATACCATGAGCATATAGTAAATTCAGTTTAAAGTGAGAATGTTAGAAATACTGAATTTACTACGTAGAAAAAGGATTTTGCCAAAATCAATATTACTACATGCAAAATCCTTTTACTATATTCCGATTTTTTGTGTGTTGTCGGAGGTGTATTGCTCTTTCATTTCCGTTTAGTATATATTATGATCATATCAAAAAAAGCATTACGACGGTCATCTGATGCTAAGATCACTAACAAAGAACTAAGAATGGCTGATGAGAGATCGGATATGCCTAGAGAGTTTCTAGAAATAGAAGCATGGTGCGAAGCACATGCTATACAAGGTATTGATCTGCTAGATGACGCATATCATCATAAATTCACTCGTTTTGCATCACCGCCATCAGTTGTGTATCGAAAAGGTGATATTTCGCTTTTAGATAGATCTTTATTGGCTATTGTCTGACCTAGGAAACCATCTGTATTTCTCACACAGATCACCAAAGAAGTCTGTTCATTACTAGGAAGGTATCATATAGCCACTGTCTCGTGAGGTGCTGAGTGAGTCGATATGCTCGTGCACCGCGAATCAATTGTCTCTGGGATACCTACGATCGTTATTTTGTGATGATGATTTCGTCGATATGCGAAAAGACGTGAATGGAAGCTCTTTGAACAAGTAGTTGCAGCATGAGGACTTATCTTGTCAGAGCGAAAACTAGATCAGCAACCGGCGGTGTATACGTTTCCTCAGAGAAACAGGATCATAGCTGGTATTTCAGATCTAGTTTTTTTGCCAGGAGCAGCGAAGTGATCGTGAAGTTTGATCACGGTTGATTTTGCGTTGCAATTTGGTATACCTGTGGTTACCGTTCCTTGATCATATTACGAACCTACGTGTGCGGGGAGTAACGACTATTTGTGTGATAAAAAGATACAGGGAAGTACCGACCTTTATCAGCTCTTGGAACAGTTTTTTGGTCATGCGTCGCTACAGCAGCAGGAAAATAGTCAAAATAATTATAGAGAACTGACGTCACAGGAGCAGGAAGTACTAACTCTTTTGAAAGAACCCCTAGGACTCGCTACTTTGGTAAAACGTTTAGGGCGAGAGTTGTCGGTGGTATTGGAAGTATTGTTGCATCTAGAAATGAAGCAACTCATCTTCTGTCCAGAGCCATGATGGTATGCGTGTAAAAATAGCTAATATAATTTTATTTTTTTTGTGGTTGTAGTATGAAACGAAAAAGAATACTATTAAAACTGTCTGGAGAAGCACTGAAATGATCTAGTCAGTGAAGTCTTGATGTCGAATACATAACACAGTTGATCGAAAAGGTTATGCATATTCATCGTGCTGGTGGAGAGATTATCATCGTTATCTGAGCGGGAAATATCTGGAGGGGAGTGACTGGAGAGCAAATGGGACTAGATAGGGCTACAGCTGACTATATGGGTATGGTAGCTACGATGATAAATGGTATGGCACTGGCAAATGTGATAGAAGCTCAAGGAGGGTCTGCAAGAGTGATGACTTCTTTAGAGATGCCGAGAGTTGCTGAACAATTTATTCACAAAAGAGCGTTGAAACATCTAGAAAAGTGAAGAATTGTGATTTGTGTATGATGAACAGGAAACCCATTTTTTTCTACAGATTCTGCAGCAGTACTCAGAGCGCTTGAACTACGCTGTGACATAGTTATCAAAGGGACAAATATTGATGGCATTTACGACAAACATCCTGACCTTCCAGATGCCAAGAGATATGAAACGGTGACCTATGATGAAGTATTGGCCAAAAATCTCAAAGTTATGGATCCTAGTGCAATTGCACTCGCTAAGGACGAACACATGCCAATTTATGTGACGCATATAGATACTATAGATGCTCTTGTTGATGATTCTTGACAAGGGACATTGGTGATCATGAAGTAAGAGTTGAAAAAGTATGTACTTATCGTAATAAGTTCTTTTGTAGGAAGTTTGTGTGGAAAAAGATATTCTAAGAACACCTTTACCTTCTCGATTGTCTATGCTTTCTCATCTTCGCAAGAAGGTACGCTTATTTGTACGAAGTCTTATGACCTTGTGTATGGTTTTTGCATATGTTTCAGCACAATCAAACGTCTGAAATGATCGAGTGAGTCGTTATGAGTTTTCTGATATGCTCCAGCAAGTACAGTGTATTGATTGTCTTATTCCTACAGAAGAAACACGTACGATGTACGATCAGAATCGATTGGAGAAACAAAAAAATGATCCTCAAAAAGCACTTGATGATATAGAGTTTGAACAAGCGTTTTGGGAGAACGACACCTATTACTATTGTGTAGCGTGAGTAGTAGAGAGATGAGTTATGAATGGATTTCCTAGGACGACAAGTCCCTTTTGCCCAGGAAAATTTTGTGGAAGCAGTTTTTTGACGACAACAGAAATGATAGAGTCGCTCGTACGCCTCTTGTGACCTACCATATGGGAGAATTATTTGATTGATTGGAAACAAGTTTGACTTTGGGCAAAAGACGCTCCTGCGGTTACCATGAACCAACGTAGTCGTGTTGCTCAAGCAATAAGACGTTGTCCAGAAGGAACGTGTTTTGCAGAACATCCAGAAGAGTTTGATTTGCGGCTGCGCTGGTGTAGTTTAGATCTTGTTCGTTGCGATTTTACTGCATATGGATCGTTTACCGCTACACTTCCTCGGACCCCAAAAGTGAATGTTCTTGTCAAAGAGTGAATCATAAATCCTACTATGTCTCTTGGTGGTCCTTATGATCTTGTTTCTCGCGCACTCCTTGAAGCTGTTATCGAACAGACCAAGCAGATTCTTGTTTGCTCATGAGGAGACGATTACGATAGTGACTGAATATCTAATCGTACAGATGTATGTCCTTATATCTATGATACCCAGCATGATTTGGATGGTGATGGTAAATGAGATGTATGTGACGAAGACATAGACGGAGATTGAATTGCCAACGAAATCGGTGCAGTAGATGCTTATGGTGCTATTGTCCCTAGGTTGGCATTGCTTAGTGAGGATAACTGTTTACTTCTCCAAAACGGTGAACAAGACAATACAGATGATGATCTACTGGGTGATATATGCGATCCAGATAGTGCTGATTTCACCAGCAATTTTTTCGCACTCCAGATTGATGCAAATCAATATAGAGGAACTGCACCGTTGTTGGTAAGTTTTACTCAAGAAAATATCTGACTAACATGACCATTGGAATGGGATTTTGGTGATGGTACGATACAATCCGCTTATGAAACTCCTCATATATTTTCTGAGGTCGGCATACATATGGTGAAGGCAACTGCATTTACTCCTGGCAGTAAATTAGTCAGTATGATTCCTATAGAGGTCTTGCAGGATGTACGCTTACAAGCCTGATTAGAAGCGTTATCGAAAGATCTAGTGGTTGTCTGACAAGCTCCAGTTTCTATTCAACACATATGAATAGGGGACATCCAGAAGATCACTGTCCGTGCTCCTGGAGTAAGTGAAACTATTGATTTGAAAGAAACTATTTCTTTGTCTCTTCCTACAGAATGAAAACAAGCAATAGAATTGCAGGCATATAATACTGCCGGAGAACGAGTTGCTTTGTCACAGTTTTCTATAGATACCAAGGAACAGTTGTGATCACAACTGCATGCAAGTTCATTAGATCCTGTGGTAGGAAATGAAGTAACCTTTACCACGATTTTATGATGATTTACTGAAGAAGAGGTCTATCAGATAAGTCGAGATTTTTGAGTAAATCATACTCCACAGGTAGGAGATTTTGTTATGACGCATACACGAAATATACCAGGCGTCTACTTGGTTAGACAGACCATACAGTTTCGTGATCGTACGTTACCTGATCATGAAAACGTGGTCACGGTGTTGGTGCGTAGTGACAGTGTATGAAAAGGTATACATCTCATTGCAGACGAGTTACAAAAGGTGGTTTGAGAGAGTTTTTTGTTTACTTTAGAAACCGATAATTTTTCCACACAAGAAATGCTTTCTTGTAAGCGAACATTTAATGATGAGACACGTATCACCATAACTTCACCAACATCTGCAGACCTGACTCAGTGATTTGCTTTTGGCTCGCCGTGAAGCTACCCAGTTTTTGCTATTTGTCAGGCAACTGATTTGCAGCGGTACCATACGGCAGTGACCGTATTGGTCAACGAGTGAAATATTTGCCTACAGGATTGATGAAACGAACTGGTATGTGATCTAGATAAAGATGGCATACCTGATCTGTGTGATGATGATATAGATGGTGATGGAGTTTGAAATCTTATGAATCTTCTCACAAAAGAACTTCCTGAATGTGCTATAAATACGTGAAATATCAATCAAACGTTACTTAACGAAACGACCCAGGCATGTGCGTGATGAGCAGTGTTGGATAACTGTTCTTTTGTTAAGAATCCTGATCAAGAAGATAGTGATGGAAATGGGATAGGTGCTGCGTGTGGAGGAGATGGAAACTGATCAACAACACCTGGATCAACAACCGCGTGATGAGCAACAGCATGAACGACTGCATGATGAGTTACTGCATGATCTGGTACATGATGAATGACGTGAACATGAACTACAGCATGATCAACAACACCTGGATCAACAACCGCGTGATGAGCAACAGCATGAACGACTGCATGAGATAATACAGATACTGATGGCGATGGTATCGGTGATGCTACCGATGCATGTCCTACAACTCCCGAGAGTGCAAACGGAGATAGCGATGCTGATGGTTGTCCAGAGGCACCTGCGGATGAGTCAGATGATCCTGAGGTGCCAGATAATCCGTTGGTAGAGGTAGATGCATGTACGCAGTGTCCCTGTCCAGAAGCAGACTATGCATCAGCATTGTGGAAAGGCGATCGTGTGAGGGCTATGCTGCTAGATGAATGAGGAACGATTATTTACAAATATACCAAACCAGAAATTATCCAAGAAGATATTCCAAATAAACTTATCTGAAATTAAAAAGAAAAGAGGTAATGCTATGCTGTTTGATTCTTATTTTGCCTTTGTTGTAGTATGTGATATACGCATATCCGGTTTAAGTTGTCTCATATGTGGCGTCGTGCGCCAAATAATGTTATAATGTTTGGTTTTTTTGTGTTGTTAGCAATTATCATTTGGGGAAAGCTAGTATTTATGCAGGTGGTGGACGGATGATATCGACAAGAACAACTTCTTACCCAACACTATACTCGTTCTGAGTTGAAAGCAAAAAGAGGACAGATATTTGTGATGGATAGGTCAAAGAATGCTATTCAACTTACTGAAAATATCGATTACTTTACGCTGTTTGTCGATCCGAAGTTTGTTCAGGATAAGAAAAAGTTGATTGATCAGCTCACGCCAGTCTTATACGAACACTTTTGTGTGAACTATGGCGTAGAGATAGTGACCCAACAACAATGTATGGAGAATTTAGAAAAATTCACTCGTCAAGATCTAATTCCAGATGAATTTGGACAGTTTGTTAGTTCTGGTGAGTATTTATACTATGTTGCTTCTGGTGACTACTCACTTCAGATTGCAACTATCATAGAGGAGTTTACTACAGAGCGCGCAGTAGGATTGATACAACAAAGACTAGATCAAATGATCCAACCAGGTATCAAGGAAGTTAACTATATCTGATTTTCTGAGGATCCTTTGTTGCTTGAAGCGGTAGCACAGCTTCCTTATACAGTAGTAGACGGACAGTTTATGTATGTGCGTCCTGCGTCGGTGATCGAAAAAGATAGAGAAGCACAACGCCTTTTTCAGCTGCTTAGTGCATATAAGTTTTCTATTACCCTTGATGTACTCAGAACATTGGTTCGTCCCCAAGAGAACAGATATGTGAAAATTACTGATGGTATCAATGCAAAATTAGCTGATAGACTCTTGCAACAAAAGCGTGATTCGATTGAAACATTTGCACAGTTAGAGCAAGCGCAGAAAGCTGTTGAACAGTTTCCGTTGTTATATGGTATTTGACTAGAATCATACCAGAAGAGATATTATCCGCATGAGCGTTTCGCTGCTCACTTGATAGGGTATGTAGATTCGTCTGGTGAAGGAACATATGGGGTAGAAGAGTACTACCAAAACCTTCTCGCGTGAAAAGATGGTAAGGTGATTGGTTTGGCGACACCGTGGATCGGTGAGGTGGGAGCAAATAATTTCGAGATACAGAAACCAGAAGATGGAGAAGATGTCTACTTGAGTATCGATCCTATCATTCAGAAAGAGATCGAGCTTATAGCAATGTCGAACTTGGAGGCGCTTCGTGCTGATTCGGTTGCAGTGACTGTTTTGGATCCGTGGACAGGAAAAATAAAAGCCATGGTCAATGCACCAGATTTTAATCCAAACGATGTGTGAGAGGCATATAGACTGCGTCCTGTTTGATTTGACCAACAACAGATCGTAGAAAACCCCACCTATATGGATGTCCCACTGATGTATATGAGTGGAGAAAAACTGGTACAGGCTACCTTTGATGAGAGAAATATGCCCTGAGTGAAGAAGTACTACTTTGAAAATCTTCTCGGTCCTCAAGCGTTTGTGAACAAAAACATTTCACTGCCATATGAGCCAGGAAGTATTATGAAATGAGTAACGCTGTGAGTAGCACTTGATACAGATACGATAGGACTGTATGATTACTACGTCGACCCAGGAAAGGTACAAGTAGGTGAATTTACTATTTCGAATGTTTCTAGTAAATGTATTGGGGAGCACACCTTCTTGCATGCATTGGAATTTTCTTGTAATGTGGGAATGATTAGATTAGCCCAAAAGCTCTCGAAGTATCTTTTTTACAATTACGTTGAAAGAATTGGCTTTGGTAAATTGACGTGAATAGAACTTGCAGGAGAGGAGGCATGAAGAATGCCAGATTTCAACAATGTTCCCCTCTCTCAATTTTTCAATAATACGTATGGACAGGGTATGTTAGCAACGCCATTGCAGATGGCAGTTGCCTATGCGGCACTTATCAATGGATGAATTGTGTATCAGCCTAGTATTGTTGAAACTATACGTCATGCAAATGGTGAATGGCAAGAAATTCCTCCAAAAGCCGTAGCAAAAGTATTTAGAGATAAGACCTCATCTCTGATGAGAACGGCGTTCGAGAGTGTTCTTTCGAATGGAGGATCAATCAAGCTTCATAAACCATGATACACGCTGTGAGCAAAGACCTGAACGGCACAGATTGCTTTCAGATGAAGATATCAAAATGGTGCAGGACGGACAAATGGATCAGTCATGGGTATAGTTTCTACACAAAATCCGACCTACGTATTAGCGATCCAAGTAAAACGTCCGAGAAACTCTCCATGGGCCGAAGAAACTGCAGGTAAAATCTTTACGCGCGTTGCTGACTTTTTGCTCAATTACGAACGTCTAGAAAAATAGAAAAGTCATATTTTTGATTCGCTGTTTTTGGTAAATATTCAGCAATTCTGCCATCGTGATCTAGAGTACTCATTCTGCTTGCTCTCGATGTATCGGGGAACGAAATGAAGCATCTATGGATGTTTCACTACATTCAACATGACATCAATTGTGGCTTGAGGAATCTGCCAATAACGAGTACTTGCTCAGTGGCAATCGAGACTAGTCTCTGTATAATCATAATTGAGGCAGAGCTTTCGATATTCTAGAGAAATATTTATAACACACATCTTTGAAAAATAATGTCAATAACTTTGCTTGACTTATTTGTTTGTTTTTGTATAGATGCAAAAAATATGTATACTGTAAAAGATTTTGATTTCTCTATTTTCTTTTGCGTAATGTTTATTTTAACTTGTTTGAATTAGATGCATAAAGTAAGAGTTTTCCTCGCTTTACTGTTTGGAGCACTGATCGTTGCTTGACTTACTACGCGATACCGTCAACATCCTGATAGACAAGTCGTGGTAGATCCATTGCAACCATTATGGAGTAAGATATCACTCCTTGCAGATCGTGTATGATGGAAAACGTTACCTGAAGGCGATAAACCAGTGCAACACCCTACACAAGGGGTAAAGCCACTACTAGGGACGTGAGGCTTGGTAGTGCAGGCACAGCTTCATCCAGATTTCGTAACAGGTACAATTAGTCTCGCTGATCTTACTTCACTCACGAGTACAAGCAAAACGTTTGGTAACGATACGGCGACGTTGGTCTTGCTCCAACGATGTGATTTTTGATCTACGTACTGTATAGAATGATACGAAAAAGGGGCTATTTTTGAATATATGAACGCTTTTCCAGATACGCTCAGTTATCAAGTAAAGTGATATCCTCGTGACAACCAAAATAGTACGCTATTACAACACAAGGCAGCATTGTGTGCTGAGTCACTCGCGAGTGATGAAGTCTTTTTGAGTTACTATTTCAATATCTATCAAGCACATGGTGAACTGAATGAGGAAAGTCTCATAGACCTTTCTATCAAACTAAATATCACCGATTTTGCTTCTTGTCTAGCATCAAAAAACGCACTTGCTCTGCAACAAGAAATGAAGCGTGGCAGAGCATTATTTAATTTCACTTCGCTGCCAGCAAACATAGTTGTAGATAAACAAACGGGACAATATGTGCTGATTCCATGATTGTACGAGACACAGGATGTGCTAGAAGCAATACAATGGTTATCAGATAAAGGACAGTAACGAGAAACTTTCTCTTGCACTTTTCGTTTTCCTGAGTATATACACGCTATATTTTATTTGGTTACCCTCGCCCTCGGCGGGGGTTTCTTCTACCTTTTTATCTTTTATGCACCCATGAAACTCAATGGATTGATGATTCAGGAAGCTATCAAATCACTTATTGCTGAGTATAAATACGATCCGTATCAAGTATTAGATATTGTAAAACTCTGAATCAGAACTGCCTACAAAAAAGACTATATGCCAAACGATAAAAAAGCACAAATCCAGATCAGTGTCGCGGCAGACGGTAATATTGGTATCTATAGAGAATATATTGTCGTAGACGAAATAGAGGAAAAAGAGGAGGAAAGACAAATGCTTCTTGCTGAAGCAAAAAAGCTCAAGAAGGATGTAGAGCTTGGTGAAACAATTATCCTAGATATTACCCCAGATCCATTGGAGTTTACGAGAATTGGTGTGCAAGCAGCGGCTCAGACGATCAAGCAAAGCTTGAAAAATATCGAAAGAGAAAGATTTTTCGAAAAGTTTCAAGACAAAGAAGGGGAACTCCTCAGAGCGAAGGTGCTCAGAACTATCGGTGAAAGTGTGGTGCTCGATATCGATGGTACGACGGTTGTCTTGCCACCTGAAGGACAGATTCCAAACAGAATTTACCATACTGGTGAAGAAATCATCGTTTACTTGAAACAAATTTCAAAAGGTATCGGTGGTATTAATCTCGATATTACGCAGTGAGGAGTCGAGTTCGTAGAAGCATTGTTGAAAAGAATCGTTCCAGAATATGATGAGTGAGTAGTGAGAATTGATAAGATCGTAAGATATAACGGAAAGAGAACCAAGATACTTGTCGCCTGTGATGACGAGAAAATTGATCCAGTAGGTGTGTTTGTCGGACATCATGGTGATAGAATAAACACGGTCCTTTCGTTGTTGAACGGTGAAAAGATCGACATTATCGAAAATACTGATGATCCGATCAGACTCGTCCAAGATGTCTTGAAACCAGCTAAGACGACGAGTATTGAGATCAAAAATGGTAAAGCATTTGTCCAAGTGCCTGAAGATCAGAAATCACTGGCTATCGGAAAAGGCGCAGTAAATATCAGACTTGCTACCCAATTGACTGGATTGAGAATAGAGCTTATCTAGTTTTTGATATTTTCATGATTTTGTTTGTGCATACTCATGCTTACTATCGTAACTTGAAATACGGGGAAGTATCGTCAGATTAGCTCTTTGCTAGAAGAGGTTATTTCGTGTAAGCAAGAAAATATCGATCTCATAGAGCCACAATCAAACGATATGTTGTTTGTCTCGAGAAATAAAGCACAACAAGCGTTTGATATGGTCTGATGACCAGTGGTTGTCGATGATAGCGGTATTTACTTTTCTGCGTATCCAAACTTTCCTGGCGTGTTTAGTAAGTATATGTTTGAAACGTTGTGAATACAAGGACTGCAGAGGTTGTTTATAGATCAACCAGATACGCGTGCTCGGTATCAGTGCGTCTTGTCGTATATGGATGATACATTGACTGAACCAAAACAATTTATCGGAATGGTACATGGGACGGTCAATTTTTCTTTTCTTGATCAAGTACAGATAAATCCTCATCTGCCTTTTGATGCGTTTTTCGTGCCTGAGTGAATGGAGGTAGTCGCTGCCTTGGATATGGGACATTTTCAAGACACTCACCATAGAGCAAAAGCAACGAGATTGTGCAAAGAGTGGTTGGTCGTCAGAAAGTAGGGTTGTATGTTGCTGGTAGTTTCAGTATAATTCAGACAATTAGTTTGTTTTTTGGTCATGACTTTATCAAAAAGACAACCAGATCGGCTTTTATCTGAGAGTGCGCAGCAAGAGTTTATTGAGCCAGAACTGGCATCATTGGATGATCGTGAGAGTATTATTAACGCACTTTTAATGAAGAAAGTGGGATCGGTTTCGCTTGATGAGCTATACCTTTACAATTTTTTGGTAAACAAATCTGAACATCTTGCGGTATGGAAATCATCGCTGATGGATCATTTTTGTAATATAAGTAGCTTACTTAGACAGTGTTATCTACGAGATAATAGTACGAATAAAGAACAAAAAGTTATGCTTGATTTCGGATATGTGGGACTCGAAAGTAAGGTGCAGTATATGCGTGTAGAGATAGATCAAGGAAAAGTGAGGGTGCATTTTACCTTTTGAGAACGTGCGCATGAGGTGACGAGAGAGATGTCTACGAGTCGAGTAAAGGTACGTAGTGAAGAGTTTGTCTCGTTTCTTAATGAAATAGCTGAGTATCTACTTTCTGGAGATGATCGGTTACTTCTATGATATATAGAAGAAGACAAACGTCTGGAATCTACAGCAAACGATGAACCGCAATTACTTTCTTTTACGTAGCATCAAAACAAAAGATTTGTAAAATTGCTTATGTTCACTACAATGACTCTGTTTAGTGATCTTTTCTCATGGCTTACGAAACCGTTATAGGACTTGAAATACATCTGAAGCTGAACTCTGCGACAGGGTTATTTTGTGGATGTGCAAATGTACAGGAATTTGATGAACTGGAAGCGAATAGTAACGTGTGTCCTATTTGTACAGGACAGCCAGGAGCACTTCCTGTTTTACAGCCTGAACCACTAGAAAAAGCACTTCTTCTGTGACTTGCCTTGCAGTGTACCTTGCGTGATGTATCATCATTTGATAGAAAATCTTACTTCTATCCAGATCTGCCAATGGGTTATCAGATAACCCAGCAACGACAACCGACGTGTGTCGATGGGCAAGTAAGTTTCTGGGTAGACAAGGAATTTACGGTGCTGAAAACGGTAAAGATCAGAGATGCACATATCGAGACTGATACAGGAAAGACTAATCAGACTGAGGAGGGTATCCTAGTAGATCGGAATCGTGCGTGAACACCACTGGTGGAAATCGTTACGCAACCAGACTTTTCAACCAGCGACGAAGTAGTAGCTTTTTTGAAAGAGTTACAAAAGATCGCG
Source organism: uncultured Candidatus Peribacteria bacterium (assembly GCA_964387665.1). Lineage (GTDB taxonomy): Bacteria > Patescibacteriota > Gracilibacteria > Absconditabacterales > Absconditicoccaceae > CAYLWY01. Next base: position 29,295 of record CAYLWY010000003.1, read on the forward strand.
AGATTGCACCATATTTCAGATGCAGAGTTGGAAAGCTGACAGTTGCGTTGTGATGTAAATATATCGCTCAGACCAGCAGGTCACGACTGGCTAGGAACGAGAGTAGAAATGAAAAATATGAGTTCGTGGAGTGCGATAGCAGAAGCGATTCATCATGAACAGATCAGACAAGAACAGATACTCGATGCGTGAGGAGTGATAGATCAGGAAACGAGAGGTCGAGATGATACCAGCAAGCTCTCTTATGTGATGAGAACGAAAGAAGATGCTATGGATTATCGTTTCATGCCTGAGCCCGACTTACCTACGATACATCTCGATCCTTACTGGGTAGATCAGATTCGTACACAACTTCGTGAGTTGCCGGTACAGACAATCGATCGTTACAAACGCGACTATGGATTTAACAAAGAATACGTAAATGGTCTGTTGGTAAATACTACTATGCAAACATATTTTGAATCTTTTGTGCAGGAGTGATATGAGGCAAAAATGGTGGCAACGCGATTGGTCGGACCGATAGCAAGACGATGTAACGAACAGCAAAAAGAGGTCGATGCACTTCCGTTTTCACGTAATCATCTTGCTGATTTTTTTCAGCTGGTAACAGATGGAAAATTGACTTCTCAGACAGGAAAGAGTGTGCTAGCTGAAATGTTGCAGTCCTGAATAGCTCCCGATACGGCTATGGAAAAACTAGGTATCCGTGCTATCTGACCAGAACAGATTGCCGTATGGCTTGATGAACTTTTCGCTGAAAAACCTGAACTCCTTACTGATCTACAAGCAGGCAATATGAAACCGCTCGGCTTCGTGACGGGGCAAATTATGAAACGCAGTGGAGGAAGTGCTGATCCTCAGATGATTCAGGAGGGTATTCAGCAGATGTTGCTAAGGTGATTGACTTATAATTATAAATATATATAAGAAGTATCTTTGCTTTTTGTATATATGGAACATATTCTTGGTGAACGCATCGTCCGACAGCAATTGAATAGTGTAGTGGTTGAAAAATATATCGCACAAGTGGAAAGAACACTTGTCGATTTTTTGTGTAATCAGTGAATACAAGTACATTCCGAAAAAGAAATGAGTTTACAGAAAAAATATTCTTGAGTTGCGTTTTATATGAAGAAGTTCAGAGAAACGTTACATACTTTGTTATCGCTACAAGCATGTGGCATGGAAGTACAGTATATGGAAAGGTGACAAATACCTATTTCTGATGAGATTGATAGTTGTTTGCCTCTTCTTCATTTTTCTGTACAGAAACAAGAGGCAACTCCTCGTGACGCACTTTTTCTCAATGCAGAGTTTCATGGCAATGAAACACTAGGAACTGACATTCTTTTATCACTTCTCCAGAAACAGAAGTGACAACTACACGAAGCTTTGGCGAATGAAGGCATTGCTTTATTTCTTAGCATTTTTCCAAATCCTTGGTGAACAGTACATAGTAATCGCTGATTTTCTGACGGTGCAGATCCATTGCGTAACTTCCAAGAGGACTTTACTGCACAGGAGATAGATGCTTTTTCTCAATTTTTTAAGACAAAAAAACGAGGGTTTACAAAGTTTTTTCAGTTGCTGTGAGTGTCGTGACAAAAGAAAAGTAGTTCATGGCCATGGTATATGGGAAAAGAAACATCGATAGAGTTACAAGCGATTATTACTACTTTACAAGAGATAAGTAATCGCTTCGAACGTTTACTGTTTGTAGATATTCACTCAGGAACGTTTGCACCAGGAGTACTGTCTCCGACGTACGCCTCATCGTTCCAGCAACAAAACTTTTACGATCCACTATTTGCAGATATTAAACAATATCTTGCTAATTGATCGAACACATTCTCCTCAAGTTTTTCTCTTTGACCGTTTCTAGAGTATCATAGACACGGTGACTTTACTGAGTTGTTGTCTTTGTTACGTATAATAGATAAATATTTCTGAGAAGACGATAATAGAATGATGCGTGAACTTTACTTTCTAACAGTTGAGGCGGATGGTATAGGGTACGAGCATTTTGTCCAAAGGATAAAGAAAAAACGAGAAAAAGTTGGTCTCATTAGAAAAAAGCCGTGATTGTTTTCGAGAAGACTGGTTATGTATGTCTATCTGGTAATACGATATTTCATGCAATCACCGAGGATGAAGTGGTTGAACCCATCGAAATGAGCGAGAAAACCACTGACCAATAATCACGTCAATCTTCTAGAACACGTCATGACATTTTTTGCCAAACATGAAACCTCTCATGAGGGAGAATAGTTTGTTATTTCGGTTGCTTTTTTTATAGTTGCTTGAGTTTTAATTTTTTTGTGTGTATGTCGCGAACTTGATATCATGATCCAGTGTTACTGAAAGAAGTCCTTGAACGATTACCAGAACATGCGACACTCATTATGGATGGAACGCTGTGACATGGGGGACATACGATGGCAATACTCAATACATATAATGCACTGGAGATTGCCACGTCGCAAACTCCTCCCCGACAAGCCGAGGGCAAGCGCAATGACCGTATACAGATCGTGTGAGTGGATAGAGATCTAGCTATGCTTCAGAAAGCAGGTATGCGTCTGACAGATATTTCTTCTCAGATTGTTTTCGTGAAGTGAAGTTATGCTGATTTCAATAAAATTATGCAAGCGAGTGAAGGAAAATTATTTGATGCAATACTACTGGATATAGGCGTAAATATGGAACATTTCAAGGATGGAGAACGTGGTTTTTCGATCAAAAAAGATGGTCCATTAGATATGCGTTTCGATACGGCTGTATGAATACCTGCTCATGCATGGTTGGCTACTTGTACCACAAATCAATTCCATACCATGTTGACCAATTTCACTGATTTTTCACCAAAACGAATAGCACATACGACAGAACAGTTTTTCAAAACCGATCGTACGTTTATGACGACGTTTGCGTTGTCTGCTCGAGCAAAAACAATCGGTATGAGCGACAAGGTGCTTGCCGTGTTTTTCCAAGCAATTAGAATTGTGGTCAATGGTGAACTCGATGAATTTGCTTCGTTTCTCGACCAATTTCCTGCTTACTTGAAATCAGGATGAAGATGTATCGTACTCACGTATCATAGTATAGAAGATAGGATGGCAAAGGTGCGTTTCAAACAACGAGAAGATGAGTGAGTTATTCGCCTGTCTATCAAACATGTGATCCAACCAACGCGACAAGAAAAACAGCGTAATCCAGCTGCAAGAAGTGCAAAGATGAGAGTAGTGGAGAAGGTGTAAGGGTTTTTGATTGTAATTACTTCGTATTCCTCTATATTCAAATATCTATTTTTGAGTCAGCAATGAAATGATAAAACTTATTCGTTTATCTAGTGTATCAAAAGAATTTTTTGATCTGCTCGACAAAAATAAACGTCAAAAAAAAGCAGTAAGTGTAACGAAACTTGTCGTGGTCTCGGCTATTTGTTTTTTGGTTGTAGGATTGTATGCATTGCGAGTAAATCAAGCATCGACGAGAGGATATTTCCTCAAGCAAGAAACCAGAAAATATGATGCACTCGTTTTTCAACGTAGTATAGTCCAGCTCGATAATTTGCAACTAGAAAGAAAACTCTATGATGATGTGTTCAAGAGTAGAAGCTCTCGGTATGAAGATGATGGACGCCGTGTCGTCGTCACGATAGGCAAACCCCAAGAACGTGCAGTGCAAGAATCGGCTCCTGCAGAGATTGATCTATCTGCTGTCTTGCCAGTGGAACAAACTGGAGCAGTGACAGTGTTTGAATATGAGTAGTATGGATTGCCACGTCGCAAGCTCCTCCCCGACAAGCCGAGGGTAAGCGCAATGACGATAGTTTAAAAATACAGATAGCTATTATATTTCTGTCATGCTGAACGAAGTGAAGCATCCATAGTGTTTTTAGTGCTAGATACTTTGCTACCATTTACCGATAAGTCGACACATTGTCTATCAGGAGATTGCCACGCCTACGGCTCCCCGACAATCCGAGTGCAAGCAGAATGACATAATTAAGGAATCCTCACCTGATGCTGATGTAACTATTACTTACGTAGTGAGTGTCTCAGCGTATGATTGTAATCAGGTGACGAGTGAGCGATACTCTTTTCGTGTAGGAATCTGCTGTTTGATCGCCTTGTTTCCTTCGAGTCAGCTGATATAATTGAACAGATATTTTCTAAATTCAAATGGTGTGCGTAGTGAGGTATCTGCAGGGTCGGTATCTCGAGGTTTGGTAGCTGCTACTTCGTTGAGTTGTGCGTAAGTGGGTAAAGGAAGCGTATCTTCCATTTTTCACAGTGCTTGCTGAAAGAGCCGTTCTGCACTCATCATGAGGTCAAGGTGACGGAAGATGGTACTAAATCTTTCTGCAATCGTCGGAAAATGAGGCGTAAGAATCCGTGGATTTCCTATTGCCGATTGTCCTATCATGATACCATCAAGAGTGTGGAGTTGGTTTTGTGCATCTGTGTATGATCTGATACCACCATTTCAGATGATGACTTTGTCCGGCAGTGCGGTTTTTAGTTTGTACAAAAAATCTCGATCTACTTCTCCAGCATGTGATTGACTGTAGGTCCTCGCGTGGACTGCAATCATTCGTACATACTTGCTTGCTTCGCAAATAAAGTCGAACTGTTCTTCTTTGTCTGCTGACGTGAGACCAGCTCTTGTTTTCAGACTTAGTGGTGCGTCGAGTTCTTGGTCGATTTGCTTTAGAATACTCAGTGTTTTTTTCTTATCTTTGAGCATCGCACTTCCTGCATCACATTTCATGACACTGGGTGAGGGGCAGCCCATATTGATTTCTATGCCTGCAAAGGGGTATTTTTTCATCACGTCAGTAGCACATCTAAGCAGGGGATCTGTCGTTCATCAAAAAATCTGTGCAATAAGCTGTGGTTCATAGTCAGTCATCCGTAGATGCTTTACGACTCATTTTGGATTATGGATGTATCCTTCTGCGCTCATAAACTCTGTCCAGAGCATAAGTTGATCTTCTGGATTGCCATATTGTTCAAAAAGTTCTTTGCACACGGTGCGATAGGCGAGATCAGTAATCCCGTCCATAGGAGCTAAACAGATACGCATAAAGAAACAAGGAGTGAAGAGCAGGGAAAACGAGTACTATTAGATTAGATTGTCGACTTCGAAGTGAATAAGTAGTGCGTTTTTGTGGTAGGTGTGGGTCAAGATAGTCTGTGCTAGTTGTTGTATATGAGTTCTAAGAGATGCTATATTTTTTGGCGCAAATCTTGTTTTCAAATCTGGCATGATAGCTAGTATTTCATCGTAGGTTAGTTCAGCTAGCGTTTGTTCTATACTTTTTTCAGTTTTTTTTACCTCAGTAACGCGAACGGTGCAAGTTGCTCATCAGCCACTAGAGAATTTGATAATATCACCTGGTTTTACGGTATTATAGGTCGAGGTATCTGGTCTTAGTTCTACTGTTTTTAGATACTTGCCTTGATATCAAAGACGTATGTAATCGAGATATTCCTGTTTAATAAATCGTTCGTGAGTTGTCGGTTGTAAGGTATTGACTAGGTGACTAGTGGTCGGTTGTGTATTTCAACTGTCTCATGAGGGAGATGCTGACTGTCATGGATATTGTTTCATAGGGTCTATACCATAAAGTATCATTACTTGCTCTTGTGCAACACAGGGACGATAGCTGCTATACTTGGTGCGAGTAATGCTGTAGGAAGCGAATCGAGCGTATGTCGTTCTATACCTGTAATTTCATCATTGAGCGTGAAGTTAGCTATTTGTTCTTTGGTGAGCGTAGCTTCGAAGACGAGATTTATGATCGGCCTGGTGATCTCGCACCGTTCATACTGACCTGAAAACGATCATAGATAGGTGAGTGGTCAGATATCGATACCGAGTTCCTCTTTGCATTCTCTGGTTGCAGCTTGTTCAGCAGTCTCTCCTGGATCGATAAATCATCCTGCGGTATCGAGACATCCTTTGTAGGGGTCGTGATTTCTGATCGTCCAGAGGTAGTTGTGTGCAGGGTCTCTGAGGACGACTGCTGCTGCTCATGATGCATTGAGGTAGAACGTGAAGTCACATGATTGACACAGATGTTTATTCCCATTTGTGGAAGAAAATGCGGTTGATCCGCAGCGAAGGCAGTGGAGCATGAGAGTATTAGTTTAAAAATAAATGAGGAGAGTGTGTAAGTCTGAAGTAATTACGAATACTATTAAGTATGTATTCTTGTAGTTCAAGTGATGCTCAGCATTCGTACTTTTTGAGTAAAATAAGAGTATCTACTACCTGACTTAGAATACTTGCCAATTTCTTTTCTCATTTTTTGTGTCCATGGAGACGAGAGATAATATCCTCCAGTTCAGTTTCTAAGAAATGATGAGTGGTAAGTAATTCCTGTATATCCGCTTTAGTATCTAATTTGATGGCATGACGTCCTGTAAGACGTATTATTTCGCGATGATCTTTGTTGTAATAATTGAGATGTTGCATCGTACAATTATGTAAACAATTTGTTTCAAAAAGAGTGATTAATAATATCCATATATTTTTTTATATCAATATCTGTGTGGGTATATTTTCATAACGAGAAGCGCATCGACCGAAAACGGTGGCCGATGCGCTGCTTTGGGAAATACCCCTTAGTTTTGGATTGTAAAGTTCGTGGAGCAACATTTCATACTCCTCGGTTTCACAAATCCTTTAATTTTTTTTTCCTCTTCATAGAGCCGCACCGTCCAGTACTCATAACCCCCCAGCATGTGTACATCAAACCATTGTCCGTAGTCTGCAATCTGCAGATATCGGGCGAGGTGTTGAAGTTGTACCCGAGGTTGGTACTGCTTCTCGCAGTTGCAATCCTCGAACATCAATTTTTTTAATTCGGGAGTTGGTTGTACTGTGAACTGTTGTTTTTTGGGGTTTACAGAGTACACCGTCACTGTATCCTCGTAGGTTTGGTACGAGAAGACAACCAAGTCTTTCCCACCTTTGGTCGTGGCAATGAGGATGTTACCTGTAGCGACCAATTTTGTGTTGGTGTTGCCACCAATTGTTACTGTGATGTTGCCGCACTCTTGGGTCATGGCGATGTTGTTCTTTTTCATCAATTCGCTGGCTTCGCTTGAAGCGAAACCGAATTTAGATGGAATACTGACTTCTTGAGCAGTTGCGAGAGAGATGAAAAAAAACGAAGCGATTAAGGTGTAATAACGCATAAGTAATAGAGTATAAAGGACTCCTCCTTTTTTTTGTTTAAGTTTCGATAAAAAATAAATATTTATATTAATAAGTCAATATCTATTTTCAAAACAATTTCCACAAAATCTCTAATGCATACTTTTGATCCAAGAAGTATGGAGAAGAGGCGATCGTGATAAGAGATGCGTTTTTCATGAGTGACTGAACGAGAGGGATGCTTTTCGTGAGATCTGTTCACATCTCAGGTGCTCGAAAATCGAGGTCGATGTCGAGAATATAACTCCCTTCTGTCCCCCCTTGTGAAGGGGAGAGGTTTTTTTTTGTTTTTTGTAGTGGCGGATGCGATCCGCCATTTTTGTTTAGGTCATATTCATTTTTGATTCGGATACATTCGGTGATAATTCCTACATCAATTGCTGGACGGATGAAATTACCTACATTACAGACATGAGTCGTGTAGTGTGCGATATCCATATATTGTAGTGGCGAATACGATTCGCCATTATAAATCAATGGTTCATGTGGTATGCCGAGATCTGAGTGTTGATCTATATGGAAGCATTTCAGTCCTTCATTTCAGCTATGAGTTGCCCAGAAGTAGAGGGCATAGTTGTGATTGTCGAAGATATATACCGGCACGGTAGGGAAGCATCATCATGCGTCCGTACAAAATGATAATTGATAGATATGTTGTAGTCCCGTATACGTGATTACCTTTCCCTCACCATCGAGTTCAGCAAAGGTCGGTTCAGTACCAAGCTTGACATCTGCGATGGTGGTGATTGTTTTCAGTGAGGGGAGTCGAAGCTGTGGTTCAGGATCGACAAGTTTTCTTTCTGCATAGGCAAAGGCGTTATTTCCAGTAGGTCAGGTGAGTCGAGTTCAGGTGTGTGGTCGCGACATGAGAACGTCGTGGATAAATGGTTTTCTATAGTTATATCTTTTTCGCTTGCTAGAGTATATCACCTTTTGATGAAAAAAGTCTTGACTTCTTCTATTGTATTTGTACACACTTGACATCCGTATGGATTATGTGTTCCTTACCATCTCATGCATGTGTTTCTCAACTCTAGAAAACTTATAAAGACGTGAAAGAAAAAAAGGATAGAGAGCAGTTGTAATCTCATGAATACTTATCTTGCCTAGTTTCTAATAGACGGTAGGGCTAGTATCCATGGGGTTACAAAGGGTTACAAATTGCTTACCCATACTCTCTTTCTATATCCAATTTTTTTTCATCACTTAAAAAAAACTTTATAAACTTTTGGCTTTTCGTGAGAAAAGCTGTCATGAGGGTAGGAGTACCCGACCATGATGTTCTATATCTTAATATTCGTATACACTGTCTGGAACAAGGATAGGCGTTATTAAGAAGAAAACAAAGATACTCAAAAAAACGTCCTGTGATATTTCGTAGCGGAAATATGCATGGAAGAGTTGCTTATAGGGGTCACTAAAAGTAACTTATATAGTAATCTGTTTCAAAAAAACGTCAGTCATACTGTGAAGAAAGTATGATAGACCACGTCTTAGAGGCCTACGACCCAGTAGGAATAGTCTAAGACTACGAATGAATCGGGTTTGATTTTTTTTCAAATCCAAAGTATTAAATAACCAATACATTGTACAATGAAGTCGAAACCTCATTTCAGTTTTGCGTTGACCATTGCTTTCATCTTTGCGATGCTTAACGTTTCTTTCGGCGCACCGCCGACCGACAACAACCAGACGTTCAACCATCAAATTTTTGCGCCGCAGGCGCTGGACCACACGGTTACGCTTCCTTATTCTGTTCAAACCGACCAGGGTACCACGATGAGCCGGACCGACCATGACCAGGGCGCCGGGAGCCAATGCTTCGACCGATTTACGGCCAACATGACGTACAACACCGATGACGGCGACCGAAGCGACCAGGGCCATGCGATGTTCCAGAATACCTTTGCTGCGCTGAATACCACGATGAGCCGGACCGACCATGACCAGGGCGCCGGGAGCCAATGCTTCGACCGATTTACGGCCAACATGACGTACAACACCGATGACGGCGACCGAAGCGACCAGGGCCATGCGATGTTCCAGAATACCTTTGCTGCGCTGAATACCACGATGAGCCGGACCGACCATGACCAGGGCGCCGGGAGCCAATGCTTCGACCGATTTACGGCCAACATGACGTACAACACCGATGACGGCGACCGAAGCGACCAGGGCTGGTACAACGGTGCAACGACCTCCAACAGCCTTTCCGGCATCGGCTAAGCCGCACGGGCTTGATTACAACACGTTTCGTATTTTTTTTCGAATTAATCCAAGCCACCTCCAAACAGTATTTCAATTTCCTAACCTGAGGTGGTATCCCAAAACAAAATTGTTTTCATTTGGTTTT
>CAYLWY010000003.1:38974-40621 GCA_964387665.1 uncultured Candidatus Peribacteria bacterium
TCAATTTCCTAACCTGAGGTGGTATCCCAAAACAAAATTGTTTTCATTTGGTTTTTGGGGAACAGAGGTGAGGTGACTTTCAGTCGCCAATATCGAGAGCACATGTATGAGAGGTATGAACCTCTGGCATTTTTTTTGCCCAGACAGCAGTATTTGAGTGCCTCGGCCCCGGTGTTTTCTACACCGTGGGCCTCTGTTTTTTTATAGAGAAAAAATATTTTTTACGTTCCTCATTATCGAGGGATTTTTTTTGTATTATACACCTCATCTCAGCCCTCTCCTTCAAAGAGAAGGAGCGTGAAGGGATTGGTGTTGTTTTTTGTTTTTGAAAGCATATAATGAAATTGTCTTTAATAGTTTGTAGATGTCTTGATGAAAACGACAACATCAGCAAAGAAGAAACCTTTTTTGGAAGATTCTCCTGGATACAAGAGAGATACAAAAGAATTTTTGCAACGACAACAGGATCGTAGGCAAAAAGATACATATGAAAACAGAAAAGCTCAGTTTGAGAAAAGAAAGTGATACTATAAACAGTTTATAGATAATTCTTCTTCATGAGAATAATATTTTGTGATACAAACAAGTTATATGGATTGTTCGTAAGATGGTGTCAACACGAACCTATTGCTCATAGTTATTTGAAAGAACTTTCGTTGATACATGATATCTACATTAGTGATACAGTCCTGGATGAATTGGTCACTATAATGTGGGAAAATCATTGAATTTTTGCTAATCCAGACATTGTTTTTTGATTTAAACAATTTTTTGGACTGCATATTATTGCAAGTAAAAAGTTAGAAAGTAAATACTTATCGTATGTGCATGACCATGATGATGCACAAATTCTACAAGATGCAGTGAGTGTGCAAGCAGATATACTCCTTACCAATAATCTTAAAGATTTTATTATCGCAAAGATATATAAAGATTTTGCCTTGCAGGTAACGAATACACTTTAAAAAGTATGTAGAAAAAGTATTTTTTTACATTCCTTGTCATCGAGGGATTTTTTTGTATGTGTAACAAACAAGCGTTGACTAGCAATTGCAATTGCTGATGTTTTTGCTATCTTGAACGTATTGTTTTGCTTTTTGTGTATGTTATGACAAACCCAACCGGAAATTATGATGCATCAAATATTCAGGTCCTCGAAGGACTAGAACCCGTCAGACACAGACCGTGAATGTATATAGGATCTACCGATACGAGAGGACTCCACCACATGGTTTATGAGATCGTCGATAACTCAGTCGATGAGGCACTTGCTGGCCACTGTAAACATATCACGACCGTGATCGGTGCTGGATCGAAAGTAACCGTCTATGACGATGGACGTGGTATTCCGGTAGACATCCATCCCAAGACAGGAAAGTCAGCACTCGAGACGATTCTCACGACTCTGCATGCATGAGGTAAATTTGATAAATCGGTTTATAAAGTATCTGGAGGACTTCACGGTGTAGGTTCTTCGGTAGTAAATGCCTTGTCGAGCTGGATGAGAGCAGAAGTACACAAAAACGGTCAGATCTATATGCAAGAATTTCGCAGAGGAGTGCCTCAGGCGGACGTGACGACAATCGGTGAGACGACGGTAAGCGGTACGACTATCTCATTCATTCCTGATGATACGATCTTTGATGT
>CAYLWY010000004.1:0-18829 GCA_964387665.1 uncultured Candidatus Peribacteria bacterium
ATAGTGTATACATCATATCATTAATGCAAAAAAAGTAAAAACAATACTGTCTATGATAAACACAATTATTGTATTCTTTAGCACAGAAACATATAATCTACTCTAGTGCTCATATACATTTTTATGTCCTTCCTCAGACCACATGGTTGTAGAACATCATTTTTCTCCTTATCTTCATAGTCCAGAAGAAACCATACAACAATATGACACCTCAAAAAATGGTATCAGCATAGAAGAAAGAACACACCGCATCAGCGTGTATGGAGAAAACATCCTCACCCACAAACAAACGATTCCAGGACGAGTAAAATTTCTGAATCAGTTCAAAGATATGATGATTATCCTACTCATCGTATCAGCTTGACTCGCTTGGCGACTGAATGATCTAAGAACGACCACTATTCTCCTTGTTCTCGTTCTGATCAACGCACGAATAGGATATAATCAAGAAGCAAAAGCTGAGCGTTTGCTTGAAAAGTTAAAAAACATGGTCCAGTCGCATGCAAAAGTAGTCATCGATGGAAAGACACAAGAAATTCTTGCATCGCAACTCGTTCCTGGAGATATTCTCGTTCTCAACGAAGGAGACGCCATTCCTGCAGATGTGAGACTTTTCGAGGAACGTAATCTCCAAACCAACGATTTCTCTCTGACCTGAGAATCAAATCCAAAAAGAAAACATGTCCATACAATTCAAAGTGAGGTCGAGCTCGGTGATCGCACCAATATGTGTTTTATGGGAACAACCGTCGCGACGGGAAATGGTCTTTGAGTCGTGGTAGGAACAGGTATGGGAACAGAACTCGGTAAGATTGCGACGCTGAGTACAGAACTTTCTACAGAACTCTCTCCTCTGCAAAAAGAGATGAACCATACAGCAAAAAGTCTCACAATAACTACTATCGTCGTGGGAGTAAGTCTTTTCGTAATCGCTCTGCTTCTCGATCGAGAAATACAAACCGCATTGCTTTTTGCTATCTGAATTGCTGCTTCTATGGTTCCTCAATGATTGCCTGCACAAATTAGCATAGCCCTCGCTTCCTCAGCAGGAGTCCTCGCCAAAAAAAATGCTCTCGTAAAGAAATTGTCAGCAGTAGAAACACTAGGTGCGGTAAACGTAATCTGTACGGACAAGACATGAACACTTACGACCAATCAGATGACTGTGCAGCGTATCTGGTACAACAACAAGGAATATACAGTCACCTGAGACGGATACCAACCAGAAGGAGAAATAGTAGATGAGAACGATACGCCAGTAGTTGATACAAGCATTTTTGCATTATTTTTTTCTGTTGGTGTGCTCGCGAGCAACGCACATCTTCGCCCTGCGGATGATACACATCCCCACCGATGGATAATTTGAGATCCTACAGAATGAGCTTTACTCACGCTTGCTGGAAAGATCGGTATCACAGAAGAAGTCTATACGAACCGCTACGCTCTTGTTCAGGAGTTCAGTTTTGACTCCAGTAGAAAACGTATGAGTGTGGTCCGTCAATCTGAGAATGGCACCTGTCGCGTCTATGTAAAATGATCACTCCAAACCGTACTACCACTATGCGACCACATCCTCCTTGATGATAAGGTACACTCACTCGATGATGCTATGAAAAAAACAGTTACTGAGCGAGACGATGGACAAGCGGTACAAGCAATGCGTGATCTTAGCTATGCATACAAAGATATTCCTGATCGACAAGAAGGGATGACCATGGAAGATGCAGAGTCGTGACTCACCTTCTTAGGTATGGTCAGTATGATGGATCCACCGAGAGAAACCGTACCCACTGCAATCGCTGGAGCAAAAGAAGCGCATATCAAAATCATAGTCATCACCTGAGATTACGCACTTACTGCAAAAGCAATCGGAAAAAAGGTAGGACTGTGTAGCGAAGATGGAGAAATTGCTGTCTTTAGTGGACAAGAAATCAGAAAAATGAGTGATATTTCCATCTCTACGCATCTCAAACGTGAGTCATCCCTTATTTTTTCTAGGGTTTCTCCAGAAGATAAAGTCAGAATCGTCAACTTATGTAAAAAGTTGTGATGGATCGTAGCGGTCACGGGCGATGGTGTAAATGATGCTCCAGCACTCAAACAAGCAGATATCGGTGTAGCTATGGGAAATACTTGAACCGATGTAGCCAAAGAAGCGGCTGAGATCATTCTTCTCGATGACAGTTTTGCTACGCTCGTCGATGCTATTCGTCAAGGAAGAATCATCTACCAGAACATTACTAAAAATGTCCTCAGCTGTATTACCACCAACTGGTCTGAACTCTTTGCTGTCTTGCTGTGACTGGGATGATCTCTGCTCTGAGGATTTCAGATGGCTATCGGGGCAGTCCAGATCCTTGCTATCGATCTCATCTGAGAGATGTGACCTCTCGCAGCACTTTCGCAGGATCCTGCATCTAGCTGAATCATGCAACAACCTGCAAGAAACACCAAGCATCATATGATTCATCGCAACTCCATGAAAGATATGGTACTTTCGTGACTCGTTATGGGTCTGTGTAGCTACGCATGATTTTATCTGATGACTTGAGGCACCGCAACTGGCACGGTTCTTGCACAAGGACAAGCAACCACGTATCTCACTATAGTACTTAGTCAGTTTGTTAATATTTTTGCTCGTCGTATGGAGGGCACCGACTTCTTCACTTCCTATCTCCGAGCAAACAAAAAACTCATCCAAGCTATGCTCCTCTCACTCATCATGATGTGTTGCCTATTTTATATTCCTTTCTTGAGTAGTTGGTTTAGATTTGGTCCGTTACCTGTGCAGTGACGGTTGTATGCACTATGCGGAGCAGGCATCTACGGATTGTGGAGATACCGAGTACAAGGTGCTGGAAAACAACGGTTTACGAGAAAAGAGTAAAAAGGTATAGATTTGTTGCACTTTGTTATTCTGTTGTTGTATTTTGTCATTCTGAACGAAGTGAAGAATCTAGTGCAACAAATCATAGCACACACTATGCAAGAAGATTCTTATAGGCAAACTATCATATTTGGATGTTTCGCTTCGCTCAACATGACAGCAAAAAAAATCTAAACAAAAAAATACTTCGTTTTTTTCTAACAAAAAAATCTACCAAACTCCCGTGGCGATTACATTTCCCCGCCCCCAATACGTAAAGAGGATAGCTCGGGCTCGATCGAAGATCGGCCATACCGGCTTCCAGGTAGCTAGGTGATATGGAGGAAATATAAGCAAACTCACCAAAAGTGTAGTAGACTATATCTAATATATATACTGGGAAAAATCTTCTTTTCAATACAAACTCTAGATTTCTGCCTGCTCTCTCACTGACAAGAAACGTAACGCCTCATGTACCAAAAACGGCTGTGTAACGAGAAACGGTATCGAACGTCCAGCTATTTCTACACGCGACGCATTGTTTACTAGCCAAGCGGTCTTGATGATGCCGACTACTTTTTTTCCTGTAGTTTCTACGTATGCAGGAACTACTTTTGGCAAGACGCTTCTCTGATCATGACTACAACACAGGACCACCAGCCCTCAGTTCTGTAATTCAATGACGAAATCGATCACCGACCCATTAATTTTCTTGTAGGTAGTAATATGTTTTACCGATGCATGATCACGAAGCTCACGATACAAGAAGCTCATCTGGTACCGCAATGAGGTAAGTTTTGTGGTCATGTCTTTCGTGAGGTAGGTCATCATTCCTGTATCAGTGAAGACAAGTTTCCTCTGATGATGTATCTCTTTGGCTTCGGGACTTGTTGTCGAAAAGTCGAGTAACTCGATCAAGTGATGATGGGCAAAAAACGCCATATACTGCTCTACGAGAGATGATTTACAATCAGCAAATTTTGCGAGCGTACTGATTTTGTAGACCGACTTAGCCGCATGGTACGCGAGATGCAACATCGGCTCAAACTGCAAAATATCGTGACCGTTAAAAAAGAATCCGATATCTTTTTCATACACCGACTGCATAATAACTTTCAACGCAGCAAGTTTATCGTCTTGATGCTCTGCCGTAATCACACGAGGATAGCCACCTCGAAGTAAGTACTCATCATACACTTTTTGTAGTTCTTTCAGGAGGAGTTTACTCGTTGTCTCGACGGTAATGTGTTCTATACGTATCTCTTTGTATTCGAGAAACTCGTGAAACGAAAGAGGGAATACAGGCAAAAAGCAGACCTTGGGATCGATCAGTGTCGACGGTCGTACGATACCCGTCGCGACAATCTTAGCACGAACGTTCGGTAACTGTACATAGGCATGGAGGATTTTTTCTAGATGATGACTATAGTGAGTTTCGTTCAAGCAAAGTAAGTGTTGCTGATGTGGTTCAAAACCATATTTCAATAACATATAACTCAAGAACTCATCCAAATTCGCAAATTGTCTCGGAACAATATCTTCATCAAAACTGAAATAACTTTTTTTCCGTCCTCGTGCCATATCGGTATAGAGCTGTTTCAGTAGGGTCGTTTTACCCGCTTGTCTCGGACCATACAAGATACAGACCTGTTGATAATCAGCATCCATGAACGACTGTAAAGTTGTCGTAAGTTTTGTCCTGAGGATATGCATCTGAAATAGAAAGATAATGAAAAAGTATCTGTGTCTTTTCCGAGTATACAAAAAAATCCTCTAGATGGAAGAGGATTTTTATTTTATATACAACACTTTTTATAAGTGTAACTCAAGTTTTATATATTCTCGATTTCAAAGCAAAATTACTGAAATAACAATATCAATGCAAAATCTTAAAAGCACTAGTTTGTTACTCAGTAGATTTTTTCATACTGTTCCGGAGTTTCACCATACACAATTTGGTTTTCCTTTCTTTTTGACGTTTTTTTGATTTCGCTCTTATCAAACAAATGATTTCACGATAACATTGATACAATTTTTTCAGAGTTAAACCATCAATAAGCAAACAGCAAAGTTGGTAATACATATTTAGCCATTATTAGACTCTTTTTAAAATTTCCATCATTCCCCATAAAGTTTAGGTTTGCCATATTTCCATAGATACTCAAAGCTCATCAAATGATGGCAAAAGCAATTGCTTTTGCATTATCTGCCGTTCGAGTAACCGCAGTAGCTGCATAATTATCAGCAACAGAACTAAATCATGCATCAGCACCCTCTAGTAACTGTGGCACAGATTCCAACAATACACTAAACGATGGTATCAATAGTGATATCGCAAGTGCTTGCGCAGTAAACACTCTAGCAATTTCTACCTCGTTATGATTAGCATGAATTGAGCGCATCAATTTATTGAAGACATTATCAACTTTATGTTCTCGCTTACTAATGATTTGAGAAAACCCAATCTTACCAGATAAATCAGTAATTGCGCGAGAATCATGACTGATATGCATGAATTGTTCAAGCTCTTCTTTTGATATATGTCCATCTATCATTGCTCTTCTTGTTTCTTCAACAATTACCGCAATATCTTTTTGAGCGTCTGGACTACTCAACATATTTTCTAGTTCATCAGTGAATGTTTGTAGATTCTGAATATCATCACCATTTTTAATATGTTCAATTCACGGTATATCAACTCATACATGCTCTTCATTAGAAATTGCTTCAAACATAATATTTTTTTCTTCATTAGACAATGCTTCGATTAGCTGGAGCTTATTTTTCAAAAAAGCAAGAAACTGTTGTGCTTGTTCCAGTTCTTCACCGGCTATACTTGTAGAAGCTCACAGTTTACTTTTATCAAAACGAAATCATTTGAGGATATTCCAGATTTGGGGTCGAGCTGAACGAAGTTTTTGTGGAGAAATTTTTCGTAATAATCACTGATAAATTTTGTGAAAAAGCATAACAGGTCACATAACACCAAGTTGCCACACTGCTCAGTGAGCAATTCAGTTTTTCATGAAATTATAAATAAAAGGAAAGTCTCCTATACCTACAGCTCAATCCATATTACCAACAGTCTGCATAGCAACATATTGATCATCTTCTTCAAGATTCTTTCTCAAAGGAGCAAAAATTCATGCCGCTGCAGGCGTAGTAATAATACTTGCTATAGGTCACAACAACCACAGAACTGCTTTTGTTTGTTCTGAATCAAGATCTTCCATATTTACTATATTTGTGATTCATCTAGCGCCTCTTACGATACCAAAAATAGCAAGAAAAGCGACAAGCGACTCGATCAATCAATGGATAATTTCGTGTGGCATTTGTGTTCACATAATCAAGGTCAATGCTGCGAATACCGCATGATGTTTTACAAAACTGATTGTTTTTCACTGTGCTGCTCACACAATCATCATTCAAAACCACGCTGTTGCCAATACAGAAAGAATCATAACTAGTGCTTGATTTCATTCATGATGTTCTCAGTTGCTCTGTATTTCTTGCATTACTTCATCCATAGTTCATGCAATTTTTTCTTGGTCTCAAGATAACAAGACTGATTGCATAGTATCAGCTAACTCCTTATCTACCAATCAGGTTGCTATTATACTATCAAGCATAACTAATGCTTTATCTAATTGTCCGCTAGAAGGTGGGTACCTTTTATTTAGTGTTTCAATTATCTCCTCAGTTTGAGGAGAGCGGTTAATTTGATGACCAGCATTATTAAGTGTAATTTCTTTATTATCAGTTCATGCTTGAGGTCATCAACTAAAATTCTGCAAAATCTGTTTTGAAGCAATTCAAGTAACAAGAGATAGAGAACTCCAAAGCAACAATTGTTTAGTAGAAAGTCAATTATTCAGACGCATTATATAAGCATAATAAGTAAAAAACCTTGTTGCAAAAGTATATGGACTGAGTCGAGACACTTTCGTACACCAACCCAGCATATATACTCTTGCTTTACGAGAAACATTTTTATTTAACAAACAACACATTAAAAATATATGTCAATATAACAAATATAAAAATATTTATGTGTTGTTTGTCAACAACGGCATACATAAAGACAGTAATACACTTGCTTTTCAAACATTTTTGTTTATCCTTAGAACAGTTTATATTACTCTTATTTATCATTTTTTCTTTTGCATGAATGATCAGCTTGTTGTCTTACTCAAACAACAATGAATGACAGAAAACGAAGCAAAAATATACCTTGCTATGCTCCAGTACAATGGTGGAGTAGCCAGCTCACTTGCCAGAATCACTGGTGTAAATCGTGCAACCACCTATACCGTCCTCAACGAAATGAAAAAAAAATGACGAGCACGTACGCTCACCAAAAATGACATAACGACCTTCTATCCCATTGATTTTCAGCAACTCTTCCAGCAACTTGAACAACAGTATATATCATTCAAAGAAGCACTTCCTGCTCTAGATACTCTCTCCAAACAGTACACGCACCAAAAAGCACAGCTTGACTACTACGATGGCGAAGAGGGGGTAAAAAAAGTACTTGAAATGACGCTACAAAGCAAAACTCCTTTATACGCTATATTAACGGACCAGACCTACAATCCAAACCTCAAAAAATGGCTAGAAAATGTCTACTTACCAGAAAGAGTTAAAAGAAAGATTCAAGCGTACTGTGTTGTTGACTACTCAGATGAGAACCAACTCTATAAGAGCAAAGATCAAGAACACCTCAGAGAAACAAAAATGATTAACGCAGGAGACTTTGAAGTTTCTGGAGAAATATGCATATTTGACAATAAAGTCATCCATATTTACGCAGACAAAGGGGTATATTACGCAGTAGTACATACATCAGAAAGTTACTATCGCACTATGTATTCTGTTTTTCAACAACTACGAGCTATTAGCGAACCTTTTTAAGTACTACCGCTCACTGCAATCCATCTTCCGAAATCACCTCCTTTTGTATGACAAAATTCGGCGGGAAATCATTTAAGATATTTGTAGAAGAAGTTCTTAACGAGGAATGAATAATTTCTTCAGATCCGGCTTTGTAGAGTTTGCTGGAATTTTCTCATGATAGTAAAACATCCTGTTTCATACACAACACTATCTGTATAGCAGAGGAAAAGGGCATCTTTTCTTCCGTCACATACCTCGTCTCAAGTACAAAACTACCTACAGGGAATCACAATGTATGCATATATTCTGTCACCCAAACATTTCCATAAGGATTATCGTACAAATCAGTATGCTGTTTTTTTTGCACAGCATCTGCAGCTTGCACAAAATAAGGAATATACACATTATCTCATACATCCATATTCTTATTCAAAAGTTTTGCCAAGCGATTCCTTTCTGAAGCATCAAAATTACCAAACGTACCTCAGGGAATACTAAATGTTTTGGGTCAAGGAACACCTATGTCATCTTTACCTCCTGCTAAGAAACTAAAGAGGTCTTTCGTTAGAGAAAAAACTTCACGTCGTTGCTGAGATTCTTGTAGTTTTTGTCTTATATATGCAGTCGATGTTGCATCTGTATCTATTCACATATAGGTTCATTTCTTCGTCACATGAGGGAGTATTCTGGCCAATGCTATCGTCACGAGACCAGACAGTCAGTAAAACTTTTCTATCCCAGCAGTAGACTGATTACACAGTCTCAGTACTAGATCAACACATACCGTGAGAAAAACAGGAGAAAGACTAATAAGCAGTTCATGTCGTCTTAGAGTAGCGTGTACAATTTTTTTCTCCAATTCATCGTTTGTGCCACATCACAAGGAAACAACATGTGGGTTGATAACGTGTTGCACTTGTTCAGCAAGTAGCTGTTCATTTTCTACGGTACGTTTATATGGTCATGTTTCTTGCACCCCATACTTATAGTACCACGATCATCATCACTGATACGCACCTTCGAGCGAGGGTTGCTTATTGAATAAATCTCTCAGCTGTTTAGCTGTCGATGCAATCACTTGTTCGTTACCATGATTCTGAGCAGTAATATACTCACGCATCGCTTCATTATCATACAGAGCATACATACATCCGCTCTTTAGCATTCATTGAAGATGGTTAAATACCGACTCGCGAGGGATTGCACTCGGATATCTACGTCATGAAGGGATATAACTAAAAACTCCATCAAAACGGTTTCGACAATCACCAAAAACTGCTTCCAAATTATCAAAAGCATATCCACCAAACGGTCATCACTTTTTATCTTGAAGCAGTCATGTGCAAGAAAAAATGTCTACCTCTTCCCCATCGATACGAGCTGTATAGATACACGATAGCTTTTTCGTCTGAGCATCTAGAGACAAAGTAGCATGCAAAGTATTATTTTCTATAGCTAGACGCAAGTCTTCATAATGCGTTCTTCTTTTCTCATCCATAGTGTCGTGCTCATCAGACAGTATTTTTTCAATACAAGAAAGTATCTGCTCTTTGTTTTGCAGATCTATAGTCGCATTACATGATTCAGTAGTGCGGAATACGCGCTCTGGCATGGAAGAATATACCATACTACAATACTACTTACTCTACACCAAATTTGCAAACAACCAATCTTTTTTTTTCAACAAAAAAAAATCGCATAAGGGTTCCTTATGCTAGCGTTTCTATCCACTCTCTTATCTTTTTCTCTATACTGCTTGCATCTACCAAGAGATCATAAGCAGAAAATCTCCATGTTGTAATTCAACAAGTAGCTAAATAATCGTCTCTTTGTTTATCGTAGTCTTCTTTTCATTGGTGTGATGATCCATCTACTTCTATGCATAATTGCAATTTGGCACAATAAAAATCCAAAATATAAGGACCTATAGGTTTTTGACGAAGAAAGCGATAGCCAAGTTGATCTTTGCGAAGGATGTTTCGCATGATTTTTTCAGTCAAAGTCAGTCTGCTACGATTTTCACGAGAGTAGGTCTTGTGAAAGCGAACATAATTGTGAAACTTTTGCATACACTATCAAAAAATAAAATTGTCTCTATCTTACCTGCTTGAGTGGTTTGGGGACAAAATCTCCCCCTTACCCCCTCTTTTTCAAGAGGGGGAACATTCCCTCAGTAAATCAACAAAAAAGGGGGGACATGCTATCAGCAAAAGTAGGGAACACTCTCTCAACAAATAAACACGCTAGTAGTACAATGAGAACAAAACGGTGCAGCAACAATTTCTAAATAACCCAAAACTTTCTCCTCCCTTGACAAAGCAAAAACCAATCTCAAACATTCTCCTCCCTTGATAAAGGGAGGCGGGGTGGGATTTGTGTCCAACAAATACCCCTCATCATTCCCTAAATCAAGTAGAACATTATGAAAAAGCTATGAAAACTTTTTTTCAACAACAAAAAAACCGCACAAGGGTTCCTTATGCGGTCACTCAAAGTTGAAACCGCAGAAGAATCTTATACGGTTTTTCCGCCTCATTAGAGACTTACAGACGTTTCACTCCGTCTGTCAGGGAGTTTTAAATTTACAGAACTGTAACTGCCATAACATAAGCGACTATAGTCGCTATCAACCAACCAATACCTGCTTTCCAGCCGATCCGAGTGATGTATTTATTAGCAGTTATTTTTGTAGCATTTTTAAGAATCAATCCTGCAATCGAGGCAGGCAGGTGACTCGATCCCGCCATTCCAGCAGAAACAGCAAGAGCAATCCAAAATGGGTGTCCTAATGGGTAGATCGGGTTTTCACCAGTTGCAAAAATTAGAAAATAGAGGGCCACTACGGCCATATTGTCTATTAATTTGCTCAATATACCCGCGACCACCAAACTCCACAACATATGACCCATAAAGAATGATGCAATCACTTCCGTAAGTAAACCAGTCTGACCCAACATAAATATTTGCCACACCATCAATGCCATCATTGCTGCCGGTTTAAAAATTTCGGTCAACTCATGTTTAGTAAACCGAAGCACCCTATGTGTTACCAGATAGTAGGTTGCAATAAAAATAACTCCAGGAATTGCGGCCAACACAGGGTTACAATGGGTCGTGAGCTTTATCACTGGGATTGAAAAAAGGGCTATCAATACCGCAATCAAATGCTTGTAGTTTGGCTTATAGTCAACAGCCGAATCCAAAAAAGATTTTTTAACATTTTTTCGAACCAGCATATGACTTACGAAGTAACCAATACCCACAGGCACTATCGCCACAAACACCAGCAATGGATGAGTTGCTCCTTTAATCAAAGACAAAAACATGGTGGTAACATCTCCAATTGGAGACCAAGCGCCGCCAGCATTTGATTCGTTTGGAGTGTTTAGAATTGCGTCATCATCCACCCTCAAGTCACATGCCTCTAAAGAAGATGTCGTCATCCCAGAGTTATCAATTACCGCTGATCCGAAAAATGTCATTGCCGCCTTTTTGTCAAAAGCTTTTTTTGGATTTGGATCAGCAGCAAGGTAACTGATAATCTTTGTGACTTTCAACTTCATCGCAAAGACAACGATAGTTACTACTGCAGCAATTAAACCCAAGGTATTTAAACCATCAACGTTTGCATGGTGAAATGAAAAGTCTTCATATACCTCGCCTTTGTACTGTAAAGCGAGTACGCAAAGTAAAAATGCAGACAGTGCCGTTGCAACAATATCTACATTGTGTTTAAGTTTTGGGAATCTTTTTTCTATTTTTTCTTCAAAAAAGAACGAAAGAATCCAAATGGTTGCTACAATACTTTGCAACAACCATATTAGTAACGTCAAATTATTCATGTGAAAAATGATTTTCCTTTAATACTATTTTTGCATATACAAGGGATAGCTCCCTTCTCCCAGAGACCCGCCTGATGAGCCGGCGTAAGGTTTCTTATAAGGGACCTTACCCTCAAACAGCGATTTTCGGGTCAGCTATTATTCCCCATCATTTTATCTAACCATCTCCTCTCCACGAGGAAACGGCCAGAACATTTGCATTTCTAGAACCTCCCTCATGTTTATGAGATTTTAATGGTTAAACAATATACCCTTGACCACCAAGAGCAATACACACCGTATCGAAACCCACGACACGATAGGTATTGCTCTCAGTGAAAAGGAGTTTTTTCTTCGAGTTCTCACGTCGAATTACTGTTAAAGATCGCTCCTGCTGAGGACAGGTGTTGTTGGTATACACCAACAAGAACACGCTATATATACAAAATATTGACAAAAATACCATAGCACGCATAGCGATAGTGTGTGTATGTAGAGAAATAGAGAAAAAATACACAGGTATAATTGTGTATTTTCGGTGAAAATATATACTACAGTGATCACTACCTCTTTTGCAAAACATACAACACCCTCTGTACTTCAGGGAGATCATGCTCGAGACGATAGTGATGGAGAGCAATAGGTTGTAATTTATGTTGTCTCATGAGTGAGAGAATAGTCTCATCTTCTTCTGACGTCCACATCTTGTACATCGCGAGAAGTCAGCCAGACCTGAGATGCGGCAAAGCCCAGGAGAAGAGCTGATCCGCATACGCCACTGCTCTCGTGACGATCAGATCATATTGTCCTTTGTGTTCTTCTACTCTTCACCAGATGGCTTTCACATTGGTCAATCAGAGCGTACTGATCATGCTATTTACCACTTCTACTTTCTTTTTTCTTGCATCGATACCGGTTCGCTGCACGTGTGGATAGATCGTAGCGAGAGGTAACAGCGGAAATCATCCACCAGTTCATAGGTCTAGTGCATCCAACCCATCTTCTATCTCGATGACCTGAGCCAGTTCGAGACTGTCGAGTATGTGCTTCTCCCAGACACCATCAGTATCTCTAATTGCACTCAGGTTTATTTTACTATTTCGATCCAGAAAAAGATCTATGAGCGGTTGTCGTGTTTCACGTTTTTGTCTATCCATAGTTGCAGTTCAGATAAATTTCTGTATGTATAAGAAAGGAAATTATGCTTGCAAGATGATTCGCTCATAAACATAAGATTGCCACAGTCATGCTGCTTCGCTTCATTCCTTCGCAATGACGAATAGTAATGGGTTGTAATAAGAACTATTCTCTTTTCCGTCATTGCGAGCCCCGCTCATATGGGATAAACTCCGCGTGGCAACCTATATTTCATTCATTTCATGCGATCCTAATCAAACTACAAAGCACAGATTCACAAATCTATAGATAATTCATATACCATTTCACCTGCTTCTACCCTTCCCCTACCCTATGCCAGAACGAAAACCCATAACCGCATCCATACTCATCTTCATCCTCGTCGGGCGATGGCTACTTCCCCTCATCCAGTACGGACCTACTCTCCAAGATCCTGAATACGATGCAGCTGTCGCACGAGCTATAGCAAATAATCTACCACATAGCGAAGAAATGACGAACTATCCCTTTGCTCCCGTCGATAGAGCACAAGGAGCGTTGCGATTTGACCGATACGCAAACACACACCAACTGCCAAAAACTGTCGAAAATTGCAGCTTCAACGATATTGCAGATCTACCAGTAGCAACACAAACCGCGATCATGAACTGATGTGCCTATGGTTTTTTCAAATGATTCAAGGGCGGTTTTGTTCCCCAAGATCCACTCAGTAAGGCGGCAGCTGTCGTCGTTATCACGAGAATACTTCTTCCTACACAACAATTCCCTGATGTGAAAGAGTTCCGAGAGCCCTATATGAAAGAGTCAGTACGTCTAGGCGTCCTTCACCAACCAAATCATCCCTACCTCATGTATCCTATCTCTGCATACGAACTCCTCCTCATCCTACGAAGAGCACATCAGTTGCAGGAACAAACAATACACAATGGATAACTGATAGTGAATAATTGTCAATCAGTGTGTATCACATATTTTTGACACTCATCAACCAATTCTGTATACTTGTATGAATAGTTTTTTCATATCAGGGATAGAGTATATGGCTGATGAAACAACCCAAGAAAAGACCGATGGACTTGATCAGGTACAGTATGTATCAGAAAATCCTGAAGTAAATAAATTTATTGCGTGATTGCTCGATGCAATCGCAACGAGACAAGTGATCAAACTTTTTGATCATCTTTTGACGATTGCGACAGAAGATGGTGCATCAGATATTCATATTGAACCATTTGAACACCGAAGTAGAATTAGACTCAGAATAGATGGTGTGCTACGTGACCTCGTCCACTATCAAGCAAATCTTCACGATAACGTTATCGCTAAGTTCAAAATCGAAACAGGACAAATGCGTCCTGATGAAAAAAGACTACCTCAGGATGCCCGCGTAAGTACGTCAACACTTACCAACAAAGAGCTCGATCTGCGTGCCAGTACCGTTCCTACCGTATGGTGAGAAAAACTCGTCATGCGTCTTGTAGACAAGTCTAAAAAACTTCCTCCACTAGAGGTTTTGTGAATTGAAGGTATTAACCACGAAATCTTAAATAGAAATATATGATTTCCAAACGGCGTCATCCTCGTTACGTGACCGACAGGATCAGGAAAAACAACGACCCTGTACGCATCATTAGCTATTTTGAATAATATCGATGTAAACATTACTACTTTCGAAGATCCGGTGGAAGTAAAAGTGCATGGTATGAATCAAGCACAAGTAAGAACAGATATCTGATTTACGTTTGCATCAGGACTCAGAGCCGCACTCAGACAAGATCCTGACATCATCATGGTGTGAGAAATACGTGACTTCGAAACGCTAAATACAGGTATGGAAGCAGCGATGACCTGACACTTGGTATTTTCGACGGTACATACCAACTCTGCTGCAGAAACGATTACGAGAGTGATGAACTTGGGAGCGAAACCGTATATGATTACGGGTACTTTCAACGTTATCATCGCACAGAGACTTGCCAGAAAACTTCGTGATGACTCCAAGATACAGGTCAATGTAAAAGAAACACATCCTGAATTCTATGAAAGTGCAAAACAAGCCATACTTACTATGAAAGCAGACGCACTCACGAGAGAGATGACCTCTAGAGGAATCGACAAAGAAGCACTAGAAAACTTTATGGACAAATGACTAGCATTTTGACCAGATCCAGCAAAAGGACAAGCTGCATTCAAGTGAAGAGTCTGACTCTATGAAATGCTCGAATTTGATGATGAAATCAAACAACTCCTGCTCGAGTGAGAAAAAGCACTCGCCGTAGAAAAATACGCACTCCAAGAAAAAGGAATGGTCAATCTCGAAAGAGACGCAGTATTCAAACTCATCCAATGAAAAATAAGCATAGAAGAGGTCTATAGACTGGTGAAACATAAAAAATACTAGAAATTTCATCTCATATTGAAGATCAGGTCAATCTTCCTATAGTCACAGGCAGATATTTTTTTCTTTCCTCGATTTTCTAATGCTCGACATTATCTCTACGTATACCCCCGAAACGATACATCTTCTGCGTAACCTACGAGAACAACTCCTCGGCGAACTCAGCAAATCACATGATACCAAGAAAATTCTCTCATTCTTGAGTAAATGTTGCGTTGTCAGTATTCAAGAAGAAGAAAAAACCGTATGGATCGGTGTCCCAAATGAATTTATCGTCCAGCAACTAAAAAAATTTTTTCATAGTGATCTTCAACACGCGTTGCAAGAAATACACGCTCCATGATACAAAATCGCTTACAGTACCATACCTGAGCTTGCTGAAGATCATCCTCTCCAAGCAGACGTAAAGCGTCTCCTTCATATAGAAGACAAACCAAAAACTACGCTAGAAAAAACAGTCAAAGACGAACTGAGTGAGTATTTTGGTATATTATTTGAAAAAAAGTATACGTTTGACAACTTCGTAGTCTGAAGTAACAATCAACTCGCTCACGCAGCTGCAAAAGCAGTCAGTGAAGAACCATGAACGGTCTATAACCCACTGTTTATTTATTGAGATGTAGGATTGGGAAAAACGCATCTCATGCAAGCTATAGGAAACGCTATTATTACACATCATCCACAAAAAACCGTCTTCTATCTTCCCACAAGTAAGTTTATAGATAAGGTTATTTTTGCCATCAGACATGGTCATCTGAGTCGTTTCATGGAACAGCTCGAACAGATAGATGTCTTAATGCTCGATGATATTCAGTTTCTTGCAGGCAAAGACAAAACACAAGAGATCTTTCACAATATTTTCAATGAGTTTTATGCAAAAAATAAACAGATCGTCATCACTTCAGATCAAGCACCAAAAGCACTGACCTTACTCGAAGCAAGACTACAATCGCGTTTTACTCTATGACTTATTGTCGACATCACCCAGCCAGATATAGAAACGAGAAAAGCTATCCTCGAGATAAAACTCAAACAAAAAGGACAATCTCTGTCTCACGAAATTATCGACTTTTTGGCAGAACATATTACCAACAACATCAGAGAGCTCGAAGGTGCGATAAATATTCTGCTCACACATCAACAACTGCTCTGACAAACCCTCACGATCGCACACGCACAGCAAGCACTCCATACGATAGGGATCGATCTACAAAAGAATGCTACGAAAGAACCGGTATCTCCTCACACACATACTACCTCTCTACCGCCATCTTCTTCATCCTCTGGATCACAGCACGACCAGATCGAGTGACTACTACAACAAGTAGCAGATCATTTTGGCATAGAGGCTAAAGCAATCTGTGGTCAATGAAGAACGAAAGAGGTCTCACAGGCAAGACAAGTTGCTATGTATCTCATCAAGAGCAAATACTGACGATCACTCCAAAGAATCGGTGAATACTTCTGAGGCAGAAATCACGCCAGCGTTATCTATGCTATCCAGATCTGCGAACAAGAAATCCAACGTCAACCACAGCTAAGAAAGTTTGTGCAGGGGCTATAGATACATCTCTTTACTAGTATTTTTTTCCTCTATGCAGCAACTCCTTTCACTTCTCGAACAACTCGAAGCCAACAATACAGTCGAACGGATGCATGCCCACCAACCAGCATACAAACAAGCAAAACAAACGCTTCTCACGCTTGCCAAACGTTATATAGATGCTATCAGTACGTTTGACCACACTCTTGGTGAACTGTTCCCTCAAGAAACTATCTTCCGTCTAGCCAGAGATAGTCGCTTTTCAAAAGACAAATCTCCCTACAAAACAAATATGGGTATTGTCATTGCTCCATGAGGCAAGAAATCGATCTTCCCCTGTTACTATATCCATCTCCAGCCAGGTAATCGTTCCTTTCTTGCAGCAGGACTCTACCATCCAGAACCAAAGGTCCAACAACGAGTAAGAAGCCATCTTGTCACTCAGTGGAGTTCGTTCAATCAGATACTCGGCTCATTTCCATGAGAACGATGACCTATCGAGGGAGATGCATATAAAAAAGTTCCTTCGTGATACGATCCCACACATCCAGGGATAGCGTATATAAAACAAAAAGATCGAATAACTCATCTGCCACTTACAGACAAACAAGTCCTTTCTCCCTGACGAGAAGAGCAAACCAAAAAACACTTCCAAGCCATATTTCCCTTAAATCAACGACTTCATAGTGCTCTACTAAACTGAATGAAAGAAGAATAGTTAAGGACCCTCTGCAAAATACCCAAACGTAAGAGTTTATGATACCGTAAAAACATTTGTAATGTTTTCGTAAAAGTTTTTTTTCAAAAACTTTTATATGTTTTTATTCGAACATTTCGATCAAGTCTTACGATAGAGGTTCCTCGAGGAAACTCGTTCATAGAGATTTTTACGTGAGATTGAAAATACTATCGATTTTAATGCTTTTCCAGAGTTTTTCAGAGTTCCTTAGTTTTTCTCGCCCTATACATGTCACTCTATCCCAATATCGACCATCTTGATACGCTTACTTTTGGATGACTAAAAAATGGTCTTTACACGATGAGGTTTATTTTAAAAAAGCTCGGTAATCCACAAGATAGTTTTAAGGTGTTTCACGTCGCATGAACAAATGGCAAATGAAGTACGTGTCAAATGCTAAGTCAGGTGCTACGAAAAGAGTTCGGGCATACAGTAGGGCTGACCATATCTCCCCATCTCGTAGAGCTTAACGAGAGAATACAAGTAAATGGTGTCTACATCAGTAACGAAGACCTCAATACTTACCTAGAAGAGGTGTATACTATCACCAAACAAGAACAGGTCTCGCTTTCTTTTTTTGAACATATGATACTGGTAGCGTTTTTGTATTTCCGTGACCAAAAAGTCGAGTATGCAGTCATAGAAGTGGGGCTGGGAGGTACATATGATGCAACAAACGTCTTCACTCATCCACTCGCCACACTCATTACAACTATTAGTCACGATCATAATCGTCTTCTCTGATCGACGCTGACACAAATATTTCGAAACAAAGCGGGTATTATGAAAAAAAACTCGCCCTGCTTTACGCGTCTCGATACACCACTTATGCACTATGCCGCAAAAATAAAATGAGCATCACTGTATGTAGCAAAAAACTTGACCCCAACCAATCTCGCATGAAACTATCAACAACAAAATGCAGGGCTGGTGTTTCATTGTTTAACCACGCTAGGACGAGATCCAAAACGTGTCACTCACTGACTCATGCACATCAGCAATCCCTGAAGAACACAGTGGCTTTCTGATACTCTCCTCGTAGACGGTGCACACAACGAAGCATGAGTACAGGTATTTGCAACTTATATAGAAACAATAAGACACAAATTCTCTACAATAATCACGATCTTCTGATCCACCAAGACATACGAAGAGTACCCCTGATTCTTCGCTCATCTCATCCGCGGAGACACGAATTATCTCGTCACTCCACACATAGAACACAGAGCAGTATCACCGACTGACTACCAGCATCGCCTTACGTTTCCCACCAGTGACGTATGAACACTAGACAATCTCCGACCACAACTTCCTTTTCACGATAAAAACACTCTCGTTATCATCTATGGCTCACTGTACCTCGTAGGCGAAGCGATCGAACTTGCTGCAAGACACTCTTCTTGAGAAAAGAGATAATATCTATATA
>CAYLWY010000004.1:18929-33414 GCA_964387665.1 uncultured Candidatus Peribacteria bacterium
TGCAAGGAACACAAACTCCCCAGTTTTCGTGTAAAACAAATTCAACAAGCTATCTTTACAGAATCACTCCTCGACATCGATGAGATGACAACACTCTCGAAAGAGCTGAGAAACCAGCTGAAAAGTGACTTCACGCTCAATACCTTTACCGTCGAAACGACTGCAGACAGCGACGAAACGACAAAATTTCTCTTCAAACTCGCTGATGGTAACGTCATCGAAACCGTCCTCATGTATCACCGACATGAAAAAGAATCTACTGCTGACACCCGCAAAATCCTCAGATCACGAACAGATCACAAAATCTCAGAAGAAACGCATACACTCAATAGAATTACCATTTGCGTAAGCTCACAGGTCGGTTGTGCAGTAGGTTGCGTCTTTTGTGTCACCGGCAAGCTTGGCTTCAAAAAAAATCTCGTCCGAGAAGAAATCGTCCTCCAGTTACTCTACTGCAACAATTTTATCAAGCAAAAATTTGGTAAGAAAGCAGACGGCACACGAAATCGTATCAGAAATGTCGTATTTATGGGCATGGGCGAGCCGTTGCTGAACTACGAAAATATGAAAACAAGTATAGAATATATGCTCGCTCAGGATGCATTCGGGTTATCAAAAAGACATGTGACGATCTCTACCTCGTGAGTCGCTAGCTATATCGACAAACTCGTCAGCGACGGTATAGACGTGAGGTTAGCACTTAGTTTGCATGCACCAAATCAAGAACTGCGTGCACAACTCATCCCTATGATCGGAAAAAAACGACCTCTAGAGGAACTCATGAAAAGTGTCGATGCTTATGAAGCTGCTACTGGCAACAGAATTTTCTACGAATATATCATGATCAAGGACACGACCGATACTGCTCCTATAGCACATCAGCTGGGTGTCTTACTCCAAGACAGAAATGCACATGTCAATCTCATTCCGTACAATGAAAATCCTGCCATGCCAGACCTCGTCACGAGTGAATTTGAACAAATACTCGCGTTCAAAAAAATCGTAGAAGCGTACGACGTCACGGTCACCGTTCGTGATACGCTCTGACGTAATGTCAAAGGTGCGTGTGGTCAACTCGGCTATGAGAAGATTATGAAAGAAAGAATTGAAGAGATGGATAAACAAGATAAAGAATTTACTCCTAATGGTTAAATGCAACAAGAATGAGAAAGAGTATATAAAAGTTTATACAAATTGATTAATGAGTTAGCTCAACATACACACCTTTTAGAAATATGCATAGAGAATATTCAGTACCGCTATTTTTTAATAGTGCTTCCTCCACTGCTTAGAAGTTTAGTTACAAAATGAAAGTGAGATCACATGGACTTACTGGTATTTATATCAAAAGTTTTTAATTTTAATGAAAAAATAGTTATAGAAGGTCCAAAAAATCAAGAAAAAACCTTAAATCAATACTTGCATCATAAAGCTTTGACATTCGACAATAAGCAATACACCAACATAAAAATAATAAAATTATTAGCCAACGATAGTTGAGAATGACTACATATTAGACCATACGCATCTTTGGAGTATGTAAAAATGCAAGAAATTTGAATTGGATGATTTTCTAGTATACATTATATTCTATTAGATATAGCTAAACATATTTTAATTTTCTCAAAAAGCTTAATAGAGCATATCAAAAGTATTGAAAAAGAAAAATTGAATTTAATCAATAAAAAATACTTAGAAGAAACAATACCTTCCAAGTAAGTTTAATAAAAGATAGATTCTAAGGCATCTGCGGTATCATCTCTGGAGTAACCTTACTTTGTATGTAACCGTTTATCACGTTTTGGAACGAATCCATCGGTTGTTCTTGCTCTATATAGAGCGACAGTGCCCACATCACGAGAAAGAGCACGATAGCCACTCCTCGATACAGGAGATTATTTTTTGGTTGATCGAGTAACGGATCAGGACCGTACGCATTTTCTTCTGCTTTTCCAGCGACAAAAACAAGACGTAATCCCACATACAAAAACCACAAAAAAAACAACAACATCACGCCACCAGCAACCATTCAAAAAAGCCCATCACGACTACCAAAAAACGTTCACACCAAAATCAGTCCTCCTGCTAGCCCTACGATACACACCAAGAACGGAATACCGACATACTTCCACGAGTGTCACAAGTCATGGAGTCTTTTTATTACCAAAGAAACTTGAAACACAACATTGACCAAAGAGACAACCAAAACACCAATTCACGAGACGAGAAACAACCACCATGCTCATCACAGAAACGACAAAGGAAGCGTAATGGCAGTAACTAAGACACTAAGCAGCAAGTTGCTCACCACATACTCACCTCTCGATATTCTTCATCTCCCCCAACCAGTCTGGAAAAGTATCTTCCGAGAACGGTGAACAAGGTTTTTCGCAAGAGACCACGCATTACTTTTTTCTGATTGCTCCATATAGTTTCTATGAATAAAAAGTAAGGTAGGGGTTACTGTTTATTTTCCTCTTATCTGCTCTACACACCACCAAAACAAGATATTATCTTGTCACACATTACTCTGCAACAATTTCTTGACGCGAACAAGCAGATCACTGTTTCAAACACCAGCATAGAGCAGTGCATCCAGTAATTGTTCGAGTTGTCAGCGTTCTGCAACCCACTGGAGACGTTGCATCTGTTCATGAATGAGCGTAGGACGAGCACATCGACCAGTGATAGCATCATACATCTCCACCCACTCGTCAATATCTGTAGACACCAAGAGTTGCTCTATCAACCCCCATGCTCATAGCGAAAATGCTACCACAAACGCTTGTGTTTTGGACGAAAGTTGAGGATAGTGCTCCTGCAAAGCACGTTGTAGTTCATCTTTATCTACTAGATGAAACGGAACAAGTAATGCTCTCGAACGGATCGTATCTAACAAACTGTCTGGAGAAGTAGTAGATGCAATGATAAGTCTCCCTGGCAGTGGCTCTTCAAATGATTTGAGTAAGGCGTTTGCTGCTGCCGTCGTCATTCTTTCGATATTTTCCAGATAGACTACCTTTCGCTGACCAAGTGGTGCACGAGAAAGCCAGTGCGTCACCTCTCTGATTCATCGATTGCAGTATGATTTTTCCTCTATCGTCATATATTCTTCTCCACGAGGAGCTTCTATCTTGATGGCATGATCTTTTCAGAGTTGTTCGTGCAGATCTGGTAAAGCAATATAGTCCGTACTCATATACTGTCCGAGAAAATCAGCTACTTCTTGCTCTACACAGGTAGTTTTTCCCACGTGCGCTCTTCACGAAAGCAACAAAAAAGGAAAAACGGTTTTCCCCGATCCCAAAGCGCGAAAAAACTCATGGAGTATCTCTTTTGCCTGTGTATTTCCTACAAACATATTTTCTTTACGTTAAAGGCATTCCTTTGAAGGACACACCTATATCTACTCAAGAACACAAAAAATACTAGAGAAACTATTGATCTGTACCTGCGGTGGATCACTCAGCGGCTCTTCCTGCTTGCTGTACGAGCCAGATGATACCACTCACCACAAACCACGCCACACCGATAATGAGTAGTCCTATCAATGCCGACTTCATGATCGACCATCAAGTCGTATATTTATCATCCTCTCCTGCAGAGGTTAACATCAAAAATCCTCCATACATGACAATAATGAGTGCAATCAGTGCCAAAATACCAAACACCCAGTTAGCAATACCTTTTACTACATCGAGAAAATTATCTTTTTGATCCTGATCTACACCGCCTACACTGATATTTTTTATCGATTTTACTGCCTCAGTACCATTTCTTTGATATCAAAAAGAAAAATCAAAAGCAGTCGTCACGCTTACACCGACTAAGAAGATAATTCCTGATACGAAAAGAATAACTTGTTTCATAGCGAACAAAAAAGTAGAACACCATAAGTATATCTACACGCATATAAAAAAGCAAAAAAACACAAAAAGCTCTCGTTCTCGAGAGCTTTTTGAAAGAAAATCAGAAGGGAAAACTATGAACCGGTACCAGCAGGTCCAGGGTTCTGACCGGCGATCTGAGCCACCAACCAAAAGATAATACTAATCACGAACCATGCAACACCGATCAAGATGAGTCCCGTAGCACCATGCTTGAGGATAGTAAATCACGCAGCGTACTTATCATCATCACCTCCAGAGGTAACCATCTGAAAACCACCCCACATGAGAAACAATAAGGCAATAAGTGCCAAGATACCAAGTACCCAGTTCACTCATCATTTCACCACATTTACGAACGAATCTTGTTGTCCTTGCGAAGTTCATAGCGTCGTTACTTCTCTTGCATTACCATCGTACGTAGGATCCTCATAGGTATTGTTTGGACTAAATGGAGCAGCGAAGAGTACTCCTGGCAAAACCAGTGCCGCACCCAAGATGATCCATTGACTAAGTTTATTCATCATAAGTAAGGAAACAAATAAAAATGAAAACACAATTATGTATCAGTTCCAGCCGGTCAAGGATTGTTTCCTGCTGTCTGTGCGACAAGCCAGAAAATAATACTCACGACAAACCAAGCAACACCTATAAGAATGAGTCATACAGCAGCATATTTCAAAATCGTAAATCATTTGCTATATGAATCATCATTTCCTGCAGAGGTAACCATAAGAAACCCTCCATACATGATGATAACGAGTGCAATAAGTGCAAGGATACCAAGTACCCAGTTCACTCATCACTTCACCACATTTACAAACGCATCTTGTTGTTGGCTATCGGTTCAGATAAGATTTACCTCTTCTGCCTCTCCATCATATCACAAGTTTCCATCTGCATTGAACAAACTTTGACTATTGTCTACAGCAAAAGCAGAGCCAAAAAGACACAAGCAAGGAAGAAAAGCGAGAAACATTCTGCGAAACAACATACCGACAACAAAAAGCGTAAAGCGTATTTACAAAGATATTACTATGCGTTTGTTCCAGCAGGAGCAACACCTTGCGTAAGGATATTCACCAACCAAAAGATAATACTCACGATAAACCAAGCAATACCGATCAAGATAAGTCCCGTAGCAGCATGCTTCAAGATAGTGAATCCTGCTTTGTACTTTTCTTCATCACCAGCAGAAGTAACCATTTGGAATCCACCATACAGGAGAATAATCAATGCAATCAATGCCAAGATACCAAGTATCCAGTTAATTGCACCCTTGACTACGTTTACGAACGAGTCTTGTTGTCCAGTACCACTACCTACGACAGCAACATCTGTAGAGTCACCAGCATCAGTAGGATTGGTGTATGGATTTTGATTGTTTGAGATCTGAGCAAAACTCATTCCTACAAACGTAGCAGACGCTACCACAAAGGTAGTCATAGCAAGAAAAATTTTTTTCATCATCACAATAAGACAAAAAGTTAAAAAAGTCGCTAAGCGATCTTTTTTGTGTTCAGAGAGATACTCTATTCCCTTCTCAACACTAAAGATATACAAGTATACAAAAAAAAATCAAATTTGTCAAATATTTGGAGAAAATTGGAGCAAAAATCAATGAAAATTTATGGAACCTCTAAATAATATCTAAACGTTTGAATTTATGGTATAGTAAAAATGTTTTATATAGAAAATTGACTATAAATTTAGTATATTGAGGAGTCAATTTTCTACGTAGGAAATAGATTTTGATCTAGTAGGTTGTTATAAATTCAAAATCAATTTACTATAAACATTTTCGTAAAAGTTTTTGGAAAAAACTTTTATACGTTTTAAGTACAAACGTATCGAAAGTAACTTTACGACAAGGTTCCTCGAGGAAACTCAAATGTTTTAATTCTCTCGTGAGCACTAAAATGCAGTCGATTTTCATAACTTTACGAGAGTTTTTCCTCAGTTTCCTTATTTTACTCTCCTAAACGGAAAATCTTCTGGGATTGCATACCCATAGATAGTACTCAGGCATCTCATCACATTTCTCTGTCGATTGTACGGTGAAGAAGCGTAGATAAAACTATCGTTGTTACCAAATCTCGATAACTCATTCAAGGTATGATATCATCACAAGTACTGGTTATTGAGCACACTGTACAACGCTCTCGCTCAGACAATAGGAGATTCGTAGACGACTTCATCTCCACGATCATTATTACCAACATTTCCGATATTATTTGGTGTCTTGAAATTCTTAAATCCCGTTTCAGCAAAGCCGACACACATACCAAGCAATGGATCGACTCATTGTCCTTCTGCTGCATCATACCACAATCCAACATCGGCATACGGTCACTGTGCATAACGACGCAAAAAGCTGTCTCTTCTTTCAGCTACGGTTTCACCTACTACCTTTGCAAGACGTTCTAATGGCACCTCTCTCGCATACAAATCATCCAACCTTTTTTGTTGTCGCTCCTTGGGGAGTTGTTCTTTTTCCATGACACTGAGGTCCAAGTACTCATATGGGTCTTTTGGTTGTGCATTAAAAAACGTATAAAAATCAAGATGAGGAACAGTACTCTGCGGTCATGCACCTATAGTTCACGGTTGTCCTCCACTCGTTCCTATAATTTGCCCTCTTTTTACTACTTCTCACGGCTTTACAAACAACTCCTCAAGCGGAGTATACACCGTTACTAATCACTGCTTATGCAAAAGAACTACTTGCGATGCAGAGTCCATTCATCCATTTGCCACGCTGTGGACCAATCCAGGTGCTGCAGCGTAAATCAGCTCACCCTGAGGAAGTTCAAAACGAACATAATCCGCCAAACCATGACCTTCTTTCAAAGGATTACCTACTACCTCACCATATCTTGTCGCAATATACTTTGGAGGCAAAATCGGCCGTGTAAAATAGTTTCTTCCCACAGATCTATCTGGTAATTCCAGTAACAACGCTACTTGCGCAGAAGTTGATCACTGTGATTCCAATGTCATTTTTTTAACTTTCGACAAATCAGACGCTATGTCTTCTTGACTACGCCTGAGTGCAGCAGCTTGTTCATCCAGAGTAGCTTTATCTGTTTGTAATGCACGAAGTTGTGCGTACAAGTACTGCTTCTGTTCTTCAAGTCTAGTTAAATCTTTTTGCAAGGTCTTTGCAGCTTGGTAGTATCCTATCTTTGCACTATTTAACTCTTTCGATTTTCTAATATACGTACCCTGTCTTACTTTGATCTCATCAAGTTGTTTTTCCAACGACTGGGTCAACATCTCAGCAAATTGCTGGGCAGTAAGTCACACCTCTACAACTCTTCATCACAAAAACTGTTTTCGCTGAGAAAGTGAATCTGTCGTTCCATAAAATCACTGGTATGATTGATACAAAAAAAGCAGATAAGAGCTGACTTGTTCGCGAGCAGTACCAAGATCTTTTTTTAAGTTCTTCAGTTCTTTTCTTAAATTGTTTATATTACTTTCCAAAAGCGATATTCTCGTCAGGGTATCTGCAATGAGCAGTTTGTTTTTTTCGGTAGCGTCGATCGTCCTTTCTATAGAAGTCGTCATATCACCAAATCTCTCTTCAAGATAGGTTCTTTTTTCATCGACTTGTTCATAGTCTACTTGCATTTTTTGAAGTGAAGTTGCCAAATCTTGCAAGGTCATTTTCGCTTGCTCTAAATCAATCAAGGGTAAAAATTCTGGTGTTTCATAAATTTGACCTACTACATCGACTGGATTACTCGAAAGTTCATCACCTGTGTCCTGTGCATACAAAAACAAAGGGAAAGCAATGCTTCCTAAACACACCACACTAGATATACTGATACGTCCCAGTCAAATCATCATTAAACTATGCGTAAAAAAGTTGAATCTTTGATTCTATTTTTTCGTGTATGAATCGCATCATAATAAAAGTCAGCATCAACACTCGAAAAAAGAATCACAACACTAGTATTTAGAAATTCCTATACGCTAAAAAAACTTAATTGATAGAACGAGTAGATGTTGCTGCAGCAAGATGTTTCTTGGTATACTCTTCACTTGTTATTGCTTTCGCTACCACCAGTATTCTTTGCGCAGTTGAAAAACGTGGATAACACGCCATAAGCGTAAGAAATTTATCATTACTAAATTGCGTAAGCACTTCGTTGATTTGGGTCGGCTTTTTGATAATTGTTTCTTCGACACTATACAAATGTTGCTGTCCGTTTCGGATCAGTTCTATAGTGTCTCCTATCTCTAGTTCATGGAGATGAGAAAAAATGAACCCATACGGATTCGCTTTTGTTTCCCAAAAATCTACACTAGAATGTCAAAAAACTAACGTATTTCACGTGCTTCATGGTTCTGAAGTGAACGGGTATTTCACGACTCCTTGCATCAACTGATCGTGAAATGCTCACTGCTCCATCTGAGCAGCAGATGCATATGCCACATCTACGACTGGTGCTTCTACACCAAGGCGATGAATACGAAGACGTTTTCCTGGAGGAAGTAAGGAAAATGGAGTTTTATACAATGCAAGACGATCCTGTAAATATCTCTCCAAGGTAGGCGCATGAAAACGGTCAGTCACCATCGCTACCGAGTGCGCTGGAAGAACACTCTCAGCGTTGGTGTTGGTTGACGAAGATGCAAATCAAGATCTACTGGTTTCTGCAACACTTGGTAATAAGACAATCTCTTTTACTGATTCTTCCGCTGATCCAGTCAGTTCTTCTACCATAAGTGTAGCAACATGGCCATACATCAAAAAAAATCAGACCACAAAGACACCACCTATTCGAAGCACCCCATCCACTATTTCTTTTCAAAAAGAAAGCACACGCTTATCAAACACTCACCACACACGAGAAAACATATCAAAGATACTATAAAGTAAATCTCCTCTTCGCCAAATATTGAGAAGAAAAGTCTACTCTATAATATATGCAGAACACTTTTTTGCAAAAAAATGATCGATAAATAAACCGTTCTGTTTGACAAAAAAAGAAAAAGCCAAAAAAACAAAATTATAGTAAATTCACTTTAAAATTAGAATATACAAATAGTGAATTTACTACTTAGAAAAAGGATTTTAACAAAATAGATTTTCCTAAATTTAAAATCCTTTTACTATACTACAAAAGAAAAACACTATACAAAAAAAGAGCCTACCGCATAAGCCCAATTCTGTTATTAAGACATCATTTCTCTCGTTCTCGATAGGTATCTATCGGAAATCCAGCACCGTCCCCTCGATGAGTAATCGGGGTAGGCTTGCACCAACAAGGGGTTACCACTCGCCTCGACAACGTCGGACTGAGTAAGAGTAAGCTCGATCTAGATCGGCTACCTCTCCGTTGCACCTTTTCTCTCGATCAAAAGATCGAGAGGAGTTTTCGTCTCTGTGGCCCGTTCCTTTGCCCTTCGCACCTCTACGAAGAAGATCCACCTCGCGTTACGAGGTTGTATTGTTGTGGTGTTGGGACTTTCCTCTCTCGACGCAAGTCGGAGCGATGTCACGGTATACTCTTGCTTTGATGATACGAGAGCAATGCAGAAAATCAAGTTGAAAAGAAAAGCTAAATTCATACTATACTGGGATAAGTCATATTTTATTATCTATGTTCTTTTCGATGCAAAGCGTTCTCCTTATTATTTTGCTTATCACGTGAATTATATTTATCGGATCAGTTATGTTTATGAGTCCGAAAGGATGATTGGGAGTAGGTCTCGGTGGCATGGCGTGAGGAGGTGAATATGGAAGTAAAAAATCTGTAGAAAATACACTAAAGAAAGCAGCTGTTATCTCAGCAATTATTTTTGTTCTCGTGGCAGTTAGTTATCCTTATCTCGGAGCATAGTCATGCATATATGATTTTCATTGAAAGATCGTCGAACGCAGTATCGAACACTTATTGTGGTACGGATTTTTGTGAGTATAGCTATAGGGTATAGATATGTCTCATCTGTAAGTACTCCTACGACAAGTAAGTGATGAACATTTATCGAAGCGACCTTGCAGAAACCAAATTTTCTTCCGTATGTTACCGCACAAGACACCGACAAATTCTATCAAAGTCTTCTCTTTCAGTGATGCGTGTACCCTAGCTTCTCTGGGGTGCAAGTCCTTTTTGACAACGATCTGTGTATTGTAGATACAGATGATTTTCAGACGTTTACCGTCACGACAACGAGTGGTGCGGTACGATCTGATGGAACACCAGTTACCATAAATGACGTCTACTTTACGTACAAAAGTATCATAAAAGACAACTATCGAAACATACCACATCTCTGATGATACAGTAACCTCCAAATCAGTACAGAAAATAACGAACTCAAATTTATTTTTCCGAGAGCGAGTAGAGATAATCTCATATTTTTCACCAACTTCATCCTTCCTGCACACCTATTGGCGAATATTTCGCTCGAAGAATATATGATTCGTTTTCTTCAAGACCCTGTCTGATCGACTTGTGTTCGCTTACAAACTACCTGAAGAGACCTTGATAATTATGTGTTTGATCTTGGTGCTTGTCCCGATTTTTCACTGAAAAACTATCAGATCAAATGGTTCAAAGACAGCGTTACTATGCAACAATATGTACAAGACAATCCACAGGCGATAGATTTTTCTCTAGACACGCTTCCCACAGAACTCTATACGCCGACACCCGTATTATTGAATAGTTACCTTACCTTCTTCTTCAATACCACTCGCGAGAGTCGTACAGCACGTCAAAGACAGTGAATTAGTGCACTGATCAAGGAAATTTACGCAACTACAAGTTGACTAGAAAATGTCTTTGTTCATGATCCCTACCTCTTTACTACTCCAGATATTCCTCTCGAAGAGATAAAAAACCGTATCTTACCACGTCAAGAACAACCAGTCAGCACCTGAACCACAACTATTCCTCTTCCAGAACGTATCGATCTCAACACCACTGTTGTCGCTGATACGATATTCACCCTCACCACGCCTATAGAAGACAAGACCACATTCTTTGTTGATCTACCAGCTGCCTATACGCGCATCAGCGTGAGTCCAAACGGTGCAAAAGAATATTTTCCTGTCTCGTACGATCCAGTCAGAAAATCGTTTCAATACAATCTTAGTTTACTCTACAATACTATCATCCAGTGAGCAAATACCTACGTTGTCAGATGATATCAATGAAATGCGGTAGCCAAAGAGTGGACGATAACCATTTGGTATTTGGACACACCACCTGCTCCAGAACCCATAGAAGTAGTTGCTG
The DNA here is from genome assembly GCA_964387665.1 of uncultured Candidatus Peribacteria bacterium. GTDB lineage: Bacteria > Patescibacteriota > Gracilibacteria > Absconditabacterales > Absconditicoccaceae > CAYLWY01. The sequence goes on from CAYLWY010000004.1 coordinate 30,070, forward strand.
AAAAGCTAGATAATCCGTTCGTTGTTGTCTACTTCGAAGATCCTACAACCATTGCCCTCATCGACGCTCGAAAACAATACCTTGCAACACATTGATGATTAGATCGATTTGTGTTTCAGTGATATACCGATCCAAATAGTCTCGAATGAAAACTTACCACCAAAGAGTACGATATAGCTCTCAGAACAATCAACTTCTGACTCAGAAAAGATCTCTCTACACTGCTCACGACCGACAATCCAATTATCAACCCCTCACTACAGAAGAACGAATCACTCAGTAATCTTATTACGACCTACTTCTTGAATGACAACGTTGATCAAAAAGTAAAAATTCAGCAACAAATTCAAGAACTTCATCGACAAAACCCACAATTGATGATTCTATGAAAAGCATACGGAAAAATGCGAACGAAGACAAACGGAGGAATCAGCTATCCAGAAAAACTCTATGTACTCTGACGAAGAAAAGGTGTCCTACAAAAAATACAACTCTTCCAACACATCAATATCGATTGGGAAAAAGTACGTGATCCACAACACTTCTTTGTATTTATAGGAGAGTCTCTTTTTGGTAAGTAGGTAGTATTCGACAACTCAACAACCAAGAACTTTCTATCCTTTCTTCTGTCTTATGTTTACCACTATCAGTCTAGCGATCATCTTTGTCATCTCTATCACCCTCCATGAGTACGCTCATGCACGAGCGAGTGACAAACTCGGTGATCCGACACCTAGACTCCAGTGAAGACTTACGCCAAACCCCCTTGTTCATATAGACCTTATAGGATTTTTGATGATTTTTATCATCAATTTCTGACGAGGAAGACCAGTTATTATCAATCCTGCTTATTACAAGAACGTACGCAGAGATGAGCTCCTTGTAGCACTTGCTTGACCTGCAACCAATCTCCTCTTGGCGTGTGCATGAATTCTCATCGCACAGGTGTATATTCGTTTGACTTGAATAAGTGTCGTGACGTTTGATCAAGATATTATCTTCCAATTTCGACAACTGTTCGCGTGGCTAAATATCAGTCTTGCGATTTTCAATCTACTTCCTTTCCCGCCACTAGACGGGTACAGAATAGTGAGTTACCTCGTTCCATGATTTGCAGAACTGGTGCATCGTTACGGTATGTACCTGAGCATTGCAGTTCTTATTATTCTCATTACACCAAATCCTATCAGTTCCGCTATCAGCGGCATCATCAGTACTGTTAGTCAATTCTTATTTGGTCTGTTACGAGCGTTTCGAGGCATTATTTTCTTGTAGCAACTTCAGGAGTTTACAAGCTCAACACAACGTGGCCCTTCCGTCATTGCGAGACCGTAGAGTAACGAAGGTCGTGGCAATCAATAATATAAATGGATCCTTCGCTACACTCAGGATGACCCAACATCATTCCTTCTATTTCCTTTCTTTCCTATGCTCGATAAACTTACCCAGATAGCAACCACCTACGAATCGTTGCAAGCACAGCTATATGATCCAGCGACTTCGGCAAATGTGCAGAAACTGATTGAAATAAACAAACAGCTCACGCAGTTAAAAGATGCGTACGAGCTCTATCTCCAGATCAAATCCGCAACCAACCAGTACGACGAAGCAAAAGAACTGCTCTATACAGAAAAAGATCCTGATATGCTCGAACTCGCCCAGGCACAATACGATGAAGCAGAAACGACCCTCGAACACCTCAATAGCCAAGTACAAATTGTTCTTCTGCCGAAAGACCCAAACGATGACAGAAATATTTTCCTAGAAATCAGACCTGGCGCATGAGGTGATGAATCTGGTCTTTTTGGTGCTGAGCTGCTTCGTATGTACCTGAGATATGCAGAAAGACAACGCCGAAAAGCTGAACTTATCGAACATGATTTGAACGATATCGGTGGATTGAAGTTTGCGATGGTCAAGATTGCTGGAGAAAAAGTGTATTCCAAACTCAAATTCGAGTCTGGTGTCCATCGTGTCCAAAGAATTCCAGAGACAGAATCACAGTGAAGAATACATACATCAACGATTACCGTCGCTGTCATGCCAGAAATCGATGATGTAGAAATAGAGATCAGTCCAAATGATCTCGAGATCGACACCTTTGCTGCTTCATCAGCATGAGGACAAAACGCTAACAAGAACCAAACCTGAGTGCGTATTCATCACAAACCGACTGGACTCATCGTCATGGGACAAGACAGTAAATCTCAGTTACAAAATAAGGAAAACGCGTTGAAGGTATTGAAATCAAGACTCTATCAGATGGAGCTCGACAAGCAGGTAGCAGAACAAAAAGCACTGAGATTCGATCAGATCGGTACTGGCGACAGATCTGAAAAAATCCGCACCTACAACTTCCCCCAAGACCGTGTCACCGATCATCGTATCAAGCAATCACGAGGATATTTACCAAATATCATGGACGGTGATATCGATGATATCATGCATGCCCTCATCGTCGAAAATCAGATGAAAATGATGGAAGAGATTGGGCAGAAGGAGGAGTAGAAAGAACACTTATTGTTGATATGTGGTTTAACACTTTATATTATTTATATAATGCACAATTGATTTAAAAATTGAGAAGAGAAAACAAAGGATGTTGAATATATAGACTGTCCTGTATGTTCATGAATTTGAAAAGTTGATATGTCCTCTGCCTTTCAATCCTGAGATGTAAACATGAAAATATGTTATTCTTGTATGTGAAAATGAAAAATACTATTATCAAGTTTGAAAAATAAAAACCTAGAAAAGTAACTTTAAAAAATCAAATCAGAATCAGCAAATAAGTTTTTCAAGTTCTTTTTATATCTATCTCACCAAATTAAATCAAAAAAAATACGGTGCTCGATATGTATACTTTTTGCTTTTTCTCTTAAAAAATTTTGTATCAAGTAATAATCTTCTTCTTCTTCAATATCTTTGAATGTAAAATTTCTACTAATTCACAAGTTATCAATTTCGCTATCAGAAAACACAAAATCTGATCTAAACATCCAACTATCAAGAGGCAAAAACAAAAAACTAATTAAATTTACACGTACGCTATCAAGTTCAATACACAAAGCAACAAAATGTTCTACTATAATATCAACTGGCTTGCGGATTTTATTATACGAAAGTAGCTGCAACGGGATAATGCACTTTTGTAGATCGTTTTTTATAAAATCACAAAGATCTCTGGAAAGTTTATCAATATCTTTTTCGGAACGAGCATTTAGTAACGATCTTATAATAAACTCCTTTTTTGATCTCATTACTCACTCAAATACAGTTGATGCTCACGGTTTTGTCTTGTCAATTCTATGAAATCCTCTATACGTATTTGATCACAGAACTTTA
>CAYLWY010000004.1:33514-38738 GCA_964387665.1 uncultured Candidatus Peribacteria bacterium
ATATCCTCGTCAGTGCATATTCTCCATTTGCTCATGGCAGGATTTTTGACGACGTGATCCTCCAGCAGATCGCTGAAAAGCATCACGCCACTGTGGCACAAGTCGCCCTCGCATGGACGCTTTTTGTTGCTCAATGAACTGTTTTACCAAAAGCAAGTAGTCGCGATCGTCTCGTAGAAAATCTCTGAGGACTTGACCTGACCTTAGATGCTGAAGATATCGCAACTATAGCCCACCTCCCAAAAGATCAACGTCGATGCAATCCTGTCTTTCATCCGTTATGGGATGAGTAATATACTGGTCGTCATGTTAGCAAAACATCCAGTATAGTATCTATGGATTCTTCGCTACGCTCAGAATGACGTAGAGTTGTTTCACTACCAACAAATTTTCCTCTTTGCTTCTTGTTCATATTCAGTACATACTGAGTATACTTTTACTTTATTTTTTTTTCCATGAACAAAAAAGTACTCGCTCTCTGAATACTAGTTGTACTACCTATCGTAACTAATGCTTCATTCAACGACATATACAGCACGCGGACTGAGCGTCTCCTCGGCAATCCTACCGCACTGTATGATCAGATGCAGACATTTACTACTTACGGACAGAAAACAACTCTCGAGGCGGCATTTACCAGCTCTGCAGAAGAGTTATTTGCGTTTCCTAGCAATGGAACAAATGCATGATACCTCCATCTCACGAGCGATATCATCGCAGATAAACAAAACAATCTCGCAGGAACTATTGCGATACAGGCGTCAGGAAGTATCGATGGGCTTTCGGACAGTGGAGCAGGCGAAGCAGAACTTGTTATCACCGATGGAACGATCTTTGTAAAACCGACGATTACGCAACTTCCTGAAAATGTTCCTAGCGAACAACAGGTAGGATTTCAACTCCTCGATGGTAAACGAATCCAGCTAAACGAAACCTGAACTACCCAAGGTGTTTCTCTTCCTACGGTTGATTCAGTAGCTGTAGCGAAAGAGCTCGTAGAAGTAGTGCACACGACACCTGTTCTGAAATCTACCAAATCACTCACGAGAAATGGATACGAAATTCATGTAGTTCAAGTAGATACAGCAGGAATAGAAAAACTGCTTGCGTGAGTAGTAAATACGGTTGTGCAACAAACTTGAACACCACTCCCTATGAGCACAGAAAGTTCACCTACAAATAGTATCAAAAGTAACGGATTGAAAACTATAGGCGTCATAGGAAAGAAATGAGACGAAATCAAGATGGGTCTCATCGTAAAAGACAGAAACGAGCCAGTCGGCATGCTCCTTTCTTCCATTTCTACCTCATCGACCTCTTCACTAAAAGTCAATGTAAGCAATCGCCATACCAAAGAAGCTATCTTCACGCTCGGCATACAACAAACGACTCCTAGTATCAGTCAACGCAGTATGGATATCACGTTCTGAGCGCTCGAAGACAAAGTCACCTGAACTATTTCTCTAAACAGTACCGTATACAACGCAGGAAATCAACAAATAACTGCTCCTACTGGAGCTATACTCCTCCAAGATATTATGCAAACAGAACTGCCTTAGTTTTTTCTCTTCATTTTACTCTTTAATTTACCGCCATGACCAACCGACTACAAACCGCTATCGTCGCTGCTACTACGCTAGGTGGAGCTTTTTTGCTTTCACTGAAACCGATCGAAATCAAAGACGCAACTGCGAACGTTGCAGCATGATGAGCAGTAATGAACAGTATCAGCGTCCAGTGAGAAGGTAAAGTGTTTGCAAACCCAGACATTTTCTTACTCAGCGTTGCTGTATCAGCGCTAGGAAACAAAACTGCAGATGCGCAAGCCACCGTCAAGAAAGATGTCGATCAACTCCGCACCATCGTCACCCAAGCAGGAGTTGCAGAAAAAGACATTCAGACCACACAAATGAGTATCTATCCAGAGTACGACTACCTCCCTTCTGGGACGACAAGAACAAAATGATTTAGAGCTACCCATGGACTTACCTTCAAGATCAGAGACCTCAAGCAAGTAGATACGATTATCAATCAGATAACCTTCAGCGATAATATTCAAATTCAGTCTATGTCGTACGACATCGATGATAAAACAGAACTCTATACTGAAGCCAGAAAACTTTGATTCGAAAAAGCAGAACAAAAAGCAGAAGAACTTGCGTCTCTGGCAAGTGTCTCACTCGATACGCCGTTAAGTATCAGTGACCAAGTAGGGTACAGCAATCCTATCTATCCACCTATGCCGTACCAAGCAAATGTATACAGAGCAGAAATGGCTATGGATAGTAGTGCAGGAGGATGAGCAATCAATCCAGGACAACTTGAAGTAAATGTGCACGTGAACGTGATTTATGGTATTAAATAATAATCACACCTTGCATTTCCCATGCATTAGTCTATAGAGTAACCATTCATTCCTCATCCTATGAAAAACATCATATTTACAAGCTTCTTCTTTTTCAATCCTTCGTGAAGGAAGTAGTTTTGTATGCTCCATTATATAACTAACTCCTTCACGATTTGTCTCTGAAGGAGTTTTTTGTTTTTTTCTTCACCACTCCATGTATCTTTGTGCAGTTTTCTTCTTCTTTACTTACTTCTTTCCGTAACGAGAGCATAGTTTTTCATATACCAAACAAACGCTCTCACCAAAATAATTGATGAGAGCGTTTTTATTTTTTATAAACATCCCCATGAGTAAACTTATATTTATGAATACCTTTGACTGTTTCACGATTCCTGCAGATGTGGAAAAATATTGATGAACAGCAAATAGATCTCGGTCGTACGGTACTGAAGGAGATCTTGTCTTGTGTCTTACCAAACCAACCTCACGACGACAAGGACACCATCAACGCATACAACAAGAATGATTACCTACATACATACCCATACCAGCACAGAGTACCTATCCAAAAAATCAACACCTCATCAAACAACTGCAAACATTGCTCTCAACGCATCCTGTAGATGATATGATGTGGTCATTTATTGTCTCTGAACAAGTTAGTGAACTTGCGACAATGCTGTGACTTCAGGTGGAATCAGATCGAAAAGGCGTACATCAGGGCAACGACAAGCGTCATATTCTACAAACACTCTGAACATCCAACCTCGCACCACATATTATGGAGTGAACAGTGTTTCAAGTAGGTGAATGATATGACGCATTTGTTCGCTTATGTAGTCAATACTGTAATGAGGAAGGTATCGTACGGTGTAAGTACCCTACTTCGATTTCAGGAAACGGAGTGCGACGTATACATACAAAAGATTCTCGTGAACTTATACGCATATGGGAACAAGTGCTTAATAACTGACATCCATGACCATGATGCATGGATGGCGAGGTAATCATACAAAGAAACATCCCTGACATCATATGATTTTACAACGTCATGACGTATACCACACGCCTGGGGGACATAAAAGAACTCTGAGCGTGAGTTACGAAACAGCTTATTCAAGGCAATTCTCATACATGAAATGGGACAGACCTCTCACGATCTCACAAAGACATTCCTATGGAACTACCAATTGCTATTGAGCAAGAAATAATCAAAATAGCAAAACAAGTCAGTGAACTTTATTTTCAAAAATTTTGATCTACCGGACATTCATGAATCGATTTTGCTGTCTCATACACGAAGTGAGATTTTCATATTCGAATCATGGAAGTAAACGACAGGATAAACGGATGCTTTCCCCTACATTATTTCGTAGACAAAAAAATCATTTCACCAAAACAACATATTATTACGCTACGTTCACAACCATACGACCCATCTCTCTGAAGCGGAGAACAACTTATTTTTCAAGACAAAACAATATATAACCCCGATAAAACGCAAACTGGTAAGACATACATACCACTATCGGATTCATGAACTAGTTACCAGTTTTTGCAACTCAGTCCTCGTAAATAGTTTTACTCTTTCTTCTCTTCTATGACCACGACACTCTTTATAACACTTCTTTCTTTGCACCTACTTGCAGTAATGAGCCCCTGACCAGACTTTTTCATCATCATCAAAAATACCCTTCGTGGAGGAAAAGCAGCAGGATACAAAACGGCACTCGGCATAGCAGCAGGATTGTCTGTACATATTGCGTACTCAATCCTGTGAGTCGGCTATTTGATAAGCAAAAGTCTTCTCCTTATGTCTGGACTAAAAATCCTCTGAGGCGCCTACCTTCTGCGAATAGGATACAAATCACGAGTAGCTACTTGATCTGCGTTTGAACAAAAAGACGTCGTCACGAAGACATCGAAAACATCCTGATTTCTCCAAGGACTTATCACCAATATTTTGAATCCAAAAGCTACCCTGTACTTCCTGAGTGTCTTCACGACTATGGTCACCCCATGAACGAGTATCGACACGCTTTTACTCTTATGAGCTTGTATGATAGGTATCGCATTCACCTGGTTTTCTGTAGTAAGTTACTTTGTCTGACATGACAAAATCATGCACCGATACCAAAGCACCGAATCCTACATCAATAAGTTCTTCTGATGAGTCCTTATGTTCTTATGAATCAAAGTACTTACCAGTAAATAGTTTTTATAGTAAATTCACTTTAAAATTAGAATATACAAATAGTGAATTTACTACTTAGGAAAAGGATTGTAACAAAATCAATTCTCCTAAATTTAAAATCCTTTTACTATATTTCTATCAATTACTATGTCTCTCCTCGAACTCACGAAAAAACTCGTTCGTATTCCTTCCGTCACCACCGATCAGGAACAATGTAAACGCGTGCTCGACACTCTTGGTGATCTTTTTTCTACTAACAAAGATATTTATATAGAACGCTTTGAACAAGAAGGAGTGCACTCTCTTATCGTGAAAAACTTTGACGGTAAACGAGCAGATATTTGTTTCAACGGACATATCGATGTCGTACCACCTCAATCTGAAGAACAACGAAACCCTATCGAACGTGACTGATTTCTTCGAGGACGCGGATGTGGTGATATGAAAGATGGTATTGCTCTCATCAGCACGCTCATGCAAGAACTCTGTCAGGAAAAACAACTGAACAAAAAGCTGATGCTCATGATTACCGCCGATGAAGAAGTAGGAGGTAAGTATGGCGTAGAATACCTCACCGAGCAGTGATACGGTGCAGATATTGTCATGATTCCGGATGCTGGAAATCGTCAAAAGGTCATCATCGGAGAAAAGTGAGTAATAAATCTCACCCTTACGACTACAGG
>CAYLWY010000005.1:0-21715 GCA_964387665.1 uncultured Candidatus Peribacteria bacterium
TGGGATTGTTAAATAGATAGTATTTTCTTTTTAATGGTCATCCTGAGCTTGCGAAGGATCCATAGTGAAGAGTTGTGAATGGTTATAGTGGATTGCCACGTCGTCGTACCTCCTTCTCCCCGACAAGCCGAGGGCAAGCGCAATGACGGGAATGGTAGTTGGATTGCTACATGAAGTTTATGTTCGTAGGGTGCTCACAATGACGGAATGTTTATTTCCCTCTCCTTGAAGGAGAGGTGTATCAAAAATTTAATTTAACACTTATCTAAAGAATTACACCTTCATAACTTCTTCAGATTTGGTTTTGACGAGTTCGTCAATCTTTTCATTGTACTTTTTTGTAAGGTCGTCGATGTTTTTTTCGTTAGCATCCTTTTCATTTTCTGAGATTTCTTTCGCTTTGAATTGTTTGTCGAGTGCGTTGCGACTTTCGTGTCTAAGATTTCTGAGAGCTACTTTTGCTTCTTCTCCTTCTTTGTGGACGATTTTGGTGAGTTCTTGTCTTCTTTCTGTGGTCAGCGCTGGTATCTTGATCATAATATAGTCACCTTGATTGAGCGGATTAAATCCCAAGTCACTGTCAATAATTCCCTTTTCGATCACCTTAAGCTCGTTTTTGCTATATGGCTCTATTTTTATGGTTTGACTATCCATCAGTGAAACGTTTGCCAAACTGTTTAGTCAGGTGGTGGTTCACCGTGAAGGAACATATATCGGCATATGTTCTACGAGTGAGGTAGATGCTCTTCAGAGCTGAAGATGAGCAAAATTTTCTCTGAGGTGTTGTACCACTTTTTCCGCTGCTGTACTAAGTGCTTGTATATCCATGAACGTGAGTATGAAATATAAATGAACTAACTATAGCCCATTATCTATTGGGCTAGAACAACTAGTAGTTTACTGATATTCATCTAAAACGCAATGCATCGTTCTCATCCAAAAAAATAGATTTATCATAATAGATACATATGTCAACTGTATTGTGAATAGCAGCTATTTTTTTATGGTTATGAGATAGTAAAAAGTTAATTCTAGAGCCAATTTTCTTGCTTTATAACAAAATAGGTAGAAAATTTGCATTTGTCGGATTGTATACGTACACTTTAACTATCATTTTAGTTATTCACTTATGCACATGAAAAAATTACTCGCGCTTTTCTTGGTCTTGCAACTACTCACTCTTTCTACGCTTAGTGTATTTGCTTCAACAACAGACGAAGAACTTGCAGCTCTCTTGAATGATCTCGAAGGAGGTTCAGGAACAGCGGTGCAAGCTCCAGCAGAAGACACTACTGCAACTGAACAGCATCAAGCAGCTGAAGATATTCTCAACGCTATGGATGAAGACACATGGGCGTACGCGGGTGAAGAGAAGATCGAAGTAAAAGATGTTACGACAACATCTGCAACACTTGTTACCACACAGGTAACGTATCAAGGAGTTCCAGTAACCAAATATAAGGTCTACTATTCTGATAAAACACTCGCTACTGTTCAGGATTTTGATAAAATTACTGATATGGTGCTTGACGTAGTGTCTACAGACGGAACTATGGTAACGTTGAATTTTGATAGACTTACACCAAACAGCACCTACTACGTAGTGGTTGCTCCTGTACATCCTACTGATGCAACCCAAGAACCATTGAGTTTCATTAGTGATGAAGTGATGTTTACTACACAACAAGAAGTAGTAGCACCAGCTCCTACACAAAAGATCTTTGAAAACGTAAGTTATACCTATAAGGATAGTTTGGTTACGTTGACGTGGACACCATCTTCTGCTGCTGATAAGACACAAATCGATCTCAGACATCAGTCAGAAGCTGCATACACCAAGATTGGTTCTCCTATGGTAAATGATTGAACCTTCTCTTTCACCGTAAGTAAGCCAGGAACATACTTCTTGAAAATGAGTGCTATGGATGCTGCAGGTGCGACTGTAGGTCAAGAACATATTCAAACTATCAAGATCGATGAAGTACAACAACCAGCTCCTGAAAATGTAGTACAAGCAGCTCCTACGGTAGGACCAGAAACAGACCTCATGATTGCGCTTATGTTCTTTTCAGTGCTTGTTTACGCAGGAGTAAAATTCAGAAAAGCAAACTAATTTTCCTTTGGGTAATAAAGAAGACATAAAAAACCTCGAGCCAAGCTCGAGGTTTTTTTTATCATAGCGTTATTTATTCTGAAATAGTTGCTCTTACTTTGCTATCCAAAATACCCGCACTAAAACATAAAATAGCTCATGAAGAAATGTTGTCTAGAGCATGAGATAAATCACCTCGTTCTTTGACTCTCGATCATCCGATTTGATCACTAAATATATCTGCTAACGACGAAAAGGAATCTATGTGCTCAGGAGTGGAGCTACTAGTAATAGTTTCTTTTCTCCATGATTGAAGAGAAGCAATGTCTTCTCTAGCGGTATAAGGAGGAACGACAATACACGTAGTGTCTGTAAATGCTTCTAGGAACTGTTGCCAGAAGGTAAGTAGTCTTCTCGCTTGGTGTGCCTCAAAAAAGCAGGTAATAAGTGTATCAGGATATTTCTCACGAAATGCTTGGAGCGTGCTTTGTATCTCATCAGGATGGTGTCCGTAATCTGAAAAGACAGGTATGGCATGTTTGTTGTTTCACACAAGCTCTACTCTTCTTTGAAGTCAGAGAAATTGTTCTATACTGTGCTGTAAGGTGTTCTCGTTAGTATCAAGATGGAAAGTGTTTTGAGTCAGTAAACAAGCTCATAAGGCCAAGCTAGCGTTACTGTGGTTGTGTCATCCTACAAGATGTGAAAACGTAAAATGTTTTTGTGGTGGGGTATGTACTTCGTCTCAGTATGTTCATAACTGATGGGCGATACTAGGTAGGGTGACGATGTGTTTTCTTGTATTCGTACAAAACTGTCTAAACGCTTGAAGATATGCGTCACGAGTCGGATAGATATCAACATGGTCATGATCCAAAGAGGTGATGATACTGATGTCTGGTTCGAGAAAAAGAAAGTGATGGTTAAACTCGTCTGCTTCTATGACGAAGAGTAATTTTTTTGGCGTAACCTGTAAGGCGCTTGCTTTGCGAGAAATGATACGCAGGACGATAGTACGAAGTTCTGTGTCGTATTTTTTGTTGTACCAGCAGTGATTGCCCTGTCGTTCAGTTACTCATGCTCAGACAATCGCTAGTGTAGTTGTAGGAATGTGTTGTATACATGCAGTAGCAACCATCCCTGTCGTGGTTGATTTTCCGTGAGTTCAAGAAATAGCTATGGTAAACAAGTATTTTGACAGCTCTCCTAGAAACTCCGCGTATAACATGGGAGGAGGTGAAAGATGGTCGGTAAAGGTATGCTCCAATGCACTGGTTACTTCACTGCTTGTTGCTACCGCTGCTGAGTAAATAACGAAGTCTCACTGCTGATACGTATGTTGTCCATGACCGACAATGACCGTAACTCATTGCTTACGAAAAGATGCTAATGCAGGCGAATCTACCGCATCGATGCATACTATATTTGGAATATGTAAATCAATCATAAGTTCTACAAGGGCACTTACTCCACTACCGCCCGCACCGACAAACACAACACGCATAGAAAAAAAGAAAACAAAAAGCTAGAAAAACGATTTGTATTGCAATACGAGGAAAGAAATGCATACATATACATAGAGAAAATTGCATTTTTATTCTCAGAGTACAAATGTGTACTATCTGGATGTAATTTAGCAACTTTCTGTGTTGAATTTATTATTCAACTATATGTAGTGTTTGTGCTTTCGTTTTCAAGGTAATGAAACTAGATAAGCTGGTCTGAAGTAAAGCAAAGGCAGATATTTTGAAATATCTGGTTTTTAGGAGACAGTGAATTTCTATAAGGGCGTTTGAGGCGGAACTAGAACGGTCGTTTCCTGCTATTAAAAAACAAATTGACCAACTTGAAGATGCATGAGTCGTTGCTATAGACAAAGACAATACGAAGTGATGGTCTATTTTTCTGACCCCTGGACTGGGTCAATACATTAGACAACTGCTTTTGTATATGATTCAAATAGACCTAGAAGAGTACTTCCGCTCTCATGAGTTGTTGTTGAAAAAATGGTATTACGGCAATATGTTTTGAGCGCAGGTAGAGGTAGATCTGGTTTTGGTGTATGAGCCGATAGCAGTCGACTATTTACCAAAAATAAAGGAAGATATTGATCGTTTGTTTGACTGATATCTTATTAGGTCTGACCAAAACAAACTAGTGCTTCTCTCTTCTTCAGAGTTTGATAAACGCTATAGATTGGCGGATAAGTTTGTCCTTCAGTTGATGAGAGAATGTGCGACTTGAATCAAAGACGCTATGAAAAACAATGCTTAGGATGCACTTCTTCTTGCATCAAAACAACAAATCAGTACATATCATTCATTTAGCAGTTTTTTCGCAATGTTACATTTTTTCTACGACAGTCTTGATACGCTCAAAAAAGTTAAAAAACCTACTTGGAAAGAAGTAAGAGTATTTACCTTACAGGTGTTTGCTACTGTTATTGTTGCATCGATAATCTTTTTTGTTTTTGATAATTTGCGAGGTAATCTATACAAACAGATTTTTGCTACCTTTGGTGGTTCTACTCCTTCTGTGATTACAACACAACAACCAATCGAAGGAAATACGCTGGAACTGCCTGCGGTGCCTACAGCTGATGTTCCTAGTGATGCAGTAGAGGTGGTAGTAGATGGAGCAGAAGTGGTGCCTGTGGTTGAAGGAGATCAACCTACAGAAGAGGTTGTGCCTGTAGAAGCGCCTGTAGAATAGTGCATGATACTACATTTTAATTTTTCATGAGACCTATGTCTACAAATGATATAAAAAAACAAATAGAGGATAATGAATTCAAATGGTATGTGCTTAGTGTTATTTCTGGACAAGAGACGCTTGTGGTAGAAAATTTGCAGGAAAGAATCAAAAAGCAATCTCTCGAAAACGATATTGTCGACTTTTTGAACCCTATTGTGAACGAAGTGTACTACAAGAAGTGAAAAAAATCGTTTAAGGTAAGAAAACTCTACCCTGGGTACGTGTTTGTGAAGTGTAAAATGAATGATAAGATCTGGTATGTGATTAGAAATACGCCTGGAGTGAGACTTATCGTAGGAGCGGAAACTCGTCCAATACCTCTGACACAGAAAGAATATGATGAAATGATTGGTTATATAAATGAAAAAAATCAAAGAGCAGAATATGCTATTCCTTTCCAAGAGGGTGATGTAGTGTTGGTAAAAGAAGGTGATTTCAACGGTATGAAATGAATGGTTACCGAAGTTGACCCTGCGAAGTGATTTTTGTATGTGAATATAGAGATTTTGTGAAGGAATACGCCAGTTATGGTTTCGTTTGAAAAAGTAGAGAGAATTGCCTAAAATATAATCGTTTTCTAAGGAAACTGAGGAAAAACGTTGGAAAAGCATTAAAATCGATAGTATTTTCAATCTCACGTGAAAATCTCTATGAATGAGTTTCCTTAAGAAGCTATCCTCTCGGGATGGCTTTTTTTGTTTGTCTTGCTAATAGGTAGTACTTATGTATAGGATACGGTATGCAAAAAGGTGTCTGAGAAGTATCTCTTGCGGGATGGAGTATGTTTATCTTGGGTGTAGTGTTGGTAACGGTCTACATCATATTTTTTTCGTTACCAGAAAAAACAACTCTTCCTATCGTGGAGTGAGAATATGAAGCAGAAACACCTCAAAAAGAAGTGGCAGATACTATCATAGCATCTGTGCAGGAAAACAAGAATAATAACCCATTACCGTCGGAGTATGACCAACAGAAGGTTTCTGATCTAGAAGCTGTAGATAACGCTGTGGTTCCTCCACCGACTCAATCAATAAGAACACAATCAATACCTGCTTCTTCACAAAATCAGCCACGTACTCCTACCTATATAGTCGCCGCTGAGCAGTTGTTTAATCCTTCGGTACAGTCACCAAGTGCAACAGTAACAACTCCTCCAGTTGCTCCTCAGCAAATACTGTATCTTGCGTGAACTCATCATCGAGTGTGAGTGATGAAAAGTGCAAAGTTTGTTGGTTTTGAGAGATCTATACAATATATTCTCAAGAATAATGATAATACCCACTTTGCGTACCTATGAAAAGAACTACCCGACATAGCAGACTCACTAACTGCGTTATGAGCAAAATCAGTTGCAATTACTGACAAAAATGATATACATATCCATTGACTCTTTGGGGATAAGATTATTTTTCTCCTCGTGCCCCAGTATGTAGGAAAGAAGCAGTTGTTCTTTGTTTACTTTGCTGAGGCGAGAGATCGATGGTTCATCCAAGTCGATACAGATATCTTTGAGACAACAAAACCGCTTTTGCGTGAGTTGTTTGCAAAACGGTATAATCGATAGTGGTCACTACCACAAACTTTTAACTGTTTTTCTTTTATAATGTCAAAAAAAGTACAGAAGAAATTTAGTCTGCATATGCTTGCTGGAAAAGCAACGCCTGCACCACCTACTGGACCGATGCTCGGTGCTCAGTGAGTGAACATCGGAGGATTCATCAAAGAGTTCAACGACAAAACACTGCCAATCATGCAACAGTATGGAGGAACGGATATCAAAGTTCCTGTCGTAGTTACGGTCTACATCGATAGATCATACGATATGGAAATTCTTCCACCGTTGACCTCTGATCTCTTGAAATGGAAAGCGAAAATTAAAGTCGGAGCTGGAGAACCAAACAAGAATAAGGTAGCGACGCTCACCAATGCTGATCTAGAAGAGATTATCGATGTAAAAATGCCAGTCATGAATACCAGAAATAGAGATTCTATCAGAAAAAGTATTATAGGAACAGCAAAGAGTATGGGTATCGAAATTAAGTAGTTTTGTTTACTTTCCCTATAGAAAGGAATGCCTCTCGAGGTAGGTTATTATACTGTTAGTAATGAGTTTGATGCTTTAGATAGTCGTGCTAACGACTATATACATGTAACGAGTAGTGAACTAATTGAAATAATTAGCATGTGAATTATGGATGGCAATGAATATATGGTCGCTGACTACAAAGGCATCAATGTCTTTGTGTACGAGAAAGATTATGCTAAGTTAGCATATAGACTGTAAAAAACATTTCGCGGAAGACTGGTGCCCAGTCGTTTGTACCGCTTTTATTCTTATTTTTTTACAAAATGGCAAAAAGAGGAAAAAAGTTTGTTGCTGCAAAAGCGCAAGTAGAATGAGGAAAGAAGTATGAACTTGCAGAAGCAGTAACGCTCGCAAAAGCAGTGTCTTATGCAAAGTTTGGTGGAAGTCTCGAAGTACATGTAAAGACATTTGCTGATCCTAAGTACAACGACCAGATGATTAGAGCGACAGTAGTGCTTCCCCACGGAACAGGAAAGAAAACGACTGTTGCGGTGTTTGTAGGTGACGATAAGTTAGAAGCTGCAAAGAAAGCAGGTGCCGATATCGTGGGAAATACTGACTTATTGACACAGATCGAAAAAGGTGATATCAACTTCGACGTCTTGATTACAACCAATGATATGATGAGAGATCTAGCAAAGGTTGCTAAGACACTCGGACCAAAAGGATTGATGCCATCACCAAAAGCTGGAACAGTAACAACCAATCTCGAACAAACGATCGACGAAATCAAGAAAGGAAGAGTAGAATTCAAGCTCGACAAAACAGGAAATATCCACGTCGGTGTAGGAAAACTCTCATTCACTGATGAGCAACTTACAGAAAACGTGGCTGCACTTATGCATGCGGTTCTTGAAAACAAACCATCAGGAGTAAAGGGAAAACTTATTCAGAAGATGGTCGTAGCTCCTACTATGGGACCTAGCGTGACCGTAAATCGACAAGAGTAATATGTGTTGTTTATATACTTGAAAAAAACCTCTTCCGAGAGGTTTTTTTGAAACTGTAAAGAAGGAAAAGCGTCTGTTTTCTGCTTCCTTTTGAGTTTTTTTCTCCTTTTCGTATACTCTAAAGATAGTTTTCATTCTTTTGTCCGCATGGTAGATCCACAACTCGAAGAGATAGAAACACTAAAAGAGGAAGGTGCACTCGATGATGCACTCGAGATTGCTAATCAGTTGTTGGCAAAAAATCCTAAAAACAAAGATGCACTCTATCAGGTGGCAGATATTATGTATAGGAAGGGAGAGATACTGAAAGCAGAAAAACCTATTAACTTTCTCTTAGATCAAGAGCATGATGATGCCATGAGTCGGTATATCAAGGGAGTGCTCGAGATGGAAAAAACGAATCGACAACAAGCGAAAACTCATCTCAAGAAGGCAATGTCCTTGCTGGATGACGACAACCCAGAAATGATGAGATGTTACGCTATCTGTGAGTACTGGTCTGGAAATAGAGAAGGCGGTATGTGATACCTCAAACAAGCATTTGAAATGAATAAATTCGATGCAGAAATTATTTTGAATATGGTAGAGCTACACATCTTGCAACACCAGCGAAAGCATGCGCAGCGTTATATAAAGTATTACTACGAACAGAAAGATAAGTTACAGTATTTTGATAAAACCAAAGAGCAGTACGATGAAAAAATACTTCTCTTTCAAGAGTACATTGTCTATCAGCTTGAAGTAAAAGAGGATAAGAAGAAGAAATATAGTAAATAGATTTTGAATTTGTAAAAACCTACTAGATCAAAATCTATTTCCTACGTAGAAAATTGATTCCTGAATATACTAAATTTATAGTCAATTTTCTATAAAAGATTTCACTCGTTTCATGTTATGATACAAACCATCGGTCAAATGTTTCGTGTGTGATGGAAGCAGTCGTTGATTGCTTCGTTTATTGTTTTGTGCTTGTTGCTCTTGACGCATATTTTGAGTATCTTGGCGTGGAATGCATGGAAAACATCTCTAGATGTACAAAGTCAGCTGTGAGTATTTCTTTACTTGCGTGACGATGCTACAGAGCGTGGGGTAAAACTCATAGAAGAGATGAAACAGGCTGGACTTACAACAACTTTTTTCTCGAAAGATGATGCCTTTCGTCTGATGGCAAAAAAGCTTCCAGATGTGCTCGATCAGCTTTCGGCGTATGGTATAGAAAACCCTCTTCCTCCGACCATATATATCGTTTATAAAAATCAAGAACAATATGAGTCCATGAAATCTATAGTGGGTCGTTACGATGATGTTATTAGCACCTTGGACAATGTTTCGCTGAAATCATCGTTCGAAGAACAGACGCGAAGAGCATCAAGACTCGTTACGATGATGTATGTACTTTTCGCTCTGTGTTTGACGCTGATCTGAGGGGTAATTGTGATGATTGGTATGGTGATTTCGTATATTGTCACGAATTTCTTTTACCGTTTTCAGCAACAGATCGAACTGACCTCATTGCTAGGATGATCTCGACGAGTAATTCTTGCACCTTTTGTACGAGTAATTACCACAGTTATGACCGTAGCACGATGATGAGCTCTTTTATTGACGTATTATGGTGCTGTTCACATAGACGCTTACTTTCTTGATGTATTAGAAACATCTTTCTTGCGTACGTATATTCCCTGAGGAAGTCGATGAGTATGGTTTTTGTGAGAGCTTTTGGTAGTATGTCTCGTAGGTATGGTGTTGATTGATATGCAAATTAGAATCTTTCTGAGAAAAAGATAAGACTGTTTTACCTTCATGAAATTGCTTTTTCAGCTGCTGGTCGTGTAGCGAGGAGTTTTTTGTCGATAACCACTACTTCTGTTCCGTTTGTAGTTTTTGCACTTACGATGCCGACAACTGCACGATCCGCAAGAAACAGTGGCGATCAACTCATGCCAGGAGAGAGCTGTTCATTGATGAGTACGTTTCACTGTTCTTCAAAAATTAAGGAAGTTTTTTTTAGGGTATTGTCTATATAGAACACCTCTTTCGGATATATGCTATCGAGTAATGTATTTTTAGCAACTCAAGCAGCACAACTCGTGCTGGTTTGTATAAGGGCTATATCTTGGTAATCGTGCATCCAGATCTGTTGTATAGGACAACTGATTCATGCATGGTTAGTGACAACAAGACGAGAAACATTGTCTGTGAGAAGGTGTTTTGCTGTTCGTATGAGATGTTCTGCATAGATTCATCCATATCAGATGACTCTCGTGGGTGTATTGGTATCAAAAGGAGTATCTGTGTACACCGAAAGAGTGATGCGATAGTCCTCTCGTCATACATGTTGTGTTTGTTGTGGAATTGGTTGCTCTTTTGGAGCTTGTTGTGTACATCAAGAAAAAAAGGTGCTACAAAAAACAAACATTAAAGCGATGTAAAAAGTTGTTTTTTTGTTTGTCTGCAACGGGTGACTCATAACAAAGTATAATGAATGAAGATGTTTATGCAGTTACGATGGTTCACTGTCCTATTACTACATCTCATTGGTAGACAACAGCAATTTGTCCTGGAGTTACTGCTCTTTGTGGAGTAGGAAAACTAAGAACAATACGTTCTTCTTTATCTACTGAAATAGTGCATGGTTGATCTGGCTGTCTGTATCTAAGTTTTGCAGTAGCTGCAAAAGGAAATTGAAAGGTATCAGCCAATCGGTGTCGATCACTGACTACTACCGTCGAGCTTCGCAGTCTAGGATCGTCTTCGTGTCAAACAACGAGAATGTTATTTTTTACCTCTTTTTCTACCACAAACCACGGTCACCCACTAAGTCAAATCCCTTCTCTTTGTCCTATCGTGTAAAAGAGTGCTCATGGGTGTGTGCCGATAACTTTTCAAGTGCTATCTTGAATTGGACCTGGATGTGAAGCGACTTCTTTGGCAAGAAATTCTTTCATAGGAATTTTTCCTATAAAACACAATCACTGACTATCTTTTCTATCAGCGTTGGGGAGATTCAGGTTGTGTGCTTTTTGTCTTACCTCAGGTTTGGTGAGCTCTCCTAGAGGAAAATATGCATGTGCAAGTTGGTGTTGATTCAACCCACTGAGGAAGTAGGACTGATCTTTGTTGTTATCTACTCACTTTGACAGATAATAGACATATTTTTTACAAGAGATGCGTGCATAATGTCCTGTAGCGACACCGTCACATCAGAGTTTTTTTGCCTCTTCGAGAAAAAGATCAAACTTAACCAAAGAGTTACAAAGAACGTCAGGATTTGGGGTGATTCATTGCTGGTATCCATCGTAGATGTATTGAATAATACGTTCGTTATATTCTTGACGGAAATCAAAAATAATAAACGTTTTAATACCAAGGTGTGCGGCAACTTTTATGGCCATATCTCTGTCTTCTCTCGTATGACAGTTTGGATTGGTTTCATCTGCATAGTTTTTCATAAATCATGCAACAACCTCATATCACTGCTCGAGAAGAAGTGCCGCTGCGACTGCAGAATCAACACCTCAAGAGAGTCAAACAAGAATTTTTTTTGTCATAAAGGTAAGATATCGACAAAGGGTAAAATTAATTTATTGAACAGACTTGATGAGTGATGATTTTCGTTGTTCTGGATGAAAACTAGGGATCCTAATGATTGCTGTATTAACTAGTCAATTACTGTCACACCGGTCACGCAACCCACGATCAAATGAGTGTTGATCGTATCACAGACAGATAACGTTTGGTGTGTACTCACGTAAACAGGTATATGGATCTGTCGCATTACCTAGTTCTACAATATCTATATAATCACATTCGGTTAGTGTACGCATTCTTTCGTCTTCATCGTGGTCAGGGAGTGTTCACTTGATACGCTTGACTGTGGTGTCTCTTGCTACGATCGTAATGAGATAGTCTCCGTATTTTCTTGCTTGACGTAAGTAAAACTCATGTCCAGGATGCATATAATCAAATGTTCAGAACGTGATAGTTACTTGTGGATGCTCTTCTGTTCGTAGAATATCTTTTTGTATCTGTTGTTGGAGTTGTTCAAGAGAAGAAAACTGTTTATTATCTCTTATTTTTACCAAGGGAACAATACACACTTCTTCGTCGTAGAAGTCTTGACTGGTATGAAGAAGGTGTACTTCAAATAGGTTACGATCAGCAAACCATGGTCATATTCATGCATAGATTATTCATGCTATCACGACATTTACTCTATACGTTCATGGATCTAGTGATACGTTGTTTTGTATAAGGCAATTTATGGTCGGAAATCACAGTGTGCGTCATAGTTTTTTTCAGGGTATCACCGTGCCGAGTATATCTTCGTACATAGAGTTATGTGGGTAAAGAATCTGTTTGTGTACTATGTAGATAGTTGAGAATATATTTGCCGATCATATCGAACTCAAGATTTACTTGCTCTCCCTCAAGGATACTTCACAAGTTCGTAATTTCCTGAGTAAGGGGAATGAGCCAAACAGTACATCGTGTCGGTCAGACGCTTACGATGGTGAGACTTACTCCGTTGATGGCGATACTGCCTTTCTGGATGAGATGATGCTTTCGTTGTGCATCAAACGAGATAGTGAGCTGTTTCGATCCATCTGTTGCTTGTTGTATCTCACTAATAGTACCCACGGTATCGATATGTCCACTTACTATATGCCCATCGAGAAAGTGAGATGCTTGGACACAAAGTTCGATATTGAAGACATCTCAGATTTTTTTTTGACCAAAATTTGTTTTACGAAACGACTCTTCCATAACAAAAAAGCTATACGTCTCGTCAGTAATGTCAACAACGGTCATGCATGCGCCATCGTGAGCGACACTTTGTCAAAGATGAAGGGCGAGATCTCTTGGCTTTTGTAGAACAAATGTCCCTCACTGTATTTCGAGAATGGTGTTTTGATGAGTAACTATTCACGTAAACATAAGGAGGATGATACAATAAATACGAGAAGCATATCTATTTATCCTCTTTTTTCTATGTTACTTTCGTACGAATTTTCTACTCTAAGGTAAGTTGTTCCAGCGCGTCTGTCTGATTTGATTGAGTAGCAGGAAAAAAATGTCTATATATTGCTTTTATAAAAAGTGCTATACCGATAGGGAAACAGACAATACACCAAAACACTACTTTTACTCGAGTCATTTTTTTTATAACAATGAGTTCGTAGTATAAGCTAGGTATGACAAACAAGGTCATAGCACTACCTGCAGTAAGTCAAAACACTATCGTAAATCACAATCATGCCCAAAACTCGTCTTGTAAGGCAAGAGGAAGGATTCAGAAAACGGTAGTAATCGTAGTAAGCATGATAGGTTGCAGTCTCGATTTTCCTGCTTCTACGATAGCAACAAATTCATCTATATCGTGGCTGACGTTTTCTCTAATTCTATCCAAAAAGATAATGGCATCATTCACGACGATTCACGCCAATGCAATAAATCAAATCATGAAGGGCATACTATAGGGATTCTTGGTAACGAAAAGTCAAATATTTACCCCAAGAAGCGCAAGAATGATAGTGAAGAGAATGATGGCTGGTTTTGTAAACGAGTCAAACATCAAGAGAAGAATAACAAACATCAGTGCTAGTGAAATGGCAAATCAACGTCATGTTGCAGCGATAAGCTCAGCATTTTCTTCTCACTCTCCTACAGCTTCTATACTCACTCACTCAGGAAGAGGTAGGGTGTCTACATAAGCAAGCAGATCGTTTTGTATTCTTGTTCATTCGTTTGTATATCCGTCAGCGATCTCAGATTCCACTCTTACGCTAATTCTTCCATTTTCTCTACTGATTTGTGCGACTGCAGCATCTGGTTGTATGTCGATAAGGTCTCAGATGCGTACTTGTTCTCCGCGAGGTGTAGTGATGGTAATGTTTGTTATGCTTTCTGGAGTGACTGCGTCAACAAACGTATCAAAAAGAATTTTTACTGTTCTATCTTCACCATTGACTTTGATGCTTCCTGCAGAAACACCATTTATCGCTTGTGCTACTTCACTTGCGGCTTGTGCTTGTGTGAGTCATACAAAAGCGAGTTTATCAGTATTGAAGGAAAGCACAAATTGTCCTGGAGTGTCTGGAGAAGATATTCACGGATTTTTAGTTCATTCTATAGTTTTCAAGTGTTGTTCTATGGTTTTTGCCGTTGTGACCATACTATTAAACTGACTAGTGGAGTTAGTAACGAGTTTTACTCCTACAGGTTTTCCTTGGGGAGGTCATCACGCCTGTACTGTTGATTCTACGGTATATCCATCTTGAACAAGAAACTGAAGATCGTCAAGCAATTGTTTCTCAACTTCAAACACATCTCTTTGATTAGCTTTTTGTCTCTCTTTTTTATCAGTAAGATCGACCCCTATAGACAGAGAATTGTCGCGAATAGTGATCGAGTATTGTTTGAGTTCTGACCGTCCTTGAAGATGTGGCTCTATGTAAGGAATAAGTTTTGCGATTTGTTCTTTAGTGGTTCATGGTTTATTTGAGATGCTTATATTGAAAACACCGTTGTCTCCAGAAGGGAAAAGGGTAAATCAGATATGAGGAGCAAGAAAAATAAACGTAGCAATCATACCAAGAAATGGTCAAAAAATACTGATACGTCTAGAGGATGATTTGCTTACAAAGCGCTCCAAAAAATGCTCATACCAGTCGCTCATCTTGTCGAGAATGCGTTGACGGCGAGTTATCTTTTCTGTTTGTACTGTTTTTCACACTCTTTCTTGTGCAAGGATTTCACGCTCTTCTTGAGGAATAAACTGTTCTGCTTGTGGATTGGGTATGTATGTTTTTTCTACTTTACTGAGCTTGTAGTAGAGTGCAGAGTTGAGTGTAAGTGCGAGAAAGAGTACTGCAAGAAGGGTGGCGAAGATAGTTATAGGAATGTAGGCAAGAAATTTACCCATAACTCCAGGGAGAACCATCATAGGAATAAACACCACAATAGTGGTAAGTGTTCAAGCAATCACACTGTTTTTAAAATCCTTGACTGCAAACAATGCGGCAGTTTTTGGATTGTATCACAGTTTCATCTTTTCTGACGCCGCTTCTATAATCACTATCGTCGTATCTATAGCTATACCCAGCGTAAGTACGAGACTGAAGTTAGTAAGAAAGTTGAGGGTATATCAGAATGTGTCGAGTACAATAAATGTTACCATAAATCACATGGGAAGTCCTATGGTGGCAATTACCGATGGTTTTCGTCATACAAAGAAAAGCATAGTTATGAAGACAAGAATGATGGTTTGCAAAGCGCTTCAAGAGAGCTGAGCGTAATCTTCCTGGATGATTTCAGAAAGGTCCATAGTGTATGACGCAGCAATGTCAGCAAATAGATTGTTTTCTAACGCTTTTTCTATAGCTGTTTTTGCGGTGGTTGCCGCAGTGAAAATGTCGATGCTTTTTGATTTGTACACGGTCAAACTAACCAAACGTTGTTGTGAAATATTCGGAAGTCACAGAAATTCTTCTGTGTTGTTCTTTTCTTTACGCTCGATACGAGCGATTTGGTTTAAGGAAAGGCGAATCCCAGAGGGGGTAACGAGTGGAAGCTCTAAGAGCTTATTAATATCTTCAAACTGCCCCTGTATTCTGAAATCATAGTTCAAACTGTCTATCTGGTATGATCATAGAGGTATGTTTTGTTGGCTAGAACGAATAACTCATGCGATACTTGCAGCAGTTAGTCAATACTCCTCTGCTGTCGTCTGATCGACAAGTAAGAGAAATTCATACTCCTCACCTCACTGGATATCAACCTTACTTACTCATGGCGTGCTGATAAGAATATCTTTTATTTGTACTGCTTTATCTTTTAGTGAGCTGAGGTCGTAGAGATCAGCGGGTGCGTAAAGAAGTAGGTTGAACATACGATCACTTTCTGTGGTGAGCTCAGTAATTTTCGGATCTTCAGCTGCTTCAGGAATAGCTACGTTTGCTATTGCTGTTCTTACTTTATTTATGAAAGCATCAGTATCTGTTTCGTTTTCGAGTTCTATAGTGGTACTTGAAAAGCTATTGCTACTCACTGATGAATATTTTTTCATGCCTTCAAGATCATCAATTGCCTGTTCTATCTTGTCGGTAATTAGTGCATCGATATCTACAGGATTCGCTCAAATGTATGCGGTACTAATTTGCACAATACCGAATTCTATCTGAGGACTGCTTTCTTTTGGTATAGATTGCAAAGAAAGTAATCATAATCAAAAAATAAAGATCATAAGTAAAAAACTTACTCTTCGATATTTGATCCAGAATCAAAAAAAACTATTTTCTCGCTTCTGTATGAGAGGATGGGTAGTCATGAACTAAAAGAACGGTAAAGAAGAATTGAGTATGATGAACTACTGTTTTACGGTAATGGTATACTTTTCTGGGTCGTATTGTTTCGTGTCTGAAGTGACGATAGCTTCTGATGGAGACAAAGTAGTCACGATTTCTATTTGGGATCATTTCAGTTGACCGAGTTCTACTGTTTTCGTCTCTAGAGAGTTGCCATCTCGGACAACAATTTGTCATTCTGTGGTGCTGAGGAGTTGTACTCGATTGAGTGGAACAACAACATTGGTTGTTGCTTGAGGAAGTACAATGTCTACCAAACTTCCCGCAGGAATTTCGTTGCTTTCAGTGATAACAACTGCCTTGTAACTTACGCCTGCTGTAGGGGTCTGACTAATTTGACTCAATACACCATTAGCTTCTTTTGTTCAGAAACGTATGCGTACCGGCGTATCAGTTTGTAACGAAGTTGCTTCTTCTTGGGTAAGCGTGATTTCTATCTCTTTGTCTCAAATACTACTCATTGTATAGAGAGGAGTGCCAGGAGAAACATCTTGTCCCACATCTACAAGAATATCTGTGATTGTTCCTGCAATAGGTGCAGTAGCTGATAGCTTACTTAGTTGGAATCAAGCTTCGTTGTAGGCAATCTGTGCTTGTGCAATGCTGTTTCTGAGTGCTTTTTCTGTTGTCGTTTTATTTTTTTCTGTTGTAGAAAGCGTATTTTCCAAAGAAGTAACCTGTACGGTGGTGTTGTTTTGTGCAGTTTGAAGATTAGCTTCTGCCGTCTTATATGCTTGTTCACTAAGATCAACTGCCTTCGCCAAAGATGCTTGATTGTCTTTATACGTACGCAAGAATGTTTGTATGGTATTGATCTGTGCTGTGATAGCACTAATTTGTCACTGTATCTGTGCCTGTAGTCAGTCTATGGTTCACTGATGTATGGCAAGCTGTGCTTCCGAGTAGACGGGTCACGTGATAGTGAATTGGAGCATAGTATCTATTTGATTGACAACGGGTTGGAGATTGCGCAAATAGGTAGTAAGTTCTGACAAAGAGGCAGAAAGTTGACTACCTTGAGTAGTGATAGTAAATGTTTGCAATGACTGCTGGTGAATCAAAACCTGTCTTAGGGCGTCTTCTGCAGCAAATTTTGTTGCGGTATTTTTTGCACCTAATAAGTGTTCAAATGAGTCATTGCTTGCTTTTCGCACATTGGTAATTCAAAGTATTTTATCTGACTCGGTGATAGTAGATTCATAGAGTAGTTTGACATCGTTTACAAGATTATTTGCTGTCTGAGAAAAGTTACTAATAGTTTGTTCATCACTGGTGAGCTTTGTTTGGTAATCAAGTTTTGCTTTTTCAAAACTTTCTCTTGCGGATTGGAGCTGAAGTCAAGCCGCACTTACCTGACTGTTTAAAGAAGCATTTTCTGCTTGATTGGTCGCTTGTTTTATATTGAACTCTGTGTCTTGAATTGCTTTTTCTAGGTTAAGCATGGTTTGTTCGTAGTTAATTTTTGCTTGGGTGATAGCTGCAGACGCTTTTTGTGCTCAGAAGCTATACACACCAGAGGTTTCTTGGAGCTGTATGACATTATCTCACTTGTTTGCTCCATCACCGATACCTTTATTTAATGAACTTACTCTTCATCAAATCTGTGCAGTAACCGTAATTTCTGAACTGCTTGCTAGTTTACCTGTTTTTTTAAGTTCATACTCTTTTTTGAGAGAGGAGTATGCAACCGTAGAAATGAAAAATGGTTGTTTTTGTGTTTTTTCCTCGATTGTTGGTGTAGGTGTGCCACATCAGGTAAGGAGGAATATAGACAGGGTAGTAATAATTCGATGTTTCTGATTCATGGTACTAAAGAAAGAAATGAGTAAAGAAAACATGTTGAGTAAAGCGAGAGACCTATTGCCTGCATCTAAGTCGGCTGATAGGTATCTTGTAGGAATTTTTATATTCTTGTGTCAAGATTATCGTTTCATTATATTTTTATTGTAATTGTGCTTGCATGAGTTGAATAAAATGGTGTACATGGTCGGCTGGTAAGCACATGATATGGTCGTCTTTTGCCATCAAAATGAGTTTGTCTCCAGGAGCTACACCCAGCATTTCTCTCGCTTCTTTTGGAATAACGATCTGTCCTTTTGATCACAAAGAGACGGTGAATACAGAAGGTGGTACACATTTTTTTGCAACCATTTTCATACAAATAGTAAAAGTAAGAAAAGTATAACAATTCTTATCGATAATTCAAGTTTATGATATAATATATATTGTATGTATTTACTTGAGTGCTAGTCAGGTAATCATAACCCATTTTTTTTCTTTCTTTATAAGATTGGATCGTACGAGCATGTTCCAGATGAGTATCCACAATGGCATACAGATCCATACCAAAATACTTATCAAAGGGCGGATAAGAATGTACAGAAGAAGGATGCCAGCAAGTTGTCGCCATGGACGTTGTTGAATAGTAATAAGTTGTTGGTTAATGAGTTCACACAAACCATGATTCAAAAGGTCTTTTTGTTCTACTATCAGATCGTATATCTCAGATTTTGCTGTAGAGAGTATTCACAGCATACCTTGCTGTGTACCGTTGTTTGATTCAGCAGGAGAAGTGGTTTTTGCTGCTCATAGAAAACCACCTAGACTACTTATAGTCACTTGTTGTTGTATTCACGATAAACGCAACGAGCTTTCTAGCTGTTTGCAGTTTATTCATGTGTCACCTATAGTACTTATAATGGATAGTGTGGTCAAAAAACTGACACAAGATCACCATAAAGCTACTTGACTTACGATATATCATCGAGCTGATCGACGACGTCTACTCAAGAGTCGTTGTCTTTGTCTTCGATACATATACCATCCTGTACTACACCAAAAAAGCGTGATAACTGGTGTTCGTACGGAAATATACTCGCTAAACACAGCAAGAAAAAGAATGATGCAGCCACCTATAAGAAAAAAATAGCTTACTTCTGTTTTCTTTTGTTTGGTTACACCCAGAAGCGAAAGAAAAAACCATATTGGTAAAGCAAACAACAACCAATCTAGTAGCCATCGTGACGTAAAAATTTCTATATGTGTAGTGAGAATAACTCCTCATATAATCATGCAAACAACTGTTCCTATAAGAACAATGGTAGATATAATCTGTGTACGAGAAGGAGTTTTTCGTGATTGCATCATTAGTATGCTCTTTCTTGTTTTAAATCAATTTCTCGTTGTTGCAGTTCTTGGGTGATTTGTTGTTTCGAAACAATGTCAGGAGATCAAAAAAGGTGTGAAATCTTTTTTGACATCTCTTCCATACCGACAACAAACGTCTCTCTCAAAAGATTTAAGAGAGCGTTATGAGACTTTTTCTTAGTGGTAAATTGATCAAATCAAGACATAGAAACAAGAGGTGTGCAATTAAAGTTACTTAGCTATAAGTACTCTTTCGGTAGTAAATCAAGAGATAGCTGCTTTTCCGTGAATATTGTATTTTTTTTTGAGATCGTAGAGAACTTGTTTTATATCGTTTACGCCAGCTACATTTGGCAAAATGACCCCAACATTATCATCTTCAAGATCTTCTACGACAAATCAGTACACTTTGGGATCAAGAGAAAATACTTGTTGTGCTTCAGGGAAGGCAATCACTTCTGTTACAATGTCGATTGCTATGTATTGTACCTGATCGAGAAGCGGTTGTATACTACTGGTATATACCTGTTCGATCAATTCTCTGAGTGGACGATCGGTTTCTACTACACCAGTAGAGACAATAAGTTTTTTGGTCGCGTCAAATCAGCTGAGAAACAAACCTTTCTTTTCTTCTGCGTTGTATGTCTTGAAGAGATACTCTTTGCAACGTTCGAGCATGCGGTTATCAGACGGTTAAATAGTACGTAAAGTATATAGGTTGTGACTGACAAAGTCAAATACTAAATTACTCTTCTTCGCTGAGATGTTTACTGATAAGCGGCCAAAAACGAATATATTCACTCACTTGTAGTCCAGCAAATCTTCAGATATAAATCATAGCAACGAGTACGATGAGTATACTGTCAGGGTATCACAAGACGAATTGCTGGAGTCGAGGTCGTTGAATGAGAAAACTCATTCCCACTACTCATCCTATGAACTGAAGAAATCACAATCGTCGATCTATTTTGAAAAGAGAGTTATGCTGTGGGTAGATATATTGCATCATAGATGAAAAGACCAGAAGAGGAAAGAAGACATAGATAGGATCTGTCGGTAGGGAGACAGTATATCACCTTGCAGAGAGTCGAATACTCATAACCATAAAGCTGATACACGTGAGCGTGATAGTGAGTCACACTTTTGGTGCATAGAGGAGATAGATTTTTTTGGTGATGAGGTGTGCAAGAATCTGTCCGATGAGCGCCGCTACAAACATAAGGAGAGCGATTTGTCGACCAACAAAGATGTTTGCTGCAACTGCCAGAAGAATGTAGTAGATACCTCATACGTTAAATCATATAACCTGTTTTAGAAATACCAAACATAGAGCAATAACTGGCGTACACAGGAGAAAAAGAACGAAGTTAATAGACATACCATAGGTCAGGAGGTAGTCAGTTGCCCAAGAGAACGGTTGCCGTCGTCTTGCAGGAGTGTTTTGTGGATGTACTAGACGAACGACAGCAAGTTGTTGGAGTGACTGTTCGTTGAGGAGGTGTTGTACAACAGAACTTACGTATGGTTTTGGCGTGACGGCAATTTCGGAAAAGTTGGTAATCATAGGCGACTGGTGAAGGAGTCTTCTAAGTGCACTAGTACTGATATTTCCTGCCAAAATAATACGTTCTGGAAATCAAATACCGTAGGTGCGTATGTCATCAAGATGATCAAACAAAAGACGTGCTTGCGATTCTTCTACAAACAAGACATCACTACTAGGAAGGAGTTTTGCAATTTGTTGTACTCGTTTGATAGTACTCTCTTCACTGAGCTGATCTCACGCTGAAGGAAGAAAAATAAACGCTACTCCTTGATTTCTTACTGACTGGAAGAGAAACTCATTGTTCTGTTCGTTTAGTCAAATACCTAACCAAATTTGTTTTGCCACCGTTATAGACTGCTCGCTCGACTGTATACATGACTCACTACGTCTAAGGATGGTTTTCAGTGTATAGGTACCAAGATCGGTAAATAAATAGGTAAATTGGTGTTCTTTTCCTACTTCGATGAGTTTATCTTCTTGTCGAAGCTCGTATTCTACACTTGCTTGTTGGTCAAGTATAGAGTTGGTTTTGACGGTGTATAGAGCTCTTTGTTCTGGTTTTACAAAAAAACTTCCTTCAACTGAAAAGTTCATATCACCACACGATTCAATAATACTGTCGGTAATGAGATTTCCACTACCCACCTCTGCTCCAAAAATACTGGTAGGTAGGGTAAGTGAAACAAACAGGAAAGTATATACAACGTGTTTTATAGCTTTTTTCAGCTTGTTGCGAGAGAAAAAATACATACAAGTGGACAATATAATAAAGAG
>CAYLWY010000005.1:21815-38380 GCA_964387665.1 uncultured Candidatus Peribacteria bacterium
TTTTCAGCTTGTTGCGAGAGAAAAAATACATACAAGTGGACAATATAATAAAGAGGTTATTGCTTTGTTGTAAAAAACATAGTAAATTCAGTTTAAAATTAGGATGTAAAAAATACTGAATTTACTATATTTTCAAAGTTTTTTCTTCAACTCTCTATTGCTGAAGAGTTACGTTTGATTCGAGAACGGAGAAATGCTTGTGTACCTATTTTACTCTTCGTTTAGTTGTATGACAAAGTTGACATTTACGATACAAAAAACCGCTGGAAAAGCAAGGGTAGGTCAATTTACCCTGAATTGAACGACTATTCAGACACCATGTTTCATGCCTGTCGGGACGCAAGCAACGATAAAGGCACTGCCGTATGAGTTTCTTACTCAGGAGTATTTGTGAACAAAAACACCAATTCGTCTGCTGTTAAATAACACCTTTCATCTTCACTTACATCCCTGAGAAGAAGTAATCAAACAGCTGTGATGAATGCATCGTTTTCAAAACTGGGATGGTTTGATTCTTACCGATAGTGGTGGTTTTCAGGTATTTAGTCTTGGCCTAAGTAAAACAGGAAAGCCGCTTGCAAAAATACAGGAGGATGGTGTTGCTTTTCGTTCTCCTCATGATGGCTCAAAGCATTTTTTTTCTCCTACAGGAACGGTAGACATCCAGCGTGCGTTGTGATCTGATATTATGATGATGCTGGATGTATGTTCACCAGTAGTCGGTATCACGAAGAAAAAAGTAGCAGAACAGATGGCTATGACCCATGCATGGGCAAAGGAGCAGTTTGCTTATCATCAGACCTGATATGATCAGTATCGTGGCGTATTGTTTCCGATCATTCAGTGAGGATTGTATCCTGATCTCAGAGCCGAGTCAGCTGCTATGCTTACACCGTACGCAACCGATGGTATAGCAATCTGATGACTTAGTGTAGGAGAAACGAGAGAGGAAATGTATCATATGCTCGACGAGATAGAGCCACACTTACCGACACAGGTGCCGAGATATCTCATGGGCGTAGGGACACCAGAAGATATACGCGAAGCAGTCGCTCGCGGTATAGATATGTTTGATTGTGTGATGCCGACGAGACTCGGAAGACATGGGACTGCGTTTGGTACGTATGGTACGATAAAACTGAAAAACGCTACCTATAAGACAGATGACTCTCCTCTCGATCCTGTCTGTCAGTGTCATACCTGTCGTCATTTTACCAAGGCATACCTCCATCATCTCGTCAAACAAGATGAAATGTTGGCAGGAACTCTCCTTAGTTTACATAACATTGCTTTTCTCCATAGATTGGTCGAGGAGTTGAGAGAGGAGATGATAACTGCTCAGTAAGTTGTAGTTCCAATAAGTTAACATTGCTTAAACCCATTAAATTGATAATTTTCAATATCTAATATTTATTGTGATTAACTATTATGGTTGCTATTGCTGATCTATTAAGTCAGATTGAAACCGAAGAGATTCGTCTTCCTGAGTTTCAAAGAGATTTCGAGTGGAAAAATGATGACTTCAAAAAACTTATGGAATCTCTGTATAAGTGATATCCAACATGAACTCTACTTATCTGGAGAACTCAAACAGAAGTAGCATTGAGATGATGAAATAACAATTCGCATCAGTGAAGTAACTATAAATTGTTGTTAGATTGACAACAAAGACTGACAAGTCTTTACTTTATAATGAAGTGAAAACAACCACCTTACTACCAGTGAAGATCACCAAGAGATATTACAAAACTATACTTTAATATTGAGTTGGGTACTTTTAGGTACGAACAGCAAAGTATTAAATATCAGAAGGAGCGGATATCTATAACTGATTTTTACTCTAATTATACCGATGCCTGAAATTTTATTGAAGAAATTACTAAAAAAGATCCAGATAATAGTATGTTCTATGTGCAATGCCTTAGTAAATTAAACCTACTAAATCAAATTAGAAGTTATGATTACTATGTTGAAGAAGAGAAATTACCTATAAATATGCCCTTACCTGAAGTAGTTAAGATTTTTAGTCTGGTTAATAAACAATGAAGAAAGCTATTGGAAGAAGATCTCGCTCTTGCATATATTAGCGTGCAGTGTCCCTGATTGAAAGCTGATATGATAAACTTTTTAGACGATTTACGTTCGAAAAACTTTATGTTTGATTTAAAGTTCTTAACTGCTTGTATCAATGCGGTATGAACAAACCGCTGAAGATATATAGATTTGTATAAATTGGAAGGCAGCTCTATTCAAGAAGCATGGAATCTATGTAAAAGATCTATAATAGTAACAATAAGCTTCTTGCGTGATAAACTATATATTGGGAGTTCTGATACATACGAATTAAAAAGTACAGCACTTATTATTCCAGTAATCGTTTATTTTTCACTAAATAATCAACAATTTGTTAACCCAAGTGATGAAAACAAAATGAAATACCGATTCTACAACGCTATGATTCGACAAAGATATACCAGAAGGTGAAAATCATCTCCTTTAGAGCAAGATATAGTAACTTTATCAAAAGAAAACAATATCGATAGCATAATTCAGAACTTACTTAGAGAGGTGAGAGATGTTACTGTTACTGCAGAAGACTTATCGTGAGCACCTGTGAGTAGTCCTTTTTTTAATATGGCACTTATTATTGCCAAATCAAAGTGAGCTTCCGACTGGTTTACTCCTTCTTTGCTTCATACCAATCATCTATGAACGCTATATTCGTTAGAGAAACACCATATTTTTCCTACGGATTACTTAAAAAATAACTGATACAATATCTCTGACCAAGCAGTCAACAAAAAAGTTAACCAAATTGCTAATAGAGCATTTCTCACTAAGAAAGCCAACCTTACAGTCAGTAACAGACAACCAAGTATTTACCTTAAAGAAATTAATAAAAGAGACCCAGGTTTATTATTGAATCAGTGTGTTCCTTTAGATACTTCACTCTATGAGGTAGAACAATTTGATAAATTCCTCTTAGAAAGACAAAAATTACTTGCAGGTGAAATGAACGAATTTCTTAAAAATCTTAATAACAAAAACTATAATGAAAAAGTAGAAGAGTTAGTCATTAAAGAAGAATCTCATACACTGGAATTCAAGGAGACATTTAATTACGATGTGCAAAATCAACAAAAAGACGATAAGGATATAACTAAATTTGCATCAATAAAAACTATTGCTGGTTTTTTGAATGCTGAGTGATGAATACTGCTGATATGAGTTAGTGATGATTGAGTAGTATTGTGAATAGATCGTGATAAAGAAGTGACTTGACCTAAGTATGACTCAGATAGTATTCTACTTTTGTTGAGATCACAGTTAAAAAAGTACAAATTCCCTGATGAGGTAGTTGTGCACTGCATAAGATATAATATAGAACTTGTGAATAATATAGAGGTGCTAAGAGTTGACGTTGCCTCATGAAAATCAATGTGATTTAAACCAGTATTTACTACTCACAACTGAATAAAAAAGCTTTACATTAGAAATGGTAACCAAACAGATGTATATGACGATCCTGAAGTAATAAATGATGTATTAAGTTGCTAAGAATTTAGCATAAACAATATTTGTAGACAAATAACTTTTACAGTTATTTAATCTTCCCTTAACCTAAAAAAGTACTATACCATAGGAGTATAGTAAATTCATGTTGAATTTACTACTGAGAAAATTGTATCATTGTTTTTTGTTGGTTTAACTTAATAAGTAGTTACGATCGTGTAGCTTTTTTTAATACAATTTTCTCTATTCTACTTTTTTTGCCATCATGCTTACCACTGCTCAGCGTATTGCGTTTCGTTTTGCACTTACCATAGCTCTTGTTATCTTTGTCTTAGGTATGTTGATCAACCTTTCTTTTTTCTGATCGCGACGAAACAGAGAACAACAACTTATTCGTAATTTTCCTAAATCGTGAAACAGTATGCATCGTATGCAAAACATACAAAAAAGATTAATGAACGAATCGAGAAAAGATTTTTGACCGAGAAATACACTCATAGTAACGCTGGGTGGAGAACAGACACATGAACTTGAAGAACATACTGTAATGGGAAATATTTTACGTTATGAGTGAGAGCGATACCTCTACGGTCCTACCTGACAGGGAGAGGAAATTGTTATCGTAGATATTACTCCTGTAGTAGAAAATCAAATCGCCTTGTTATGGATTACCTTTGTCGCACTGATTGTATCGAGTGGTGTTGGCTATTTGGTCTCTGTTTTTGTAGTTAAAAAAAGTCTTCGCGATTTGAAGGTGCTGGCTCAAAAAGCGCAAACGATAGACGTAGATTCATTGCAACAATCACGAACGTTTCCTCATTTGCCAGATCACGACGAAATTCAAATCGTAAGTCATGCACTTCAAGAAATGACAGAAAAAATACATATACAAGTAACTGCCATAAAGCAATTCGTAGCGAATGTGTCGCACGAATTTAAAACGCCGTTGATGTCGTTACAGTCTGCAGTAGACGTAGGAGAAAAAGTGAAACAATATGACCAGCTCTTTCCGCAAATCCGTGAACAGATAGGGACGATGCATCGCTTGTTAGATACGCTCACTACGCTGATGCACTCCCAAAAAACAAGCGAGCTAAAGAAAGAGCAGCTTGTCATCGCACCAATGGTAACCTCGATAGTGGACGCAATGCGCTTGTTACACACAAACATTACTTTTACGAATCTTGTAGAAGATGATGTTTCTGTCGTTGCTCATCAGGGTATAGTGGAGCGTATTTTGAGTAACTTGTTGGATAATGCGGCTAAATTTACGCCTGCATGATGAACAGTAACGATAACAGCTACTAACTCTTCTCTTACCATTTCAGATACCTGAGCTGGTATTTCACCAGAACAACTTACTCGTATACGAGAGCCGTTTTGGCAATGAGACGCTGCAAGAGGGACGATGGGATTTTGACTCGGTCTAGCGCTCGTAAAGCAATGCGTGACGTTACTCGACCGAGACATAGTAGTGAAAAGCACTGTGGGAGAGTGAACTATAGTAAAGCTTACTCGATAAAAGTTTCCTTAAGAATAAATTAAGACATCGGAGTATACTTCTCATCGTAGCATCAACTTATCTCGAGAAAGGTGGCTGCTACATCGGTGAATTAGTTACTCATGGTGTTTCTTTTGTTTGGTGACAGGATGAAAGAACTGCTTAGAGAAGAAACAATTACTTCACTTCTATGTCACGCTATTTTAGATTTTTTCTTACGCTAATGAATAAAACAACAACATTTCTTAGTATGGCTGCAGTAGCACTGCTTGCAGGTGCAGTACTTACGACTACCCTAACGAGTGCTTCTGAAACAGACACAGTCACCACAACTACTTCAATTTCATCTGAAGGGCAGCAGTGATTTGGAAGTCGTGATAAAGGTATGAGAGCATGATTTGAACAAGTGCGTGCAGCTATAGAAGCAAACGATTTTACTGCTTTTCAAACAGCTACTGCTGATAGCCCTCTAGCAGAAAAGATTACCACACAAGCTCAATTTGAACAGTTCGTACAAATGCATACGCTTATGGAAGAAGGAAAAACTGAAGAAGCTAAAGCGATTGCTACAGAGCTTGGACTGTCTGAGATGAAGGCAAGAGGTATGCACGGAGATTCAGCAAAGATGGAAGCTATAAAAGCAGCTATCGACGCAAATGATTATACAGCTTTTCAGACAGCGTTAGCAGATGATACAAACTCTCCTCTAGCAAACATAGACACCGCTGAGAAGTTCGCGAAACTCGTCAAGATGCATAGTTTACTCGATGAGGCAAAAACTATAGGAGAAGAATTATGACTGAAGGGACCTCAGGGAGACGGAGAGTGAAGAGGAAGAAAATGAGGAAAAGGTTTTGGCGGTATGATGGGAAGATAAAAACAATATGTGTTATTTACCCTAGAGATTTTTTTCAGGAAAAGGTGTCTGAGAAGACACCTTTTTTGTTTTGCATACTGTCGTGTAGAAACATCAATCTTGGTAAGTTGTTTGTGTCTCTGATAGAACTGTTGGTATAGACAATTTCTCCGCCTACTTTGTGTTTACTCCATTTAAGGTTTCATTAAGCTGTATAGATATACTATATTCAGTCTTTATCTTATGCATCGTAGATGGTTCATATACTGCTCATAGAAGATACTCCTACGATTGGAAAAAATATTGTGTCTTACTTGGAACATGAGTGACACACGGTTGATCGATGTACAGATGGTATTGTTTGAAGAGATCGTGCGTTGCAGTATGTATACGACGTTATCGTCCTAGATATTATGCTTCCTGGACTAGACGGAGTGTCGCTTCTTCAGGAAGTAAGAAAAAAGTCCCAGACACCGATTATTATGACGACAGCAAAAGGTCAACTAGAGGACAAGCAGGAATCATTTGATCTCGGTGCAGACGATTACTTAGTAAAACCGTTTGCTCTAGAAGAACTCACCATGCGTATAAAAGCATTGGTGAAAAGATCAGAATCGCGTGATATTTACCAGTTGGGTGATATACAAGTAGATCTAGAAAATAAGACAGTGAGTCGTGCAGGCGAAGATATTCATCTCACTATGAAAGAGTTTCTTATTTTGACCTACTTGCTCGAATCAAACGGTCATGCAGTATCGAGATCAGATCTTCTCGAATTTGTCTGGTGAGGCGATGCGTTATATGAACATGATAGTAAACTAGACGTCTATATAGCTAATTTGAGAAAAAAACTTGGCAAAGAGTTGATCCATACGATCAAAGGGTTTGGGTATAAGTTGGTGGGATAGTACCTTTACTCTTGGAGAAGGTTCGCAAACATTTGTACGTTGTGATAGAGACTATCTTGTTGAAGCATCATCTCTTGTGGACTGAAAAATCTTATAGCTACACATTCCTGTGTTGGTGTGAAATTAAGGTGTTTTAGCGTTGTTTCGTACACAATATTTGACTTTCGGCATCATTTTTCTTGTCGTGTAAAGAAAAATGAAGGTTTTTTTGCTATATGAAGTGCTTCTAGTCACATTTCTTCTAAAAGTTCTCTATGTAGCCCCTCTTGGGCAGTTTCACCAAAACCTAGACCACCTCAAGGTAGTTCTCGTAAACCAGTATCTTCTTGGATGAGAAGAATCTTATTTTCTTCATTTTTTATCAATGCCTTGATACTAATTCTGTAATAACAGTCTGGCACGTTGTTTGTCATGGAAACAAATATCTAAAAGAAACAAGTATCTAAAAACCACTTACAAATATTTTTTTATCGATTATTTATCTCGCCACATCGTGACTAGGTCTGTCTCTGTCGTTCTCTTGTCGTCTGTATAGAGGTGTCAAATGGGTGTAAAACGTGTGTATTGTGGAGTAGGTTGCGTAGCTGTTACGACGAAGTTATCAAAGGTCTTTTCAGGGTTGTTGCTCACATTTTTTGTCCATACATCGC
Source organism: uncultured Candidatus Peribacteria bacterium (assembly GCA_964387665.1). Classification (GTDB taxonomy): domain Bacteria; phylum Patescibacteriota; class Gracilibacteria; order Absconditabacterales; family Absconditicoccaceae; genus CAYLWY01. The sequence goes on from CAYLWY010000005.1 coordinate 29,244, forward strand.
CAAAAATATGGCGTCGACTGCTGAGTACGTTGGCGGCAAGATCGCTGTCTAAGTTGCTGTCGAGAATAAAGTTAGCAATGATGCCTTGTGGTGTGGTTAGCTGGGCAAGTCATGCAAAAAACTCTATAGTAGCGAGCTCGTCGGGAAGTGTTTTTCCATTGTATGCATCAATCAAAATGAGATCATATGTTTTACCTTGACGTATTGCCTCATTGACCACGTATCTAGCAGACTGAGGAATGAAGACGATCTTGTCCGAGAGTTTCTCTTCTAGAAAGTGATCTTCAGCTATTTGTTTGATGCTTGGATCTATATCTACTGCATCGACACGTTCTACGTAGTCTAATTTACTGAGTTGATAGGGATACGTGAAACCAGCTGTGCCGATGACAAGAATCTGTTTTGGTTTTATCTGTTCGGTGAGTAACATCACCTCTTTTAGATAATCAAAGGGACTTTCTTTGCTGTCCGTATAGATACCAGAGGCAAACGAACGATTGGTATGGAATATTTTTACTGTTTTTCCATCTTTTCGCGTCTGTTCTCTGATCAGTATTTCTTGATAGGCACTGTCGTGATGGTAGAGCAAGCCACTGATACGATCGAGACTATGGGTATAAAAAACATACATACTAAGAGAAAAAAGGAAGGTAGCAGCCAAAAGAGCATATACCCAGCGACGGTGTCACTTCCGCAACAACATCATAGAACATAAAAAAAGAATGATGCAGGTAACGATTCAAGTCATCCTCACACCGATGGATTCGAAAAGTAGGATACTCGTTCCCACACTTCCTAGAAACGATCCTATCGTCGAAGCAAAAAGCATAGAACCAGCAGCTTTTCCCTTTGATGCTTCTGGAAGGAGTTCGGTAAGCAAAGGAATCGTCTGGGCAGCAATAAATACCGGAAGAAAAAAGAGAATAGTAGCGGTGAAAAAGAGAGTAAAAATATAACTACTCGTCATAGCTAGTCACCGTTCTAGTAGACGTTCTTGAGTTAAGAACGTGATGCATCCATAGTAGAGTCCACTAAAGGTGAGAAATCACGCAAGAATAGGACGTAGTTGTTGCTTGTTGTATTTACTTGCTACGACACCTCATGCGTAGTATCCTGCACTCAGGGCAAGTAAGATGATTCAGATAAATACTGAGGTGAGAATAATACTACTTCCTACGATAGGGGTAGCCAGTCTCAGGGCAATCATCTGCACGGCAAGGGTCGTAAATCATTCAAGAAGAGCGATAAGGTAGAGCATCCAAAAGCGAGAAATGAAAGAACAATTTTGACTTTTTACGAGAATAGTCGTATTATTCAAGAGGCATCTTGTGAAAACTATAGAAAATACACGTTAAATGTAGTATATACAAATATATATTTTCTACGTAGCAAATCGTCGTTTGTCTCGAATCCGTACGTTCTGTTTACGCGATTCACTATATTTACCTTATTTACCTTGTTGTGTGTATAGATGAAAGAAGTTTATTTTGTAAAAAGCTTTCCTAGTGACTTTAAGTTAAAAACGACTGATACGACAAGAACGTATACAACACAAACGATCGAATGAATTTTTAGAAAACAAAAAATATTGCCCAACACCTTAAGTTTTTGATTTGAACAAAAAAGGTTGTGTACGACTATTTTGGACGAATACTATGTGGATACGTACAGACCACAGGGAATTATTTTTCAGGTTGTGGGAAAACAGAAACCTGATTTCATATTTCCTTTTGATCTCAACGCTATTACAGACAACAACACCCCAGTTGCTGAGTACTACGAGCTCGTTAGTGAAGACCAATGAGCAAAACTCATAAAAGAGTACAATCACAAGCTCATAGATTGATTTATGGAATTTGTCTATGATTCGTACGAAGAACTGGTGCATCATCTAAAAAGCGAAGACTGATTTGTCCACCCAGACAAGGTGTTGGAAATAGTGAATGCGTTTCGTGTATCAAGGTGATACGAACCACTTACTGCTGATAACAAGAAACTGATTTCGTACAATGAGGCCGTCTTTTTGTCGCCTGTAGAGGTGAAAATTGTGGCACTGTATGGCGACACTAAAAACCCTTACTACAGACAACTTTCTGAAAAATATGGTATACCTTTGTATAGTTCAGCAAAACAGTTTTACGAAACAGTAAACTCTTCCTAGCATTTTTTCTTGTTTTCTGTACGTATGAGTATTTAGAAAAAAAGAAATACGTATGTATAAAAAAATGAACCTCGACGATCTGTTGAGTGTACAGACCACCTTATTTGAACGTTTGATACAGTTGTGTACGCAGCAAAAACATCCGTTCTTGAAAGGGTTGTTGAAAGAAGTTGTTGCTGATAGTGAGCGCGTTTTGTTTATTCAACAAAGTAAGCCAACTATTTGATTTTATCCGTTGGATGATGGGTGACTTCGTATGACTGACGAAGTAGAGCATATCGAATTACTTATGAGCACAGATGATGTTGAACGCTTACATAACCTCTTGAAAGACAAGCATGCTATGGTTCAGGTAAAGAAGAAACATACTGTTTTTCAGGACTTGTTGCGTCAGTTTCAGGAGTGATCTTTGCATGAGTTCGCTGGAAAACCATTTTTGGTGTATGATATCGAAACTACGTTCGATAGTCGCGGTGGGGAGCAGGAATTTGCTATCGCCTATGCGATAGACTCTGCAAAAAATCATACCGATGAACTTGTCTATCAGTACGTAGATCGTGAGTGATTGCGTGATTTTGCACAACAGTTGCTAGACTATCCATGACGAGTAGTTGGCTTTAATCAAATTAGTTTTGATAATCCAATTACGATGAAGCAAGCGTGATTTGATGAGGCAGCACTTGCAACCGTGCAGGCAAAAAGTCTCGATCCATTTCAGTTGGTACGAGGTATGACCTGAAGAAGAATGAGTCTACAAGCTATGGCAACAGCACTTATTGACGCCTGAAAGACACTGAGCTCTGGAGCTGAGGGTCAAGAGTTGCTTGATAAATGGTATCGTGATGGTGATAGAAAGGCGTTAGAAAAAGTGAAAGAATACTGTAGAAACGATGTGGAAATTACCTTGGGAGTATTTTTGTATATGATTCGCTATCAGAGCGTAGACCTCGATGGCAAGCATCTTGTTCTTGATGATAAAGCATTCCTTCAGTATGGGTCAAAGGTGACTGACGAAGAGGCACAATATGCAGATATGCAAACTACTTTTTTCTAAAAACGTATGAAACAGCTACCAAAACGACAGGAAGAACTTCGTGACTGTTATGATGAACAAGCAGTACATTTTGTCGAAACGAGAAAAAGACCACGACCTGAATTTGCGCATCTCAAGAACTATCTGACGCATTGTATGCAGAAAAGCAGTACATGACTCACCATACTAGAACTCGGCTGTGGCTGAGGAAGGTTGTATACAGAACTACAAGACGTTTTACCTGCGGACACCGTCTATACGGGAGTAGATTTCGCTCCTGGAATGATTCGTGAAGCAAAGAAAATGGCTCCTCAGGCAAATCGACAGGTGGCAGATATGGTCGAGTATCTTGCTGAACAACCTCAAGAGTCGATAGATGTGTTGTTGGGAGTTGCGAGCGTACAACATATAAAATGAGCACACCATAGAGCATTGTTTTTTGCAGATGCCTATAGAGTGCTTGCTCGATGAGGGATGATGATACTCACCAACTGGTCGTATTCACACTGGTTTTTGAAAAAGTACTGGTGGCAGATAGCTCGTACGTTGCCGAGCGTATTGGTTGATCGTGATATGGTCCGAAACGACGTCATCATTCCACGAAAAGATCATAAACACCCAGATGAACACCATATGAGATATTATCATCTCTTTACGCTTTATGAACTCCAGCAACTTGCTCGCCATGCGTGATTTGTCGTGCGTCTTTGTCAATTTGTCGGACAAGATGGAGAACTAACTAATGATCGAAAAAGGGCGAGAAATAGTTTCTTGGTAGTAGAGAAATCAATTGGGTAGATGTAAAGATTTTACTTATCCGACCATGTGTCCGTGTTTTTTTAACCAACTTTTGGCTTCTTTTGTCGCTGGATAGAGCGCGATACAATGATCTCGAAAACGCTTACTATGGTTCATATGGGTGAGATGGGCAAGTTCGTGACAGACGACATAATCGATAATTCGCTCAGGGAGGGTGATGAGTTTTCGGTTTAGGGAAATATGTTTTTTTGAGGAGCAGGTTCCTCGTTTCGTTGTCTGACTTCTGATGAAGAGCTTGTTGTAGATACATCCGTGACGCGTTGCTCGTGAGGTGAGCTTTTTGGTGAGATAAGTTTTTGCAAGAGAGCGTACGAAAGGATGCAGTGCCGATAGAGTTGGCGTGGTAATGTGTTTACGATCTACGTCTACACTGACATGGCCACTTGTTTGGTCTGTGTGTACTGTGTACACTTCGCCCAGAAGCAGGTACTCGTCTTTTTTCAGAATAGGTTTTTTTGCTCAGAGGCGTTGTTGAGTTTGTTCTATCCATGCTTTCTTGCTGTCGATTCGCTGCTGTATCTTGCGATCAGAACAAAAAAGTGGTGCGCTGACCAAAATACGACCATCTGGTTTTATGGTCATACGTATTGATTTTATTGGCTTTTTGGTTATGGTTATTTCATTCATAGTCGATGTATACAAAAACATCCTCCTAAATAAAGAGAATCACTTGTAATTTACGTGAAGATATGTATATGTTTCCACATTGCAAATTTTCTGGCAACCGCCACACAAATTTATTTTTTTGAAACTATGGCACACAAGAAAGCAGCCGGTAGCGCGAAAAACCTCAGAGACTCCAATTCGAAGTACCGTGGAGTGAAGCTATTCGGTGGACAGACAGCAACTGCTGGGAACATTATCATCAGACAAAAGGGTGATAAATTTCAACTAGGAAAAAACGTTTACAAAGGAGCTGATTTCACGATTCATGCTGCTATTGACGGTGTAGTAACGTTTAGAAAGAAAAATATCACGAAGTACAACGGTCGTGTTTACTTGAAAACAGTAGTTGATGTATTGCCAGCAGCTGAAGCGGTAAAGAAAGACGTTACTAAATCTGTGTCTGCAAAGACTGCAAAAGCAGAGACAACTGCAGAGAAGAAGCCAGTTGCAAAAAAAGCTGCTCCAAAGACTGCAAAAGTAGAAACAACTGCAGAAAAGAAACCAGCTGCAAAAAAAGCTGCTCCAAAGACTGCAAAAGTAGAAACAACTGCAGAAAAGAAACCAGCTGCAAAGAAAGCTGCTCCAAAGAAAAAAGCAGAGTAATGTTTATCCACATACACATATAGTATTATTTTAAATTTCTCATCATCGTAATGATTGCTCCAAAGAAGAAAATATCGAAAGCGAAAGGTGCTAGTAGATACAGCACATGGCTTAGTATTAATATGAAAAAACTTGCTAACCGCACACAAGTACATCGTTGTGATAACTGTGGTTCTGAGAAACTTATGCATAGAGTATGTCCACATTGCGGATGGTACAAAGGAACTCAGGTGGTCACTATCAAGACCAAGAAGCAAGAAGTTCTTGAAGCATAGTCGTCCTCTTTGTCTTTCGACTGGTATAATGAATATAAAATCTAGAATAGTAGCAAGAAAGATAGTTTTTTGCTACTTTTTTGAACAATATTTTGTTGCGCTGAGTGGTGAGAAATCTGCTATGCTTGAAGAAATAGATAAAATTGCTCATCACATGCATGATGCAGACACTCCTGAAAGAGATATTGCATGAGTAATGAATCGTGACTACTATGCAGAAAGCGATGAAGAAATAGCGTATCTGATCAAGTGGTTTTTTGAATATCAAGGAACAGACGAAATGAAGAAGGTAGATCCTGACTGGGAGTATCTAAAAAAAATGGCTCCTTGTTTTCGAAAGTATGAGCCGATAGTGCGTGATTTGGTAAACAAGCATACGGTTAGTTTCTCATTTGATGAGATGGATGTGCTTGATAGAGTTATTTTCGTGCTTGGGTACGCAGAGTTTGTAGAAATGCATTCGCCAAAAGAAGTGATTATCAACGAAATGGTAGAGTTTGGGAAAAGATACGGCGACGAGTCTAGTTTTAAGCTTCTCAATGGTATTGCACACAAATTGTTTACTCCTCCAGGAGAGCAAGAACCAAAAAAGTCTCCTATAGATCTTGTCGTAGGGAACTAAAAGATTTGATATAGTAAATTGATGCAATGTTTACACTAATTTCTATAATCTTATAGATTTATCACAATTGCCGATATGGATACTTCTTCCGCTAAACAGCGATGTACACATTTTTTTCGTGATAATGGACTTCAGGAAGGAGACCATGATGATGCATTGCTTGTTGAAGTGCTTACTCACAAATCATATGCGGCAGACGTTCCACAGCAACAACTCCCTCACAACGAAAGGATGGAATTTTTGGGCGATGCAGTTTTGTGAGCAATCGTCGCAAATCGTTTACGAGAGGACTACCCTACTAATTCTGAAGCAGATCTTACATTGATGAAGATCTATTTAGTCAAAGAGCCAACGTTAGCGAAAGCAGCAAAAGCAGTGTGACTCGGGGAACGACTTCGTTTGTGAAAAGGAGAAGAAAGATCAGGGTGACGCGAAAAAGATGCTATACTTGCTGATGCTTGCGAGGCATGGATTGCCTATTTGCGACGTGTGTTTGGTCAAGAAGTAGTAACGTGTTTTGTGGTAGAACATATTTACCCTTACCGCACAGATACGGGTGCTATTCGTGGTAAAAGTTACAAGTCGTTGTTGCAAGAACGAGCACAACAAACCTACCATGAACTTCCTGTCTATGAAGAACATCCAGTACACGTAGAACAATCAGGCAATGTGCTTACTTACCGTAGTAGTGTTACCGTAAATGGGAAACTGCTCGCGGAAGCAGTCGAGAGTAATAAGAAAAAAGCACAAGAAGCAGCCGCCAAAATCGCGTATCAAAGCGTGCAAGGCGAAGAATAAACTTCATATTACTTATATTCACTTATGTGGAAGAGATTCTTTCGTCCTATACAAGACAATCGACTGATGTATTTTGTCGGTATCTGTGTCATGTCAACATGGTTTATGTTTGATATTTTTACTGTGCGAATAATAAAGTATACATGAAAGGCGATAGAGTCGAATGATATAGAGCTTGTTTATTTTCTTGTCTTGTGATACTCTGTGGTATTTATAGTGTACTACATTGTTAAGTATCTTATCAGAAAATGATGATGGGCAGTAAGTAGATATGAGTTTGCAAAATATTTCTGGAGAGATACTCTGAAAAAGTTTCTTGGACTTGAAAATACATATGTCGAAAGAATGGGGACATGAAGAACGATTAGTCTCATTCAAGACGGTATAAATAACCGAATTGATGCACTGCTGATGATACAGTACGAAACGCCAAATGTGCTTATTAAAGTATGATTTACTTTAGTGCTTCTGTTTCAGATATGACGAGCGTATGTAGTTTGATTTTTTGTGTTGTGTATTTTTATGCAGTTTTTTGTCTCTCGAATAAATGGTCGTTACTTAGCACCTCTTAGGGCACAAAGAAAGTTGATTTGAGTAGAATCTTCAAGACATTTTGTGCGTATGGTAATGAATAAACAAGAAATTACTCAATCTAAAGCAGTTACCAGGGAAATCGATGGTTACATACAGAAAGTGCAAACGCAACAAGATTTAAATTTTACTATTACGCACTTTGTTTTCTTTATGTTTAACATACCATTGATTGTAGTACAGTCACTAAGTATTGTTGCACTGGTATATGCGTATATTTCCTTACAAGACGGAACATTCTCGTTGTGACTGTTTTCAGCACTAGTTGCCATGGTATGATACCTGTGACAACTGATGTTGAAAGCTACGCAGTCTTTTAAAGACCTATGAGATCAGTTAATTCATGTAGAGAGATTACGAAGTTATCTAGATGAGTGATGAAGTGTGGATTATACAACGTGAAACAAGTTTCTGTACAAAACAGGAGATATACATATAGAGCATCTATCGTTTGCATACACTGAATGATCGCCAGTATTTGAACGTTTCTCGTTAGATATTGCTGGAGGTAAGAAAACAGCACTTGTAGGAATGAGTGGCTCTTGAAAGAGTACACTCATAAAACTTATCGCATGATACGTGAAGCCAGATATATGATGAGTACATATTGATGGTCAATCACTTTCCTCGCTTGCTTTGGAATCATATTTTTCTCATCTAGGATATCTCACGCAAGAGCCAAATGTATTTGATGGCACGATAAAAGAAAACTTATTGTATAGCATCTGAAGTAAAAAGATTACCAAAAGGTTGCTTGATCAGGTTATTACCCAGGCAAAGTGTGAGTTTATTTACGATCTTCCTCATTGAATGGAAACGGAAATTGGAGAGCGTGGAATAAAACTCAGTGGGTGACAACGTCAACGTTTGGCTATTGCAAAAATATTTCTCAAAAACCCAAAAATAGTATTGCTTGACGAACCTACCTCATCTCTAGATAGTTTTGCCGAAGAATCGGTTACTGATGCTATGAATAATTTGTTTACTTGACGTACAGTGGTAGTGGTCGCACATAGGTTACAAACAGTAAAACATGCTGATGATATTATTGTACTAGATATGGGTAAGGTAGTAGAGCGTGGTAACCATGTTGATTTAATAAACAAATGATGATATTATGCACGTATGCTTGAATTACAAAGTGGCTTTTAATTTTCGATAGTTATGCAACTTTCTTCACAAGAGCTTATGAGTATGTTACAAGACTGGTCTGCTACTATTCCTGTCTGATCTATTCGATATCACTGGAAGAAAAAAGACGTGTTATATACTGTTACTGATCTCGTGATAGATGAACCTACTGATACCGTAGCCGTGGTCTACAAACAAAGCACAACAGGTATCTGTTTTGTGAGACTTGCTTCTGTGTTTGTAGAAAACGTTCAGTACGATAAACAGACTTCTTGACCAAGATTTATAGAAACTCTGAATAATGCCTAAACGTTCCGATTTATAGTATAGATGCATTAGATCTGAATGTATCGAAATCGATTTTACGACGAGTCTCCTCGAGAAAACTCGTACATTTCAACTTTCCAGTGAGGTTGAAAATCACATAGATTTTGATGC
>CAYLWY010000006.1:0-25209 GCA_964387665.1 uncultured Candidatus Peribacteria bacterium
GTAGTCTTATCTCTTGGAGTTCTTGGAGTCTTTTTGTTTCTTCGTTGATGATAAACGTCTCGAAATCATGTACGTCAGCTATAGCTCATCATCCGTGTGCATCGATATACTTGCGTGCTGTTTCATCAAATATTTTGATTTTTTTGTGGGGATAGCGTGCAGAAAATTGCTCATAGAGCATATGAATCGCAGTACTTTTCCCTGTATTTGAGTTGCCAGAAAAGGCGATAATTTTTGTCATAGTAGTGCAAAAAAACTATTCCACTCGTTTTTTTCTATACGTAACGAAATCGTATTCGCCATGATCAATTCTTTCTACTTCTTCAAAATGTTCTTCGAAAGCAGGGAAAAACGTATCTCCTTGATAGATTGCTTTGATTTCTGTCAGATAGAGTCGTTCAGTACGATCGAGGAAGTAATTATAGAGGGTTGCTCATCAGATAATGTATAACTCATCTTGCTCTCAGAGTTCATTGCTGAGTACCTCATAAGCAAGCTCTGGATCGTTGAAGTTCCTGACTCATGGAAAATCAGTTGTTTTACTTACGACGACATTGTCTCTGCCAGGTAAAGGTTTTCAGATAGAAAGAAAGGTTTGTCTTCCCATGAGGACGGTCTCGCCAGACGTGAGGTCTTTAAATCTTTTTAGATCTTCAGGAAGATGTCGTGGCAGTTTGTTATCTTTTCCGATGACACGATTAGAAGACATGGCAGCAATCATACACACGATCATGGCGTAGAGGAGAAAAGTAAAACTATCTACTGTGTAGTAACTCTTTCGCTGAAAACAAGTGGTAGATCGAGAAGATTTTTTAGCATATAGGAATTTCTAAATTCTCGCATTAAGATTACCATTTCATTAATCTTACGTTGAAACGAATGAACTATAAAACTTTACTTTGTAAAGTTTCGTGAAATTCCCTTAGAAATTTTATATGCCGAAAAAGATCGCGAAGCGACTTTTTTATAAAATAAGCATGCCATCTCAAAAACTAAAAAAGCGATATTGTTGTGCTATAGCGTGAGTATATATACGTTTCATTTCATCATATCCTAGGTATCATGCTACAAGCATAAGGAGAGAACTTTTTGGGAGATGGAAGTTGGTGATGAGCTGGTCGATGATACGAAAGGAAAATCATGGATAGATATACAGCGTCGAGTGAAAAAGAATAATTTTATCCTTCAAGACGATACCACTAACGTATTTAGCACTCTGTTCGGATGCTATTGAGTGCGTAAGTTCATCCCAGAACTGTCTCGTAGAAGTATCAGTCAATGACTGTTTTTGCGATTCAGAAAACTGTGCTCGTAGATAGGGGAGAGACTCTAGTGTTCTCGTACTTGTAGTCCCTACCGCGAGGAGTAGCTTTTTATCATTTTTTTGCTGTGCAATGGTAGCAAAAAGGGAAGGAGTGATTTCGCATAATTCATCGTGAATAGCATACCTTGTGATATCTTCGACATCTACGGTTTTGAAGGTGCCGATTCAGACGTGCAACGTCACGGTAGCTTGTTGTACTCATCTCTCGTGGAGTTGGTCGAGTAGTGTACGACTGAAGTGAAGAGCAGCAGTTGGTGCAGCGACCGATCATGGTTTGTCGTCGTTTGCGACGCTTGGCTGGTAATGAATCGCATCAGACTCATCATAGGTGATATAGGGAGGCAGCGGCATCTGACCGTGTTGTTCTAGTACCTCGAGGAGTGGATGTGAACAGGAGAGTATTCTTCCTTCTTCGGTCACGTTATCGACAGTAAAGGAAATAGGAGTCTCTGGGAGTATATGTGTAGTTCACACTTTCCATTTTTTACCTGGTCTGACGAGTGCCTCACACGAGGTAGGACTCAGAAGTCTGAGAAAGAGGAGTTCGCCACTGAAGTCTGGAAACAGTATTCTGGCTTTGACTACTTTGGAGTCATTGAATATGATAAGCGTTTCTGGAGTGAGGAGCTCAGGAAGATCGAAAAAGTGTTTGTCATTTGTGGTTTTGGTTTGACGATCATAGACCAGTAAGCGTGCATTTTCTGGAGGAAGAGTAGGATGCTGAGCGATGAGCTCAGCGGGAAGCGTATAGTCGTAGTCAGTAAGAGAAAACATAGAGTAGCAGAAATTGAAACGAGGGATGATTTAGTTGTAATAGATTCTTACCTGTTTGCAAAAAATTATAGTAAATAGATTTTGATTTTAGAGTAGATAGTTGTTCAAAATCTATTTGTTACTTAGAAAATTGACGCAATGTTTACACTAATTTTATAGTCAATTTTCTATAGTAACTATTTTTTCTTACTTTTCTACAAAAAAACGAGAACATGAGCTCTCGTTTTTTTGTTTTTTCTCTGTTATCCACCTACAGGCACTCCTGCACCTCCAGGACCTCATCCTTCAGGTGGAGCGATGACGGTACAAGTTTCATATTTGTACGTAAACGAAGCTTTGTTGCCATTTCGATCGTAAAACTCACCATTGGTACACTGTCTCCATTGACGAACACACGTATCTGCACCATCGCCAGGTACTGCTTGTACTTGTGGGTATTCATAGAGAGTGAGTGAACTACCATGAGCAACAGTTTGTCCGTTTGGTGCAGTACAGGCAGCAGGTGGAGCTACTTGACAGCTACAAGAACTGCCTCATGCAGGACTCAGTACTCAGTTTGAACAACTGCTGATTACTTTTACATTTTCACATACCTGTCCGTTTCCGTGTGGTATGATTGCTTGTTTGTAGGTAGTAACCTGACCACCATGTTCTATTGTTCCACATGCAGATTCACATGCTACAGGTGCACCTTCACGACAACTAGTAGCCACGGCTCATGCGACTTCGCCAGGATTTCACTTCGTTCCAAATCTGATAGATCAGAAGGCACATACGATATTTACTTTTTCACAAGTCTCTCCATAAGGTGCTACCGCTTGTTTATATGCACTACCTTCTTGTCCTGGTTCTCGACGACTACCTCAAAATGGAGAGGGACAGTTTGGCTCTACTGGACCAGAGATAGATATAGTCGGTTGGGTAACTTGTCTGATTACTGGTTTTTCTTCTACGGTTGGTTGTTGTATTTCTGGTTGCTCTTCTAAGCAAGGACAACTCGGACAGGTACTATCTGATCCAGTGCCTGTAGAAGCAGGACAACTACTCGGACAGCTCAGGTAGGTATAGGTTTCATCTCCATCTACTACGCCATCAGTACACGTTCTCGTTTGCGAAGTACAGGTCTGTGCTTCTTCATCAAATAAGTAGAACTCTTGACTACTCCCATGAGCAAAAACGAATCAATTTACGTCACATGTTTTTGGTGTATCTAGTGTACAGGTCTCATACTGCAGTGGCTCTTGTTCTGCTGATCGACTTCCGTTCACACAGACGGTAGATCTACTTTCACACCCTCCTTCTGCTAGTGAACCAGTTTCAGAGGCAAATGATAAGAATACTTCACCGTGAGCAACGCTCGTTCCCCAAGGAGTGGTACAATCAGCACCAGTCGGAGAAATAGTTCATTCCTCATTTCCTGCCTGTTCATTCACATAACTAGGGAGAGGAAGTAGCGAGAAAAATTCTGGAAAAAGGTTACTGGTTTGTGCATAGATGAGTCACAAAGCGGTGAGAAGTGCTGTTGTGAGAATGAGGAGGAAGGTTCTCATAGATATAGAGTGACTAAAAAACTACTGGTACCATACCAAGTTTTGTGTTCTTCTCAAGAGATATCTCTTTTTCTACGTTATTTATAGTTGACAATCTTCAATGATAGTTTCTTAGTGTATAGGAATTTCTAAATCCTAGTGTTGTGATTCATTTTTCGAGTATTGAATGCTGACTTTACATTACGATGCGGTTCATAAAAATTTTTTTGAAAAAAAAATTCGCTGTACGATACACGAAAAAGTCGAATCTTTGATTCGATTTTTTTTATAGATACTTAGCTTCTGGGAGCAGTCATGCGTGAGCATCCTCGTCGAGATCAAATAGTTTTGGTGCTTTTAGCCCAAAGATAGATCCTATGGTTTTTGTCGGAAAAGTGTTTAGACGATCTTCGAGTTCTCTGGCGGTATTGTTGAAAAATCTTTTCTCTGTTTGTAGAGCATGCTCTTTGTCTAGGAAGAGTTGCTTTTCGGTAAAAGTAGCATCGAGGATATATGAACGAAGTTTGTTCAGTGCAACGACTTGTTTGTCTACGGTAGATGCTTTGGTAGCTCAGGCAATGAGGTCGTGTGCTGTTTTGCTTTTTGTTTTTTTTCAAAACGCTTCTCGGAGAGCACAGAGATCTTTAGCTGTGTTTTGACAGGTAGTATGTAGGTGAATAAGCGTATTGTATAAAGCGATGAAAATCACTCATACAATAATTCCCAACAGGATGAGAATAAATCACAATCAGACGAGTATATACATCAATAGCTGCGTAGTTATAGTAAAAGGATTGTAAATTTAGGAGAATTGATTTTGTTAAAATCCTTTTCCTAAGTAGTAAATTCAGTTTTAAATTGGAATATACAAATACTGAATTTACTATAAAGATATCGTTTTCTATAGTTCTATTTCTTTTTTGCAACAGGACCGAGCCAGATCGATTCTTTACTACTTACCCATGCTTCGATAGCAGGGAGATCGATTTTTTGCTCATTGAGGAGTTTTGCTAGAGCGTTTGTATCTGTTTTTATGAGTTCTTCGACGAGATTGTGTTCCTTTGCATACGATCGGAGCATTTTCTCGAACTCGGCATGGACAGATCGGTAGGTCCTTTTTTGGAGTGAGGTTTGTCGTTCGTTGCCGTAGATTTTCTCGAGATGGTGGTGTACGGCGTAGTCGATGAGGATCTGTGCAATTGTCTTTTTCTCTTTTTCTAGAGCACTCACTTTTTTGTTGATGAGTGCATACTCGTCTATGAGCGATTTGATGGTTTTCTCACCGAGTTCGCTGTTTACCATCTCGTCATCCATATAGTGATGTTTTCGCTGAGGACAGATCATCTGAAATGGACAATAGTCACAATGTTTGCCGACGATTGCAGGGAAAATAGTAGGATCAGTCGGTGTTCTTATATATCTTTCTTTCGCATCATCGATTTTTTTTGCGTTTTCTAGGTATCGTGCATGTACTCACTGGAGTTCTTCGGTGGTTACTGTTCGGATAATTTCTTTTTGGAGATGTAAGTAAATCAGACAACAGTCTATCTGGGAAAATTTGGTACCGTATTTTTGTTGCATACCGAGTGCATAGAGCGTGAGCTGTTGGCGATGCGTATCAGCATCATCTGGTTCTAGCTGCTTACTGGTTTTGTAATCTATCAGAATAAGGCGATCGTTATCTACATCTATTCTATCGATGTATCCTGAGAAGCTGACTGTTTCATTCAGTTTGATACTAAACGATTGTTCGACAGCCATCGTGATGTGTTGGTCAAAGGGGTAGTAAACGGATCGGTATCGCGTGATGTATGTCTGTCATCTTTCTAGAAAGGTGTGCATTTCCTCTTCGAGAAATTCTGTAGTAGACTCTTTACACTCTTTCTTGAACACTGCTTCGTATCGCTGGAGCATTTGTTCTATGTGTGGTGTTTTGAGATTGGTACGTTGTTTGTAGACAAATTCGAGAGCACTATGTACTGCAGTTCACAAAATAAGACTTAGTGACGACTCTTTGCTCGTTTTTCCTAGTCCATCTATTTTGTCATACTTTCGCTTGAGCGGACAAGTGAGGTAGGTGCCGATCTGTGAATGTGAGTAGTAGCTCATTTGATGCCTTATTGGTAAACAGTATGCATATACACAGAATGCAAGGAAAAAGCAAGACGATATCTTGCATAATTAGTGAGTCGGAGTATACTGACTATAGGTAAATTTTTAAAAATCATTATTTTAGTTTGTGGTTGCAATATGTCGTTTTTTTCTGGTGATATGCTCACATGGTCTATGGTGTTTGCTCTCTTGCAAGTAGTGCTTATTGATCTCGTGATGAGTGGTGACAATGCCTTGATGATCGGAGTAACGACTCAAGGATTAAAAAAACATGACAGAAAGAAAGCCATACTTTTGGGTGTGTTGTGAGCAGCACTTATGAGAATTGTGTTTGCATTTTGATTAGCACAACTGCTTGATATACCGCTAGTGAAAGTATTTGGAGCAGTATTATTGTTTGTAGTTGCAGCAAAACTCTACAAACAATTTAGGAATAATGAAGAAGAAACAAAGCAGCACAAATCTAGTGCAAATCGACGACAAGCGCTGGGTATGATTATCATGGCGGATGTGTCGATGAGTTTAGATAATATTCTTGCTGTAGCCAGTGCCGCTGGGGAGCATCCTGTAGCACTTGTCATAGGCATTGTGATTTCGATTGTGCTGATGACTACCGTAGCAAACATGATTTGATGATTGCTTGATCGTTTTCCATGGATTCAGTGGCTTGGTTTTGCTTTGATCGTGTTTTTAGCATTTAAGATGTTGTTTGCAAGTATAGCTGAACTGATTCCACTAGATTACCATGTAATGCTGTATCGATGGATTGGTATGGTAGGAACATTTGGGATGATTTGGCTACACCGCAAGTATATGACTGCATTTGAACATGACGAGGTGACGAGAATATTATATGAACATGCACCATTTATAGTAACTACGTTGTTACTTGTCGTAGCGTCATTCTTGATGTATGGAAAAGAATTGCATGATCGATTAGATCTCCATCACGCTGTTTGGTATACTATATTTACCTGTATATTTTTGCTTGCACTGGAAATGGCGTCACTCGAGCGTGTAAAACACAAAATTAAGATCAAGAGTTTTTAACAAACAAATCGTACATAAGACGAACTATAGGATCTGCATCTGGTCATTGACTAATTGCTCATCCAAGTGCTCCCGTGATAGTGAGGAACATAAGTCAAACAGCTGCCAAGACGATAATAAGGTAAGAAGTATATTTTCGATCGAGAATGGTCGTAATTATACGTTGTAACGAGGGAGGAAGTCTATGTTGCAGGTTATACGTTTTACCTATAATCAAAAGATAGTAGATACAGATAATGATATAGATAGTATATGTTTTTTCGGCGAACTCTTCATGGGTATGAATGAGCGAGGATCATTTCATCCCTAGATAGTCTTCTGCCATCTCTCCCGACTGGAGAGCAAAAAAGGTGCCTATAGTGCCTACAAAAAGCAAGAATAATTTCGTTTGTTCAAGCTTTTTCGTTCGCCTTCGACCAAAAAGTGAAGCTATTTCCAATAAACTGTATAAGGTGAGTAGTGCTATAGGAAAATGGACGACGATAGGGTGGATGTTCATTTTTACGAAGAGTAGGCAAAAGTCATTTTGATAAACTCTGAAAAAACAGATCAATGATATATTCACATGTACACAGAATGTATGTCTGATTTTTTTTAGATTTCAAGAGAAATACTATTATTAATTGAGGGGGAGTAGCTGTTGCAGATCTCATGAGAGTAGGTAATCTTCACTTCATAGGTATGATGGTGGGGTAAGATTTATAGCAAGTATTTTTCCGTTTGAGTTATGTGTTTTATATCGTGAAAGAAATCAACGATCATCGTAGCTTAGTCATATACAAACGATAATATCTATTTCTCTGAATTGTGCTGTATCAATCTGTTTTTCTAAAATCATGTCTTCAGTATGATAGGCAACGACTCATGAGATTTCATGAAGTAAGTCGATATTTTCCGTTAGTATGGATGTATTTTTGTACAAAGCTAATGATTTGAGTGCATGGTGAGCAGGTGTTGGGTTGCTAGTAAAAAGAGAATCACAGAAAGTTTTGTATGTTTGTTGTGTTTTTTCTGGTTTTTGTAATGTGTCAGAAATAAAGTTGTCTACAAGTTGTGATTTATCGACTCATAAGTCATGTATCAGATCTTTCATACTGTTGATGCCAGCATGTACTGAAATTCATGCTCAGGTATAAAACAGTACTTTGCGGGTAGAGAGTAGGTGTATAGCATCTTCGAGATATATGCTCTGTATAGAATGATTTTCCAAGAAACGTGGCTTTGAAACGTGATATTTTTCAGGAAAAAGCAGAGGTAAGTTTGGTATGTATTCTTGACCATTGTGGACGGTATAAGCGAAATACTGTGTATCGTTTTTTATTATTGGTCTGAATTTTACTTGTTGATCGTGGGTCAGTTGTTTCGGTAGTTCATGCGTGTACTGGATAGTAAACGATATTGCTCAGTTATGGTAATGTAAATTGTAGCAATGTGTTTTAGCGAAAAAAGTGAAGTCTACTTTTCTTTCGAGATGAAGTACTTCTTCTGGATTTATTGTTTTTGGTGCTTTGAGGAGATTATATATTGGTAGCATGTTTTTTAGTTTCTAAAGATGATATCAGTACGTGCTACTATTACTATGTTCTTCTGTAACGCAACATTAACTTAGGCACGATCTATACCATTTATATGATGATTCTCTCGCAGTATTTTTTTGAGTACTAGACTAGAAGAATTCATTTTGAGCTTGAGTCTAGACATGCATTAGTTGACTTGTATTTCAAAATATGTTCAATATAGTATTTGTATTAATATAACTAAAGTAACTATGTTTTATTGATATTATCCGAGAAGTCCGATATCGATGCTTCCTACAACCGAGATGTTGGAGGGTTTTGGTATTGAAGTAGAACAATGACAACATGTTCTTGATATCTGATGATGATTATCTACATTGTGAGCATTAGCACAAACAAATGGCGCGATATACACGAGCGTAGATAGAGTATATAATAACGAATTTCAACTTACACATGCACTTGTGTGACTAGTATCGCAAGTACTGGTAAGGTGTTTAGAACATCCCGTGAGAAGTGGTTATGCAAAAAATAAAGCAGATGAATTGGCCCAAATACTGGTGTTTCATCCGAAAATACATAGAAGTATATTTTGACTAGATAGACTAAGTGCTGAGAAAAGAGTATGAGAGCTGCAATCAAGGCACGAAGAATGGTTCTGAAATGTAAAAGAAGTAGTTATTTCTGATAGAGAGAAATTTTTTGAGGTGTTTGTTGCATACTGTTTCTCGAATTCTTCGAGAGATGTGTGGAGTAGAAAATGGTTGTATAAGATGTTACAATTCGTTCCTTGACTGAAAAATACTACCTTGTTATGAGATAAGTTTACTGCTTTGATGGGTGCATGGATGTCTTCTACTGAACAAAGGGAAAGAATTCTGAATAAGCGAGAAAAAATAAATGGGATCAATCTTTTTTTTAGTGAAAAAGTGCAACAGTTGTTTGACAATGGTGATAAGTTAAGTCGATCAGAAAATACTTTTATCGGTTTAAACGTAGAACACGCATCTTCAGATTTGGTGAGTAGTGCACACACTATTTTTTGCAATTTTGTATTGAATTGACTGGATGCTCAGTCAAGAGACACTTTACTGAAGTATGTTGCACAATATATAAGTACTGATGCGGCAATGTGTATTTCAGTGCCTGTAGAAAGTGAAGAAGTGTCGTCACATTTACTGAGTCAGTGATGAGAAACGAAGGAGGCAGTAGTCTATTGGATGTGAGATAAGCAAGCATTGTCTAAATTAGTGCAGATATAAAATTGCAACTTACAGCAACATCAGTATATACTCAGTAATGGAACAACTCAATCTTTTGGTTACTACATTACTCGACTTACCATCTGCTTCTCGTACGCATGAGCAGATGATTTTGTGTAAGAGAGCGTTTTGTAAAGAGCAAAAACTGGCAGATATGCCTACCAATGTTGCTATTCTGAAAACCTATAAACATATGGTGCAGCAACAGGAGATCGAGCCACAACGTCGATTAGAACAGTTGTTGAAAAAACGCTCTATCAGATCGATGTCAGGAATAGTACCAATCCAAGTGCTGACCAAACCGTTTTGGTGTCCAGGGAAGTGTATCTTCTGCCCAAACGATGCAACGATGCCAAAATCGTATATAAACACCCAACCAGGAGCGATGAGAGCATTGCTGAATCAGTTCGATCCGTACAAACAAACCTACAACAGACTGCTCAGCTTGATGCTGACAGGACATGCAACAGACAAGATCGAAATGATTGTTCTGGGGTGAACGCGAGATGTCTATCCGCAGAAGTATAAAGTTGAATTTATCAAAGGATTGTACGATGCATGTAATCATTTCGATGAATTTCTCGAACAGATAGACATCGATTTTTCTACACCAAAAGCACCGAGATATACTGCGACGGAAGGTATCACCATCGATTATCCCAAAACGGTCCAAGAATCTATAGAACGTAACGTGACGAGTGCTCATAGAATTATTTGATTGACGCTAGAAACAAGACCTGAATATGTGACTGACAAAAATTGTCAGTTTTGGCGTGAAATGTGAGTGACGAGGATAGAGATGGGTATCCAGTCGCTTGATGATACCGTGCTAGATATGAATAAACGTGGCCATGGGACAGATGAAATTCAGCAAGCGATGCATAGACTCAGGCAGTATGGATTCAAGATTTCTTGCCATTTCATGCCTGGATTGTATGGGTCTACCGTAGAAAAAGATCTCGAAACGTTCAAAATTGCTTATAGTGCTCCGTCTATAAAGCCAGATGAGATAAAATTCTACCCCACTGCAGTAATTCCAAATACTGAACTCTATGATTTGTGGAAGGCAGGGAAATATCATGCGTTGAACGAACAAGAGTTATGGCATATTACCAAAATGGTCAAGCAAGACTACATTCCCCCATATACGAGAATCAAGCGTCTGGCTCGTGATTTCGATACCAACGAAGTAGTCGCCTGAGCAAACACGCCAAACCTCAGACAAATGGTTATGCATGAGATGGAAAAAGAATATCGTGATCATCCACAGCTTCGTGCACAACATTATAGCAGGGTACGAGGCAATGAAACGCATATGCATTCGCAAGAACAGCTTGTCGATGCAGTGCAAAACCCACTCACCAAAAGATCAGAAATATATACGAGTAGTGACGAGAAGGAACGACCGTGTGACGATCGTATCGAAACCTATATCGTGTGATGAACGATTGATACGACATCGACGAGATGATATGTGTGTCTATGTACGAGATGTAGAGAGATTAGAAATAGAAAAGAGCAGGATGCAACGAGCAAGAATGCAGAATTGTTTCTCGTGGTAAGACGTTATAGATCATCAAATGGCGAAGAGTTTTTTATTTCGTATGAAGATGCGTTGGGGTATCTTGCATGATTTACGAGACTATTGCTTCCTGATTTATGAACGACGGTGCAGCGAGATGGTCTCTGAGCAGGAACTGCACTGATGAGAGAGTTACATATCTACGGTGAAATGGAAAAAATCAACGCTCAGTCAGCACAGAAAGCGCAACACAAAGGACTCGGAAAAAAACTGATTGCTTGTGCAGAACAGATCGCTCAGCAACGTGGGTATAGCAGACTCAGTATTATTTCTGGCGTAGGAGTGAGAGGATATTATGAAAAATTGTGATACGAACTTCAGGGAACGTATATGGTGAAAGGGTTAGGGTAGTAAAAAATCTATTTGGTTACCAGTAAATGATTTAATTAGATTTTCATGTGCTCGTAGATCGTTCACGTCATTGCGAGCGTAACGTAGTGAAGCGTGGCAATCCATAGAGAAAACTTTATATGGATTGTCACGTCGTCGTACCTCCTCCTCGCAATGACGAGATGGTGAGCAAATTAGATCGAAAAAAAATCTCTTACTGTTCGTCTCGAGGATCTTGGATAGTATGTAGATCAATATTTTTACGATATTTGTATAAGCAGATTGCTTTTCTGATTTTCCAAACTGGTCGGTGAAGGAGTATCGAGGTGAGTAAGGGAGTATACATCACGCCGAGACTGAGTGCAGCTTTTTCTTCTTCTTTCGAAAAATAAACCAGTCAAGCAAATCCTAGTCGTAAGGCATGTGTTTGTGCCGTAAATGTTCGTTTTGCTCGTACCTCTTCGTGGCGAGTGAAAAGCATATCTAGCTCATATTGCACCCTTTTTACCTCTTCATCGAAACTCGGATTTCATGGTGTTGATGTATGGTGTTCTCATCATTCAGGTATCTGTTGCATACACACACGAAACAAGTAGAATGTATACATAATATAACTCTTTGTATTTAAGTCAATATAAGATTTATCAAAATTTCTCCAAGATACCCAGGGTTTCTGCTGCGATTGGGATGAATGGAGAATAAAAGTGAGTACTACGATATGGAAATTTTGACGAAAAAGTTTTCTTGCACGTAGGGATGGTAATCACGTAATACCTCATCAGCTCTGCTGTAGGGTAGTGATTACCAAGAAAACTTTTTTATTTGTATTGTTGGTTTATGAAACGTCTCTTGTTGTTTATTTTCAAAGAATATCCAGCATATCTTCGAGAGAAACCATCGATTCGACGTGTGTTGCTTTTTCCTTTTTTGTTTTTTTTTCTGATTTTCTGAAAAAAAGTGACTCCTGAAAAGTAGTAATGTATGAACAAATTTATATTTTGTAGAGTGAGCGTGAAAACATTGGCAATAGAAACGAGTTGTGACGATACCTCTTTGGCGATAGTAGATTTTGCTGGCGAGAGGTTCGTCGTGGATCAGATTATGGCCTATACGCAGACGCAGGAACATCAACAACGATGATGAGTAGTGCCTGAACTTGCTGCTAGAAGCCATGCAGAAAAGATACTGGTCATCCTCGAGGAGATGGCTATTCAGCGAGAAGCGATAGACACTATCTCAGTAACCGCGTATCCATGATTGCCAGGAGCACTGGTGGTGGGGGTGACTACAGCGTACACATTGGGCAAAATACATAACAAACCAGTCGTGGAAGTGAATCATATCATGGGACATGTTTTTTCGGTTTTGATCGAAAGAACACGTTCAGATCTCCAATGTCCGTATGTTTGTCTCACCGTAAGTGGCTGACATAATGACTTGTATCTCGTGCAAGAAAAATCAGAAAAGATATTGCCTAGAGAACAGCAGTGATGAGCTAAGCACAATCACCTAGCTGTGGGACAATCTGTGGAGGTATGACCATATACAGTGACGAAATTGGGACAAACCATAGATGACGCATCTGGCGAATGTTTCGATAAAGTAGCGAGGATGCTCTGATGACCATATCCTGGAGGAAGGCGAATAGATGAGCAAGCAGCTGCGTGTGCTATCTCATCTGATTTACCACTTCATGCCGCAAAACTACCTGACCAACCTTATAATTTCAGCTTTTCTGGGATCAAGTGACAAGTGTATCAATATATACAGAGATGACTGATCGATTTGACAGATAAAGAACAGGTGCAAGCTGTCGCACATGTTTTTCAAGAGCAGGTGACTGAGGTATTGCAAGAAAAACTACAACAAGCGGTCCATGACTTTGCAGCTCAGAGTATAGGTGTGGTGTGATGAGTCTCGGCAAATCAAAGGTTGCGTGAAAAAATACAATCAGACAGTTTGTTGTGAAAGAGAGGAGTGTTGTTTCCTACGAAATTTGTCTATTGTACAGACAATGCTGCTATGATAGGAGTGGTAGGAATGCTTCAGTATGCATCATAAAACAAACGGTTACTAAGATTGCAAAAGATGATAATATAGATATATATCTCCTATGAATACTCGATTGCGTATAGTTGTTGTGATTCTCGTGTGTACAACTTGAGTGGTTTCACTACGAAAAAAATTTGCTCCTCAAGGTGAGCAAACATTTGTCGTGCAACAAGACCAGCAATCTGATATAGTTGCTGCACAGTGAGTATCGTGAACAGATTTCGAGAACGAATCTGGAGATATTTTGCCTCAAGAACAAGAGTGGTGAGCGTATCTTATCGGTAGTGATGATCCAGAAATAGTCTACAAAAAATACTTGCTTGCCTCTTATTTGTATAGAAAACATAGTGCTATCCAAGCGCTTCCACTGGCAATATCGTATGCAACGCAGCTAGGGAGATTCGATGAAGCTTCTTTGTTGTTGAAAGAGATTCCAGATATTACGACGCTGAAAGATACCTTAGAAATCCCTGTAATGATGAAGTTGTTGATGAATACTTCAAATCTCGACTTCGCACAACTCAAACAATTGAAAGATTTTATCGAAACACTGAAACAGCAGTGAAGTATTGATGACGCACAGTACAATCTCTATTATTTCGTCATTACGCTTATCAAGTGAGATATGGATAATGCACTCTTTTATCTAAATGGTCTACAAGCAGGGAGATATAACAAAGAGTATGAACAGCTTCGTTCGTTAGAAGCATCTACAAGACAGTATGGAGAGTCATTGCCTAGCTACTACCTTCGTGCGGTACGGGCGATGTTTTTGTATCAGCAGGGTCGACGATGACCAGCACGTAACATAGGACAACAGATTAGACAACAAGATCCAAACTATCTCTTGGCTGAACAACTTATCGCTTATAGTAGTATGGCACTCCAAGATCGAAGAGGAGCTTCTTTATCTCTTCAGCAGCTACAAAAAGTGGATGCATCATATAGTGACGTCTACCAGTTTTTCCAGGCTATTGCTCATTATTCGCTACAAGAATACGAGGCAAGTATTTTACTTTTTCAGCAGATACCCGCTACGAGTGTCTACTATAACGATGTGCTTAGATATATGTTTCTCGCATATCTTGCTGTGGAAGAGTATGACAAAGTAGATGTATTTCTCAATAAACTAGTCAATCAACCTGTCTTGCAAGATGCTGACGTGTATACCATATTTGATTCTTTATTATATAATTGACAAGAAAAAACGGGGCATGCGCTCTATGAACGCTTTTCTTCACTGATTGAAAGGTTAGAGTCTCGTTGTCAGACAGAGATGAAAGACAAAGCGTATATCTGTCTATATGGTAAATGATGAATGCTTTTGGCAACATGAGAGGAGGAAAAAGCATATCAAGTTCTACGTCGCATAGTAAGTCGATATCCTAGAGTATCATTGTTTAAACTGTTGTGAGAACTGGCTCAGGAAAACTGAAATGAAACTGAATCAGAAGAGCGATATCGTCGTGCGTTTCTGATACAGCAAGAAAATACGTACTTATGAACGGAGAGTATTGGACAAGTCGGCTTGCAATAGAAGTTAAAATGCATACTAAGTTTTTTGGAATGTACAAAAAATTGTAAAAAGAGGTACATATAGTAAATAGATTTTGCATGGATATGATTGAATTGCACACAATCTATTTACTACGTAGAAAATCGATACAAATAAAATTCAATTTTATAATCGATTTTCTATTATTATCATTGCAATAATGATAAAGTACTGTCAATTCATAATTTGATACGACCACCGTTTTTTTCTTTTCGTTATCTCATGTGTTGAAGTTGTTTTATGCTTTGGGCAAAAAACTTTCTTATCATTTCTGGATCTGTGGCGATGATTTTTATCATCATTATTTTGTGTATGATTATTTGATTGTTGCGACGCATAAGATCT
This sequence comes from uncultured Candidatus Peribacteria bacterium, assembly GCA_964387665.1. Lineage (GTDB taxonomy): Bacteria > Patescibacteriota > Gracilibacteria > Absconditabacterales > Absconditicoccaceae > CAYLWY01. Next base: position 15,433 of record CAYLWY010000006.1, read on the forward strand.
GGACTGGTGAAAGTAGAACAAATTACTATGCATCTTCAATCCTTAGGCAATCTACCGATACAATTTATTGAACGTCGGTTGCAGTCAAAAGAAAAGACTAACTAACATTGAGATTGCGATGGAACAAAGTGATATATATTTTATTTTTTTTATTGATGAATGAAGTTGCGTGGTTCTCTCATTTGGTATTTGCTCGCTTTTTTGGTAGCATGTGTCATGATTTTTTTTGTAAAAATAACACCTACGTCTACAGGATGAAGTACTTATACATTTGCTACAGATGGATGGAAATCATTCAAAAGAGGTATGGATGTTGCAGGTGGTGTGAGATTGAACTATAAGATTGATCTATCAAAGTATAAGGTAGCATACACGAACCAGCAAGAATATATTCAGGTAACCAATAATGTGAAAAATATTATCTTAAGAAATATTGATAATAGAATTTCTCAACTATGAGTGAGTGATTATGAGTCTTACCTTCAGAAGATTGGTGAAGATGAATTTTTGATTATTGAGATCGGATGAGTGTCTGATCTAGATGAGGCAAAAGCTATCATCGGTAAAACGGTTGAGTTAGAGTTCAAAACAGCATATGAAGGAGACGGTAGCGATGTGAAAGAAACGAGACAACTTCTTGCAGAAGAAGTGTTGAAACAAGCAGTAGCTGTTTCAGGAAGTATGGCATCGTTGTGAACTACGTATCAGGGAGAGCAGGTGTTCTACTCTCGCTATGATGCACAGACCATAGATGAACTACCAGAAATTTACCGTACAAAAGAAGATTTTTTCGCTACGAGAGAAGTGTGAGTAGTGTATCCTACGTTACTTGAAGGGGTGCACTCAGTCATTCCTCCTATCAGTGGATTGACAACTACAGAAACAGTCGTGAAGTGATGGACTATAGCTAGAATAATTTCTACGTGAACTACCTGATCGACAGCTTCTGGAGAAAATGCTGATGAACCAGTAACGACTTATACCATAGAAGAATTGGTCGTTAGTGATACCCCAGGATGGATACTAGCAAAAGATCCTACGACAAATGAAATATTGAATGGAGCATATTTCAAATACGCTTCAGTCGGTCAGTCTCAGGTAGGGCAGCCAGTTGCTACTATTACCTTTGATGAAAAAGGAAAAGAGATATTTTGTAATTTAACTGAGCAGATTGTTTGAAAGCAGATGGCGATTTTTGTGTGATGAACTATGGTAACTGCTCCAGTCATAAGAGAGAAGATTTGTGGATGAAGTGCACAGATAGATGGTAGTTTTACTCCAGAGAGTGCGAAACAGCTCGTACAAGATTTGAATGAGTGAGCACTTCCTGCAGCTCTTATTCTTTCAAATGAGGAAAAAGTTTCTCCTAAATTAGGAGAAAGTGCACTGCAATGAGCATTGTATGCAGGACTTATTTGACTTGGATTAGTGTTTGTGTATATGGTTGTGTTTTATTCTGTTCGTAACGCACTTATTTCAGTAGTTACTCTTGTGTTCTTCTTGTGTTTATTATTTGCTTTTGTGAAACTTATCGGCTACGCTATTTCGCTTAGTGGATTGGCTGCTATTCTGCTGAGTATAGGTATGGGAGTTGATGCAAATATTTTGATCTATGAGAGAATTGCAGAAGAAAAGAAACAATGAGCACATGGTATCGAAGCCATCAAGCAATGATATATGAGAAGTCGATCTGCAATTAGAGATGGAAATGTTACGACCTTGCTTATAGGAGTATTACTCCTTTTTGTAGGAACAAATGTATTTAAGTGATTCTGAACTATGATGATAGTTACTATCTTGTTTACGTTGTTTCTTATGGTTCCGTTTATTCAGGAGTTGTTGCTTGCAACAGTTAAAAAACATCACAAATAAATATAAAGATATGATTTTTGATACTATCTTTGAGCGTAATCGCGTTAGTAAATTTGCTGCTTTTTTATGTTTTTATGCTTTCCATGAATAACCTAGTGAAGAGATTATTTCTTTGATGAGGACTGATTCTTATTGTTTCTCTTCTAGGTCCTATTATGCAAGAGTATCTGCATATGCATCCATACTATACTCAATTTCTTTCTGGAGATGCTTTGCGACAAAATCTTACGATTCTTTTTCTAGGTCTCTGATGTGCTCTTATTCCTGTGGTATATATTGCTAAGAGCAAAAAGATATCGTTTTGGTCGTTTGTTCTCTTGCTGTGGTTGTGATTATGGTTGTTTGCAACGACGTACGTAGGTATAAAATCTGATCTCTTTTCTGGAGCATGGATGAAAATGCTTCTGAATAGCTGATTTCTTCTCTGACTTGCTGTCTTGTTTTTTACACAATTAGTTGCACTAGGAACACGAATAAATAATCGTTTTTTGCATCTTTCGTTGCACGGGTCAGTGACTACATTTTTGTTTACTTTAGCGTTGTGATTGGTAGGATTCTTGAGTGTTGAATACGTACTTTTGTTGTTAAATATAGCATTCCCATTGATTAATCGATGTGTGCGGTGAGCAGGAGTATATCTTGTCTGGTCATATCGTACAGACTTACAAGAGATGTGGGAGTCACTGATGAAAGAATTGTTTGTTCGTAACGAAGCTGGTATATGGTGAAGTTGAACTATATACTTTTTGGCGTGACTTGTTGCTACTGCTTTTACCGTTGTCTTGTTTTCTTGGGGACAAGCACAAACATGGGCTCGGTTCTTAGCTATTATATCTGGAGGATTGTTTGCGTTGTGGGTATATGAGAGTCCATCTTTGCTGCGTGATGGATGAGGAATTGCTCAGATATTTACGTTGAAGTGATTTGCTGATGTAGCACTTTTTTTGCTTTTACTACTTTTTGTTTGGTATCTGTATAACTGATTTGTTCTAGCATATATACCTTATCCGACTGCTCGAGACGCAAATCATGCGTATATGTTTGTGCCGAAGATGTTTGCATTACACAATGGATATTACCGAAACGAAGTAGCTATGCGTTGATTCGGGTGAATACGATTATCATATATTACTTTTTGGTTTAGCTTATTTACCCCTTCGCAGGGATTCATGTGAATATCTGCAGATACGATTGCGATAGAAATGAACTTTCTTAGTTGACTATTTGTAGCTATTTTTGGTGCATGACTTATGTGGTCGTTTATATCGGTATTACAGACATTATATAAAGATACTACTGTTTCTTTGCAAACAAGTACGCGTTTACTTATCTTGCTAGGGGTCTTTTTTATTTTTCAATGGCTATCTAGTGGTATGTGAGCATTTTTGGTGTTCATTGATAACAAAACTGATATGTGAGTGTTGACACTGATCGTAGCTGCCTTACTCAGTGGATTTCTTTTCTTTCGTGAACATCTTGAAGAAAACGACTCAGAAAAACTGTCGACTACTATGTCAAGACGACTTATGCTGTCTGGATTATTTTTCGCTTTTGCTGTACTAGCAAAACCAACAGCAACCTTTGATGTATTAAACTTTTTCTTATTGCTACGGTGAAGTCGATTTGGTATTTTGTGAGTAGTTGCTTTTCCGTTGCTCGCTCTCTGATGATTAGCTCTTATCAAAATGAGATGAGTTAATTGATATTTCACTAGTATGGTTGGATGATGGATGGCAGCTTTGGGTTGCATATGATTGTGATTGGATGTGTTTTTACAATGATATAAAAAAATAGTAAGGTACGGAAAGTTTTTGCTTCTTCGATGAACAAGCTTCTTGGTGATTATGGTCTGAGCAAAGTTGTTGTATTATATACCAGATGTTTTGTTTTATGGAAATGGAGATCGTGGCGTGACTGAGTGGGTACAAGCACTGTTGCTTGGCGCTAACAGTACATCAGAAGAGCAGAACGAAAAGATGTTAGCACAAAATGGAACGGTTCCTGCTCCTGCATTATGTTCATTACAAAGTGAATGATTGCCGAATACAGCATGATTGTATGAAGAACTCAAGCCAATCGTGTGAGATGGTTACCAAGAAGACGTATGAAGATATGTGTGATATGGGCGGAAGTGAAACAAGGCGGATCTTGGTAGAGGAGTTTCTCCGTTTATAGACCCTTGGTGGGCGAAATCGCTCGCATCAGGATGTCATCCGTTTTCACCATTTTTCTTGGATAGTAGCGATGCAGTAGTGCTGTGTGAAACAGAGGAAGACTGGAAAAGTTTTGATCTAAATCGTTTAATTGCTGTACAAAAAAGACTAACATCAGATTGATCTGCTTTTTCTCTGATAGAAAATTTGAAAAAATGAGTAGGTACAGCAACTGCTACTGAGCTTGCGAGTACCTATAGACCTGATATTCTTGCTTTAGAGTGAATCATGCAAGGTGAGTCAATGAAGATCGTGGAAAAAACAGATGCTAATGGATTATCATACAAGGAAGTGTATGTGCCATACAAGTACTTGAACTTTTTGAATATTACGTTTAACCGATCGTTACAAAATTTGAGTAGTTACTACACAGATATAGGTATCGTTTGGTTATTATTGATTGTTTTCGCAGGTTTTTGACTGATATATGGTATAGTACAACGCGAACGTTTTCTTATTACGATTCATGTGGTTACGCTGTTTTGACGACTACTACGACTTGTGGTGTGATGAGGTATTTTGTGGTATGGAATTGGTATTATTGTACGATCGGTGCTTTCGTTCCTTACCTTGTTGTACTCGTTAAGCCGTCGTACGGATAGTGTTTTTGATGTAGTGTTTGTAGGACTCTTTGCAGCAGCGTTTTTGTATGCTTGACTACGACAGGGATGATATAATATGGTCAGAATTTCCACGCAAGGTGGTGGTGGACCATTTATGCGATACAAGACAAATTATGGCACTACTCAGACGATACAAGTAACTACTCAAGGACAAATAACACCTGTAAATATGGTAACGTGAAGATACGGTAGTGATGAGGTATTTTCCCTTCAGTTTCCTCATTACAAGAAATTTCTCTGACTTGTAAACGAAAGAGCAGAAGATGAGTGAGTACTGATCGCCGGTACGTATGCGAGATATTTTATAGAAAATCAACGCTTAGTATTTAATGACCAATTTTTGACTGAGTTGTTTCAGTGGTTTAGCGACAATAATGTGTGTAGATCATATCTAAGACTCCAGGATAAATGACTCAGATATCTTGCTATAGACCCAAACATTTGAACAGTAGTACAAGGAGATGGAAATAAGTGACTTTTTGAAAGATTTTTTGCACGTCTAAATCCTACTTCTGGTGTTATAGAGCAACACGGTACGATGAGTATGCTTGCGGCATTGGCACAGAAGGGATATATTCGTTATGTGTCGTCAAATAATATCGGTGCAAAGTATGCTCTTACTATGCCTGATAGTGTCTTTGCAGGACTGAGTGGAGATGCGCTGACGGTAATGAGGGCAAAAATGATGGTGGTAAGATTTTTCCAAGAGCCACAACTTATGTCGAATATCGTTACTTTGGCAGATCAGAGAGTAAAGGATGGTATGTTTTTCGAGGACATAGCAGATATTATGTGATTGCAGGTGAGTCCAGCTACTACACAAAAAATAGCGCAATGAGTACAATTGAATCCTGCAGAACTTACTGAGGATGAAAAGAAAGCACTTAGTCAGTTCTTTGGACTTCGCCAGCAACTAGCTACTAATCCTACACAATATCAACAGACCCTACAAAGTATAGTTAATCAAAGTCTCTGAGCAGGAAATCAGATTATTGTAATGGAAGTAGTACAGTAATAGAGAGCAGAGACGAGAAATTAGACTTTTGAGATAAAAAAGAAAGTTTGAATATAGTAAATTCAGTTTAAAATTAGGATGTTAAAAATACTGAATTTACTACGTAGAAAAAGGATTTTGACAAAATCAATACTACTAAATTCAAAATCTATTTACTATACAATTTTTATCTTTTCATTGATTGTATGTCCACTGGCGCAAAAGCTGCACTGCGAGATAAACTATATGAAGATATTATCGAACTCACGCTTGGGTTGCAAAAATTACTCAAGCAGTGATTAGAAAAGGAATATATTACGGAAGATGAAATTCTTTCCGAAATTAATGATATCGATAAACAGGTAGAGTTGCTTGAAAAGTTCTACGATCTTGCTGATAAGTTAAGTATCAAGATCGTCACTATCGAGGATGTACTCTTGGATGAGGTAAGATCACAACAAGCTGAAAGCAAGCTTGGTAAGATTACTTTGTACGAAACAACCCATACGATCAACGACAAACAATACAAAGATTTCATCAAACTATACTTCAGCGAAATCGGTAAAATTCCATTGCTTACTGGTGACGAGGAAAAAGAACTTGCTTATGCGATCAGATACGGAGAAAACGAGGACTACGCAAGAAAGAAACTTGTTGAATCTAATCTCAGATTGGTAATTTCGATTGCCAAAAAGTTTTTGTGATCGAGACTATCGTTTCTTGATTTGATTCAAGAGGGAAACGCATGATTGATTAAAGCGATAGAAAAATTTGATCCAGATAAGGATTTCAAATTTTCTACCTATGCTACCTGGTGGATCAAGCAGTCGATTACGAAATCGATTGCAGACATGACGAAGAATGTGAGAATTCCTGTGCACTTGATAGATGAAATAAATGCTTATAACAAAGCATCACAAAATCTTTTTCAGAAACTATGACGCGAGCCCACTTCAAAGGAGATCGCAGCAGAACTTGGATTTCCGATAAAGAAGATCAAAAAGCTAGAAGAGGTAATTTTTGGTAATGTGTCGCTAGATGCAGAAGTAGGTGATGATGGAAAAGATAGTCTGTGAGATCTGATTGCAGATGAGTCGACACTCAGACCAGATCAACATGTGGAAAAAGAGACGGTAAGAGGTAACTTAGAGTTGATTCTCGATATGCTCGATGAAAGAGAGGCAAAAATTATCAAGATGAGATATGGTATCGATGGACCGAGATATACTCTAGAACAAGTCGGTGCAGAGTTTAATGTAACGCGTGAACGTGTGAGACAGATCGAACAAAAAGTACTTCAGAAATTGAAAGAACATGAAGGATTACAAAGAATGCTTGGGTTAGAAGATGATATCGAGAAACTAAAAGTTTTTGGAGATAAAAGGAAGAAGAAAAAACTCCCTTTAGCAAAAGAAAGTGATGATGAAGATGATGAAGCATTGTATAGAAGCAGTCTAGACGACTAGAACTTTGACATTTTCAAGACTTGATGCAAGCAGCAACTCTTATCTATGTACAGCAGAACGATAAAACACTTATGTTGCACCGTGTGAAGAAGCAACAAGATATTCATGAAGGAAAGCGGAACGGATTGTGAGGGAAGCTAGAAGCGTGAGAATCTCCAGAGGAATGTGTCGTTCGTGAACTTGAAGAGGAGGTGTGACTGATTGCTCAGCATATGATTTTCAAGTGATTGCTCACCGCTCCGCTATTTGACGGGAAACAAGATCGAATTATTTATATCTATATAGTGGACCAATTTTCGTGAGAGATACAGGAGTGTAAAGAAGGGAATACTGCATGGATTGATAATGACAAGCTCTTTGATTTGAACCTTCGAGAAGGAGATAGGCATTTCTTGCCGTTGCTGTTTGTACCGTGACGGTTTTCCTGTAAAGCGATCTATGTGGATAAAGAGCTGAAAGATATTCATATCGATCGTTACCAATAATGAGAAACAGATAAATCACCATTTACTTCAATAGATACGATGGCTACCAAGCTCCCTACAAGAGAAGAAAATTTCTCAGAACGGTATAATGAACTAGTCAAGGCTGCAGGACTTGCAGATCATAGTGCGGTGCGTGGGTGTATGGTTATCAAACCGTACGGATATGCTATTCGAGAGCGTATGCAACAAATTCTCGATGCGATGTTCAAATCCACAGGACACAAGAATGCGTATTTTCCGCTTTTTATACCAAAATCATTTTTTAGCAAAGAAGCAAAACATGTCGAATGATTTGCCACAGAAGCAGCAATTGTAACGCATTATAGATTGAAACGTGATGAAAAAACAGGGGATATAGGTGTAGATCCAGAAGCAAAACTCGAAGAAGAGCTTATCGTTCGTCCGACGTCGGAGACTATCATCCGAAATACCTATCGTGATCGAGTGAAATCGTATCGTGACTTACCACTTCTTATCAATCAACGAGCAAACGTGGTAAGACGAGAGATGAGAACGAGATTGTTTTTGCGTACTGCAGAGTTTCTCTGGCAAGAGGGACACACGGCACATGCGAGTGCAGAAGATGCTCACGAAGAAGCACGTCTCATGCATGATGTGTATGATGATTTCTTGCAACACATTCTCGCTATCTCATGAGTGAAAGGGGAAAAATCTGAATCTGAACGTTTTGCAGGAGCTGAGCATACCTACACGATCGAAGCGATGATGCAGGACGGAAAAGCACTACAATCATGCACTTCACATGACTTAGGACAGAATTTCTGAAAAGCATTTGATGTACAGTTTACGAATAAAAATAATGAACTAGAAACAGCATATGCAACCTCTTGGTGATTGTCTACACGTGCGATCGGCTGATTGATTATGTCGCATAGTGACGATAAAGGACTGGTATTACCGCCTGCAGTAGCTCCATTACATGTCGTGATTGTACCATTTTTCAAGACAGAAGAGGAATTGCAAGCGATAGAGAACTATCTCACCTGAGTTATGGAGTGACTGGAGGGTATGTCGTTAGATTTTCCTACGAATATATTAGGTACCTATACGTTGTCTGTACAGTGGAAGATAGATTATGATGAGACAAAGACCCCATGATGGAAATTTAATGAGTATGAACTTCAGTGAGTACCTCTGAGGATCAGTGTAGGAAAAAGAGAGATGGAACAATGAATGGTAGAGCTTTCTAGAAGAGATACGGGAGAAAAGAAACTTGTTTCTATAGAGACGATTGTTGCTGAGATAGAAACAACGTTGTATACGATGCAAAAAGACTTATTGATAAGAAACAAGCAATTTCGTGAAGAAAATACCGTTTATGTTGATTCTTATCAAGAATTCCAAGAAGCTCTCGATGCTGGGAAGTTTGTCCTAGCACATCGAGACGGAACTGCAGAAACCGAAGCAAACATCAAAGAAGAATGTAAAGCAGTAACGAGATGTATTCCGTTTACCAGTCCTGAAGAGCAAGGTGTTTGTGTGTATTCGGGAAAACCAAGTAACAAGAGAGTGCTTTTTGCAAGAGCGTATTAAACATATAGATTTATTTTTTGCCGTGAATATGTCCCTGTGACTGCAACCACCAAAAGGTACGAAAGATCGATTTCCAGAAGAGTTTGCTGTTCGTAAACATATTTTCGATACCTGGAGGAAAGTGTGTGTAAGTTTCGGATATGAAGAATACTTATGACCACTAGTAGAACATGCTGATATCTGGAGAGCAAAGTCTGGTGAGGATGTCGGTGGATCAGAGCTGACGCTCATCACTGATAGAGAAGGAAACATATCTGATCTTGCTCTGAGACCAGAGATGACTCCATCAGTAACCCGCATGGTAGCAAATAAATACCGTAATGTATCAAAACCAATTAGACGATTTTCTATCGCAAATTTTTATCGTAATGAGAGACCGCAGAGAGGAAGAAATAGAGAATTTCGACAACTCAACGTAGACATGTTTGGTGAAACTGCAGTTCAGGCAGAGCTGGAAATATTGCAGATGTCGCTTGAAATTATGTTTGCTTTTGGTGTGCCAAAAGGGTCGTTTGTGTTGAAAGTTAACCATCGCTATTTGATTGATTACTTTCTACTTGATATTGTACA
>CAYLWY010000006.1:25309-29545 GCA_964387665.1 uncultured Candidatus Peribacteria bacterium
GGAGGACGTTACAATGGATTAGCATCAATTTTTTGATCGAAAGACGAAATTCCGGCTATATGATTTGCTCCAGGAGATGAACCTATGAGGTTGTTTCTAGAAAGTCGAGATCTTCTACCGAAAATCGATGTCTCGCAGACGAACTATATACAGGTGCTTGATGAGCGTTTTTTCCTAGATGCACAAAAAATTGCCAAAATGCTGAGAGAGCAGTTACAGTCGGTAGAAGTAAGTATGACTACAAAAAACGTGAGTAAGGCAATCGAGTATGCAAAGAAAAAATGTATTGTTTCTGTTATTTTTGTCTGAGAAGAGGAAGTAGCTAAGAAGCAATGCGTACGTAAAAATATTGAAACAGGACTGGAAGAAACCATTTCTTTCTAATTCTCATACAACGTATAGGTAATGGTTCCGGAATAACTGTCTGGTTTGATATATGCAGGAAGTGAAAGACGTAATTCTAAAGGTGCTCAGTAGGTGCCAATTTTTCATCAGTTTGGAGCAGGATCACGTTTGATATACGTGACTGTACCACTTGCAACGCTCCATGAGGCAAATGCTGATCAGAGGACTACACCTGTATTTGCTGTTCCAGACAGAAGAACAATGCCAGTAGATTGTCGATTTATTCACGTGTTTGCAAGAATAGTAGTAGTGCCACTGAGATTAGTAATTTGCAACGTGGTATAATAACCACTATCAGCCCCACTAGAGTCGATAAGCTGAAAGTATCATGAAGCACTGGTAAATCAGGTCTGTGCGTATGCCTCAGTAGTGAGTTGGGGAAACGAAATACTCGTCGGTCAAGCGATACAAAAATCTCAGCTGGGAGCAGGAGGAATATCGACAATAAATGATGAGGTATATGTTACTGATCTGCCGTAAGGATTAGTAACCGTGAGAGTGGTAGGATGAGTTCAATTTGCTAGTGCAGGAGCAATTATTCATCAGGATAGTGTCCGTCAACCTATGCCATCATTGATTCAAGTATAGGTATTGCCACTTACCGTTATGGTGATAGTATCTAGTGGTCACTGTATGGTTCAGGTGAGTTGTGGAGAAGGTGAGGTAGTATACGAAGTGCTCAGTGCAGCGGGTTGTGCGTAAAGCATATAAATTTGTCCAGAGGTAAGTGCTGTCGTATAGAAACGTACATCATCTACACACCCGTCAAAATAATTGGTCGGACTACTATCAGCAAGTCTTCAGATGTTGAGTCTTTTATTTGTGTTTGTATCATACGTTACAGATATGGTATTAGTTCATTCAAGTGTTCAGTTAACGTATGTTTGATGACTAGTATTTGAATTAAAAACTGTAGTAACTAAGAACCGTTCACTTGTGTTTCATGGTGTGGTACCATTTGCATATCTTGCAGTAGTGTTTTGTGCTCTTGCTCTTCGTGTCGTAGCATTAAGTTCAATATTGTACATCCTATTTGTGGAAGTAGATCTGGCAAATGATACAATTCATCTTAGTCATGTACTGGTATCTGACTTTACCCACGTAGACATCGTAAAAGGATACGAGGTAGTTAAGTTGGTTGCTCTTTCTATATACTGGTTAGTCCCATTGAAACACATGATTGTTTCGCCATTTTGATTGCCTGTAGTGACTCCATTGAACTGAGTCCCATCGAATCCATTACCAGAAATATCAGTAAAGAGTCATCCACCAAAACTTCAGTCGTAATGCAACTGTAGTCCAGATGGTGCAGGTATGACCGTACAGCTACTCGGTTCACCAGTACACTCTCGTCAGCTTTCTATGATACATGCCTGATCACATCCATCATTGTTAGTGAGATTGTTATCATCACATGCTTCATTAGTTGATGGTCACATTGGCGTTCCAGTGATTTGGACATTATCGATGCTCAGTCAATCAGAAGCAGTCGTGCTGGTTGCTGGGAAATTATCCTCCTGTCCGAACCTAATCTGAAAGGTTGACGAAGGATATTGTCCATTACTTATCAGGGTGTTGTCGATATCGAGATTGGTCACTGAAGTAAATGTTCCTGCAGCTCACTTATTTGCATCCCGGTCATAGATTTCTATTCGTGAGTCGCTATTTGATCATCTAATCCACACTCTATCTGTTACATGACTTTCTTCACCATGGTGAGAAAAATCAAAAGATAATGTTAAATCGGTAGCTGAAGCGGCAGACGTAAGATCAATTTGGAAGATCAGATAGTTTTGAACAAAAGTTCATGAAGGATTGACATCAAAGGTAATCGCTCCAGCTCAACCATTGTCTTGCACTCTCTGATTTCAATATCTCGCTCTTCAGGTAGGATCACTGTTTTCGTAAAATAAACTATATCAAGTAGAGGAGACAATTGTACTGTTTGTAGTAACAGTGCCATTTCCTATGCTTTCAAAGTCTTCTAAGAAAAGAGTGGTGTTACTCGTAATGGTATCTATCACGCCATTCCCACAAAACTCCACTTCACAGGTTGCAGAACATCAATCGAAACTTGTGCTATTTCCGTCATCACACTGTTCTCATATTTCGAGTTTATTGTTGCCACAGGTGTTTGCTGGTTCGCAGGTATCGGGTGTTTCTGAAAAGTCGCATATGCCACTATTACAGCTTAAGTTACCCGTCAATCATGGTGATGAAGTGTTACATGCATAGCCATTTTCGACGTTACACGCCATGTTACATCAATCACCGTTTGTAGTATTGCCATCATCACATCATTCTCAGATATTTAGTATGCCATTTCCACACAGTTCCTGTGCATTTATTTCTAGTGAGACGCTATAGAGAATCAACCCATCTTGAGCAACGCTATCAGCAAAGGTAAAAAGCCAATCTCAGATAGGATCTTCGAATTTGAATCAACTAAGATTATCGGTAGGAAGGAATGTTCCCGTAACTGGAAGGTTGGTGGGGGCACTGGCAGCACTATCATCAAAGGTAACGGTTACTCTGTCTGCATTTGCTGTATTTGTATAGGTTCCTGCAGTCATCAGATTTACTGTCGTTCATAAGGGAGACTGAAGTACAAATGATATTTCATCGCTATATGCTTGCCCAGCTCACGGGGTTGCAGGATCTTCACCATCTATTTTCCAAAAATCAATAATGACATTTACATCTTGAATTGTAGATCAAGGCGCTATATTTCATGAGGTAACCGTAATAGTCTTTCCTGTAGAGCTAGCATCGACGAAATTATCGAAACTTGCTCATCAGGTATAGGTGACCGTAAAGATAGATGCACCACACGTAAAAAAACTTACTTTACCTCAACGTACTTGTGTTAGGTGTCATCACTTTGTAGTTCATCAATCAGGGAGGCAAGATGTGGAGTTTTCAGTAGAGAGTCATTCGATTCACGGAGTGTTGTCTCAAGCATGCTGTACACTAATTTCTACAAGAGTTCACTCTGGATAAGATGCATGATATTCGATCATTACTGGTGATGAGAAGATGAGATGTTCTCATGGTATTCAGAATTCAAAATGCTCTTGAATAGCTGGTTTTGGTTCTGGAAACACTTCTATCAAGGGATCAGTTACTGCTTCTGAAGGAGTATTGTTTTCGTGTTGTGTAGATGTTTGTTTCGAAATATTTTCATTAACCAAAATAGTCTCTTCGTAGATAGTTTCTGGAACTACATGATTGTTTTCAGAGATTTGTTGGTTGTTATTTTGTTCTTCAAGCTCACTGTGTGTATTCTCGATTTCTCACACGGGTGTAGCTGGAGGTAAGTCGTTATTTTCTGCAGGAATAGACGGTTCTGTACTGGTCTCTATCTCTGTTTTGATTTGACCAGTATCTCATGTATCTTGAGTATCTTCTAGGATGAGAGATGGTTCTTCTACTTCTAGTATCCCACGGTATGAGGTAGTAATTTCTGTGGTTTGTGAAACTTCTGGTGAAATATGGAGCTGATCTAATGAGATAGCTGTTCACTCTGCTGTGTGGATTAGTATATCTGATGGAAGTACAACGGCTATATTTCCTTTTGTAAGCACTGTTGTAGACTCAGTACGATTTAATACCACTCACTCGGGTGTGCTGTCTTCGTAGGTTGTTTTGATTTCTGTGGTTTGTATTTCATTATTTTTTCAATGTTCTTGACTTCACGTTCATGTGTTTTCAGTAGGTATGATGTCTTGTATTCAATCATTTATATCTCACGTAGGTAAAGCTACGTTTTCTCATGATAGGTATTCTCAAGACCAAGAGATGTCTTCTCAAGACCAAGAGATGTCTTCTCAA
>CAYLWY010000006.1:29645-34224 GCA_964387665.1 uncultured Candidatus Peribacteria bacterium
TAGGTATTCTCAAGACCAAGAGATGTCTTCTCAAGACCAAGAGATGTCTTCTCAAGACCAAGAGATGTCTTCTCAAACTCCTGTACTTGCTTGCATTCACTGTTCTCATAGTCATGTTCCTCATGAAGGAACTGTGGTGCCTGATGATGAAAAAGTTTCTGTTTCTACAGATATGTCTTCATGTTGTGGAGTAGCAGGTGTATCTACTTCAGCTATATCGTTTGTAGTATTGGTGACTTCAGTGTCTAACAATATATCTTCTTCAGGTGTTTGTTCTGCTAGGGGAAGAGATGTTTCGGCAGAGGATTCTTCTTCATAAATAGTGTGTTCTCTAGGTATACTATCTTCAATCTGTGCATATACCATAGAGCTGTAAAAAACAGGCACGCCAACGTGTACGTGAAACAAAAGTGTACTTATGATCAAGATGCTTATTCGTGATTTATTTGACATGCAGACGTATAAAGAAGAAAACAAAGTATATCTGAATCTCTGAGCTCTATTTATAAAGTATACACAACTTTTCTGTTAAGAAAAAAAACTCTTGGTTTTATAATGATCTTTTTATACAAAATAAAAAAAATATGTTATAGTATGTGAATATTAATTTATATATGTCAATAGAGGCAAGATATTAGTAGTATCTAAGTATATCGATTGATAGTTAAAAAAGAATGTTGTAACCACTTTCTTTAGCATATCGATAACAGCTGTTGTCAGAACCTTGCTGTCCAGCTCTTAATTCTCATATAATGTATACGTAATAGTTCCTGTATAGGTATCAGGTTTTATGTATGCTGGTAAGGAAAGACGAAGTTGAAGGATTGCGCCATAGGTTCACTTTTTTGAGGTGTTTGGAGCAGGATCTCTTTTGATGAAAGTGACCGTACCGGTTGCTATACTATAGCTAGAAAAGGCAGATCAGAGGATAACTCACGTGTTTGCGGTTCATGAAAGAAGCACAATGCCAGTAGATTGTCGAGCTATTCAAGTATTCGTTAAACTTGTCATAGTTCAGCTGAGGCTGGTGATTTGTAAAGTGGTATAGTATCAGCTATCAGCACCACTAGAATCTATGAGTTGGAAATATCCTGAAGAGCTAGTAAATCAGGTTTGTGCGTATGATTCTGTAGTGATCTGTTGAAAAGAGATATTGCTAGGTCCAGCAATACAAAAATCTCAGCTGGGAGCAGGAGGTATGTTGACAATAAACGATGAGTTGTAGGTAACTGATCTCCCATAAGGATTGGTGACGGTGAGGGTGGTAGGATATGTTCAACTAGTCAGTCCAGGAGAGATAATTCATCAAGACAATGACCATCATCCTACTCAATTATTAACTCATGTATACGTAGTGCCACTAACAGTAATGGTAATAGTGTCTAGTGGTCATTGTATGGTTCAGGTAAGTTGAGGAGATGATGAAGTGGTGTATGAAGTGCTCAATGCAGCAGGTTTTGCATAGATGGTATAAATCTGTCATGAGGTAAGTGCTGTAGTATAGAAACGGATATCATCCAGACATCAATCAAAATAGTTACCAGGAGAACTGTCTGCAAATCTACCTATATTTAATCTATTGTTGTTATTACTGCTATAGTTTGCTGCTTGTGTATTGGTTCCTTCATAAACACCATTGATGTAGATATCTCTACTATTGTTTCAATTATATACTGCAGTGACGAGAAACCATTGAGTAGTATTGAGCGTTGTAGTTCCATTTGCATATCTTGCAGTGGTGTTTTGTGCACTTGCTCTCATGGTAGTAGCATTATGTTCGAGATTCCGCATGATGTTTGTCGAAGTCGACCTCGCAAAAGACATAACACCATGTAATCAGCTTGTAGTATCTGATTTTATCCATGCTGACATGGTAATCGGATACGAGGTAGCTAAATTCGTTGTTCTTTCTATGTATTGATTTGTTCCATTGAAACACATGATTGTTTCACCATTTTGTGTTCCTGTAGTGACAGTATTAAATCTGGTTCAGTGATATCAGTTTCCAGAAATGTCTGTAAATAGTCATCATGAGAAACTTCAATCGTACTGCACTTGAAGACCCGATGGTGCAGGTATAGGGGTACAACTACTTGGTTCTCAGGTACATGTTCGTCATGCTTCGAGTTGACAACTTGTGTTACATCCATCGCCATTTATTGCATTTGTATCGTCACACTGTTCACCAGTTCATATGAGACCATCTCCACACTCCACATTTTTTAAAGTGAGATCAAATCAGAATAAAATAACACCATCTTGTGCTGTACTATCTCCCATTCTCAATGTTCGTATACCAAATGGTGATTTACCGTTTAAAGTAGATAAATTTCCTACAGGTTGACGACTTTGTCAGGTCAGATTCCATGCTCATCACACGATTCAACTACTTGCTGATTGGTCGTAAAGAATTTGTGCTTGAGGACAGTTTGTATTTGGTGTAGTATAGGTTCATGCATTTGCTAATTGGACCTGAGTTCCATCTGGATGAATAAGAAGAAAGGATTTTTCTGCAGGGTAACAGTTTGTGGTTCCTCGTGGACCTGTTGCAGATTCGTTGTCTATAGGACGAAAATTTACCAAAATGTTGACATCATTCAGTACTGATCATGTGGGAAATGAACTTCCGGTAACAACGGTAACGGTAAAGTCCTTTGTTCAGTTGTCGACAAAATTTGGTGATGATGCTCATCAGGTATACGTAATAGTGAATGTTGATGCACCGCAGGTGAAAAACGTCACCTGTCATCATTTCACTTCTGCTATATTTCACCCTGTACTTGCGGATCAGTCTCCATTACAGGTTACTGAATTATCTGTCGAGAGTCATTGTGTTCATGCGGCCGCTTCTCAAGCATGCTGTACGTGGAGCTCAACGAGAGATCCTTCAGAAAAGGGTACTATATACGATATAGTAATTGGTTCTGAAAAAATAAGATGTTGCTGTGGTATTCCAAATGCAAACACTTCTTGTAGATCCTCTTTTGAATCATCGTTTCATAGAGCTGATCAAGAAGAGAGGATGCTCTCTGAGAGGTTGATTTTTTGGGTGTCCGTAGCAGATGCAAACTCTGGAATGATATATTGTGTTTCATCAATCATTACGCTTCCTTGGTGTGAGGTAGTAACTGAGAGTTCGTTCTGCTCTCATCCACTTACTATTTCTTCTCACGTTCAAGGGGTAAGGACGAGATCTTTTATTGCTTTTTGTTCACCTTGTTTTGTTTGAATCAATGTATTTTCAGGGATGCTTACAGTTAGTTGTTGCTTTTGTAAAATAGTTACTTCTTCGGTGTACTGTTCGGTCGTTCATGATAACACTCATGTTTCATAGGTGGTTTGTATGACCGAAGTTATTTGTTCTGCGTCAGGTGCTACGTCTTCTGTCTGTATCAAAGGTATATTATTTAATATATTTGTGGTGATGGTATCGAGAATAAGGGTTCATGTGTTTTTTGTGTCTTCGTCGCCTGATGTTGTATAAGAGGGTAGAGTATCAATAGGTTCAGTAATTCATGTCTGAAGATCATCCTGTGCTACTACAATAATAGTGTCGTTAACCTCATCAGCGGTATTTATGTCCATACTATTTTCTAGTGTATTTCATACGTAGTTTACTTCTTCAGGGAGAGGTATTTCCTCATTTTGTGCGTAACTGTTTGCTCATAAAAAAAAGGGACCCTGAGTGAGAAGTCGAAAACAAAAAATGAAGAGAACTATACATTTGGTCCAGGTCGTTTGTATCATCACGGTGAAAAGGAGAAATGAGGAGAGAAAAGTTGAACTATATCAATACTGTGAGGAAGTTTTTGAAATCTCGTGAAAGCGTCAAAATCAAGCATATTTTGTCCTATGATGAGAGAACAAGAATGTTTGAGTTTCCTAACTTGATATAAAAGTATACTCTGATTTATATCTTTTCACATTTTTTGTTCTCTTTTATTCTTTGTTGCTCTTTACATTTTTTCTTTTGGTGATACGCATAGATTGTATTTTATCAGAAAAAGAGTATATACAGTAAATTCAGTTTAAAATCAGACTATATCGATACTGAATTTACTATACTCTTACATTATTAATTCTTCATTGTAATTATGGTCGATCTCGAAGATCTCAGACTTCCTCCGCATCATCTCGAAGCAGAGAAAAGTGTGTTGAGCTGCTTGTTGCTTGATAACGAAGTGTTGTATTTGATAGAAAGTGTGGCGCTCACACCAGTTGATTTTTATCAAAAAGAACATCAGCTTATTTTCGACGCAGTACATGAACTGTGGATAGCGCGTAAGACGATAGATGTGATCACGCTTTCAAACCAGCTCACCAAAGGAGACAATCTCGATGTAATAGGAGGTATGGATTACTTATACGAAATAGCATCGTACGTGATTACGACTGCGATGGCGATGGATTATGCGAAAATCGTGAAAGAAAAAGCAGTATTGCGTAATATCTTGAAAGCGTGCCAGCAAATAGCAGGAGATGTCTACCAGAGCCAAGATACGCAACTTACGTTAGAAACGATCGAAAAACGTATTTTTGACCTTACCCAAGTAAATCTCAGCGATAGTCTCAAACATAT